>NZ_JBEXVF010000061.1:0-57619 GCF_040629235.1 Amycolatopsis sp. NPDC005961 | reverse complement strand
TTGACGTCGGCGACCTGCTCGGCGGCCACCACGCGGGGCTCGCCTTCGACGTCGGAGGCGCCCATCGACAGCAGGCCGGTGCCGGTGACGACGGCTTCGACCGACACCTCGGTCACCGTGGACCAGCGCTGCCAGTAGGAGGCCGGGAACCGGCCGAAGTACGTGTTGCCCGACACCTTCGTGGCCGGGGCCAGCCGGACCGCGTCGCGGTCCCGGACCGCCGAACCGGTGCGGACCTCGGCGTAGAGGTCCTTGCTGACGATCGGCGCCGGGCCCGCGTACAGGCCGCGCTGCGTGATGAGGTCGGTCATGCTCAAGCTCCGCTTCCGTTGCCCCGGACGAGATACAGCTGCTGGGTGCCGGCCCACGGCGACGTCAGTGTCCAGTGGGCCAGCGCACCGGGCGGCGGATCGCCGCGCACCAGGGCGTAGTCGGTGACGATCGGCTGGTCGCCGAAGTCGAAGAACCGAAAGTTGACGTCGACCAGCGCCCGGCCGAGCGCGCCGAGGTGGGCCTCGCGCTCGGTGATGGCCGGCCCGACGGCGCCGCGGTCGTCGAAGAGGTCGACGATCGCGCAGCCGCAGCTGTAGGCCAGCACGCCGATCTCGCCGCCGCTGCGCACGGTGCCGCCGCCGACCAGCCGGCCCAGCTCCGGTCCGATCCGTTCGTAGTCCGCGGTCGCGTCGTGGTTGGACATCAGCGGCGCGAACCGCCGCGGCAGGCCATCGGCCGCGTAGGCCCCGACGCTGACCGCCAGCACGCCCGCGACCGCGACGGCGGCCACCACCCGGGCCGGCACGCGGACCGCGGCCGTCGCGGCGGCCGCGAGGAAGAGCGTCGCCGCGACCAGGCTCGGTCCGTAGTACCAGTGGTACGGCGGCACGTGCAGCCGCGTGTAGGCGAGGTAGTGCGCGATCCCGGCGGGCACCAGCGGGACGAACGGCCGCACCCGGGCCCACAGCGGGCCTCCCCGGGCCGCGTCCGCCACGCAGAGCGCGAAGGCGAGCAGGGCGAGCGCGGCCGGGAGGAAGGACGCGATCGTCGCCAAGGGGAAGACCTCGGCGTAGAGCCCGGGGCCGTTGCCGAAGTCCCATTGTCCCCAGGACTTCTGCAGGGTCTTGATGATCACCGTGTCCGGCACCGCCGACCCGAGCACGACCCAGCTGAAGGCGAACCAGGGGAGCGCGACCGCCGCCGCGGCGAGCACCGACTGCCACGCCTTCTCCCAGAACCGGCGTCGCAGCGCGAAGAGCACCAGCGCGACCACGACCAGATCGAGCCGGACGAGGGCGAGCAGCCCGGTCAGGACGCCGAGGGCGACCGGCCGCCGTTCCCGCGCGAAGACCAGCAGCCAGGCGATGCCGGCCGCGCCGAGCTCGACCTCGAGCCCGATCGACGACAGCAGCAGCGGGTTCACCGTCACCAGGGCGACGGCGGCCGGCGCGAACCAGGCCGGCAGCCCCGCCCGGTCGCCGGCCCGGCGCAGCGCGAGGGCCAGCGCGACCTGGCAGAGCACGAACAGCGCGCCGGCGGCGAGCACCGCGTCGCGCAGGACCAGGGTCAGCGCGGCGAGGAGCAGGACGTTCAACGGCGACGTCGCGGTGTTCGACGTCTCGGCCGCGATCAGCCCCCAGTGCCCGTGGAAGGCGAGGTTGCGCGCGTAGGCCAGCGTGATGAACGTGTCGTCGACGAGGTGCGGGCGCACCACCGCGAAGACCAGGGCGGACACCACGGCCACCGCGCCGGGCAGCACCCAGCGCCGCGGCCGGGACTCCGGGGCCGCGATCTCGGCGGCGGGGTCCCGCCGCTGTGCCACGGTCACGGTTCGCGGGTGAGGGTGAAGTGGCCGACGCCCTTGGCCGCGGACTGCACCTGCCAGCTGTCCGGCCCGGTCGCGGGCCCCGAGCCGTACTGCAGCCGGTAGTCCGGCTTGCGCGGGGTGATCGAGCGGTCCAGCCAGTGGTAGTTCATCCGCAGCGCGAGGCTCATCAGCGGGTTCGCCGTCGCGATCCGCTGCTCGACCAGCTCTTTCGCGTGGCCGCGGTCGGAGAACTCGTCGATGATGGCGCACTCGCAGTAGTACGCGAGGGTGCCGATCTCCCCGGGACTGGCCACGCTCGCGCCGTCGAGCCGCGCGTCCAGCTCCTTGCCGACCCGCGCGTAGTCCTGCGCGCTGGCCCAGTTCCCGAAGATGACCGGCGACTTCCACGGCACGCCCTGCGCGGCGTCGACGGCCGCCGCGCTCAGCACCAGCACCCCGGTCAGCCCGAGCGCCAGCAGCGGGGGACCGGTGCGCAATGCCGTCCGCGCGCGTGCCTGCCCGAACCAGGCCCCGAAGGCCGCGACGGCGAAACTGCTCACCGTCGTCGTCGGAGCCACGTAGTACCAGTGGAACGGGCCGACGCCGATGAACGAGTAGGCGACGAAGTAGAGGATCCCGCCGGCACCCAGCGCCGCGACCGGGCCGAGCGCGGGGAACTCCGGCCAGCGCACCGAGAACCGCGCCACCGCCCACACGGCGAGCGCGACCACGCCGAGCAGCGCCGGGACGAACGCCACGAGCACGGTGACCGGGTAGCCGAGGTAGTACATCACCGGCCCGGTGCTGTAGGTCCACGGCGCGAACAGCCCCACCTGCGTCTGCTTGATCGCCAGCGTGTCGGGCACGAACGAGCCGAAGGCGACCCAGCTGAAGACGAACCACGGCGCGGCCGTCAGCACGGCGAAACCGGCGGCCGGCAGCAGCCGCCGCCGGATCGCGGGCGCGCTGAGCGCGATCACCACGACGAACACGACGAGGTCGAGCCGGGTGAGGACGGTGAGCCCGGCGGTGACGCCGAACAGGATCGGCCGGCCTTCGAGCGCGAAGACCGTCAGCACCAGCAGGACGGCGGGGATCAACAGGACTTCGAGACCGATGGCGGACAACACGAACGGGTTGACCAGGACCAGCGTGACGCCGAGGACGCCGGCGGCGGGAGGCAGGGCGAGGGTGCGGCCCAGGCGCTGCCAGGCCCAGCCCAGCGCGCCGCCGCACAGGACCGTCAGGATCCCGAGCGCGACGACCGGGTGCGGGTCGCCGGCCACCCGCGTCACCAGGGTGAGCGCCGCGAGGAGCAGGACGTTCAGCGGGGAGGTCGCGGAGTTCGCGGGCGAGCCGGGGATGATGCCCCATTCGCCGTGCACGGCGAGGTTCTTCGCGTAGGCGAGGGTGATGTAGCTGTCGTCGGTGAGACTGCCGCGCACCACCAGGAAAAGCCCGGCGCCCAGCACCGCGCCGAAGACGGGCAGCCACCATCCTCGCGCGTTCACCTGCTCCGCTTCCGTTTCCGGTAGTGCCCGTTGGCCTCTGGGAAGCGCCACCGGCGCCGGATCCGTCATCTGCCCGATCGACATGTCCCGGGGACCGTAGTGACGCTTCATTACGGCGGTGCTACGTCTCGGTTAGGTCCGGCTGCGCTGTGCAACATCACCCGGTCGTGGCACGGCCGGGTGGGCTCGCGGGGCGACCGGGTTCCACTGTGGACGACCGGAGCAGGGCTTCGGGGCCTGCGCCGCGGATCGACGTCTTGACGCCGGCCCGCTGTTCGTCGATAGTGGTAAGCCAATCCGGACGCCCGAGCACGGACGAGTCGGCGCTGAAATGTTAGCGTTAACATTTTGGAGCGACAGCCCCACGACGAGGTCGAGGGCGCTACTTGATGTGCCGGAAAACGGCCGGACGGCGCGCTGTTCCTTACCGATGAACAAAGGAGTTCATGGTGTCTGCGCTGCAAACGTTTCGCCGATTGCGCCCGCGGGCTGATCGCGGCCTCCGCCGGTCCGGTCGCCTCCGGCGCCTCCCAAGTACGCGGCAGGCAACGCCGCCGCGCAGGACTTCCTTCTGTGCCAACACCAGCTGCGTCATCCGGCTACTTCGGCGACAACACGGGTTACGGCCCCGGCCCATGGGGCATGGCCGACCTGGAGCACGACAGCACGTCCTACCCGGCGATCGGGTGACCCTTCCGGCTCCTTCCGCGCTGAACGGAGAACTTCGGTGACCGGTTCCTACACCCGGCGGCAGTGGCTGCGCGCCGTCGGTGCCACCACTCTCGCTTCCACCGCCGGACCGGCCTTCGGGGGAGTATTCGCCGACGCGGCGACCGGGGCGGTGCCCGCGGCGGTCGGCGTGGCCGCCTCCCCGTTCGCCCTCGGGCAGGTGCGGCTCACCGCGAGCCGGTGGCTGGACAACCAGAACCGGACGCAGAGCTACCTGCGCTTCGTCGACGTCGACCGGCTGCTGTACAACTTCCGGGCCAACCACCGGCTCTCCACCAACGGTGCCGCGAGCAACGGGGGCTGGGACGCGCCGAGCTTCCCGTTCCGCAGCCACGTGCAGGGGCACTTCCTGACGGCGTGGGCGCAGCTGTGGGCGGTCGCCGGCGACACCACCTCCCGGGACAAGGCCACCTACCTGGTCGCCGAACTGGCCAAGTGCCAAGCCAACAACGCCGCGGCCGGGTACACCGCCGGGTACCTGTCCGGCTTTCCCGAAGCCGACTTCGACAGCCTCGAGGCCGGACGCCTGTCGAACGGCAACGTGCCCTACTACTGCGTCCACAAGACCATGGCCGGCCTGCTCGACGTGTGGCGGTACATCGGCAGCACCCAGGCCCGCGACGTCCTGCTGAACCTGGCGGCGTGGGTCGACCGGCGAACCGGCCGGCTCGGCTACAGCCAGATGCAGTCGGTGCTGGGCACCGAGTTCGGCGGCATGAACGCCGTGCTGACCGATCTCGCCCTGGACACCGGCGACACGCGGTGGCTGGCCGTCGCCCAGCGGTTCGACCACGCAGCCGTGTTCGACCCGTTGGCGGCCGGCCGTGACCAGCTCAACGGGCTGCACGCCAACACCCAGATCCCGAAGTGGATCGGCGCCGCGCGGGAGTACCAAGCCACGGGCACCACCCGCTACCGGGACATCGCCACCACCGCGTGGACGATCACCGTCGGCGCGCACACCTACGCCATCGGCGGCAACAGCCAGGCCGAGCACTTCCGCGCACCCAACGCCATCGCCGCGTACCTGAACCAGGACACGTGCGAAAGCTGCAACACCTACAACATGCTCAAGCTGACCAGGGAACTGATCACGCTCTACCCGGACCGCGCCGACCTGGCCGACTACTACGAGCGGGCGGTGCTCAACCAGATGATCGGCCAGCAGAACCCGGCCGACGGCCACGGGCACGTCACCTACTTCAGCTCGCTCAACCCCGGCGGCCGCCGCGGCCTCGGCCCGGCGTGGGGCGGCGGCACGTGGAGCACCGACTACAACTCGTTCTGGTGCTGCCAGGGCAGCGGGCTGGAGACCCAGACCAAGCTCGCCGACTCGATCTACTTCCGCACCGGTACGACACTGATCGTGAACCAGTTCCTGCCCTCGGTGCTGAACTGGACCGAGCGCGGCATCACCGTCACCCAGACGACGTCCTTCCCGGCCGGCGACACGACCACGCTGGGGATCACCGGGAACGTCGGCGGGACCTGGGACCTGCGCATCCGCATCCCGGGCTGGACCAGCGGGGCGACCGTCGCCGTCAACGGCGTGGCCCAGAACATCGCCACCACCCCCGGCAGCTACGCCACCGTGACCCGCTCGTGGGCCACCGGCGACACGGTCACCGTCCGGCTGCCGATGAAGGTCGTCCTGCGGCCGGCCAACGACAACACGAACGTCGCGGCGGTCACCTACGGGCCGGTGGTCCTGGCGGGCAACTACGGGAACGGCACGCTCACCGGGCTGCCCACCCTCGACCCGAGCTCGATCACCCGGACCAGCGGCAGCACGCTGTCCTTCAGCGCCAAGGCGAACGGTGCCACGGTGGGCCTGGTGCCGTTCTACGACGCGCAGGGCTTCACCTACACGGTGTACTGGAACACCGGCGGGCCGGCCTCCCACTTGGTCAACGTGGGAAGCGGGCTGCTGCTGGGCATCGAGAACATGTCCACCGCCGACGGCGGCCGCGCGCTGCAGTGGACCGACAACGGCACCGCGGACCACAACTGGGAGATCGTCGCCGACGGGACCGCGGTCCGCTTCCGCAACGCCAACAGCGGCAAGGTGCTCGGCGTGCAGGACATGTCCACAGTGGACGGCGCGCAAGTCCTGCAGTGGGCGGACAACGGCACCGCCGACCACCGGTGGACGGTCGTCGACCAGGGCGACGGCACGGCGAAGATCCGCAACGTCAACAGCGGCAAGCTGCTGACGGTGGCGAACGGCTCGGCCACCGCCGGCGCGTTCGCCGTCCAGGGACCCGACAACGGCGCCGCCGCCAACCGGTGGCGGATCGTCTCGACCGGCTGATCACCGCGGGCAGGCTGATCTCGGTGCCGGATCGCCGGGATCAGCCACCGCCGCAGCCCCGGCGTGCGGCGAGAGTGACTACGTCATGGCGTGAAGACCGCGAAGAACCCGCTCCATGAAGCTGATGCTGGGACGATCGCCGGGGGCCAGTCGCATGTCCTGCACTGTCACCAGGCCACGGTCGGCGAGGTCGGACACCAGGACCCGTGCGACGCCCAGGGGAATTCGCCGATACGCGGCGATCTCCGCGACCGATTGCGACGAGCGGCACAGGAGGCAGATCGCTGCCTCTTCCCGGGAGCAGCCGTGCTCCGGAGTACGGCCTCGCTCGGTTGCCGCGATGAGCGTTTCGACGGGGAGCGTGCGCGTGGGCCGCGTACGTCCATGGGTGCGGAAGTACGGCCGGACAAGATCTGCCGTGTCCGGGTCGAGCCCTAACGCCGGCTCCACTTCGGCTCCTCACTGAAATTATCGACTGCCGGAAATTATTTGCCGGTCACCAATCGTCGGCAAGCGACCGAACGGGTAAAGCGCCGGTAACAGTCGGCGACTTCGCCGCTCGCCGCCCTCCGGTGATCGACCGTTGACGCCGTTCACCCAGGCTCCGCCCCGCAGGACGAGGTCGGAGTCCTCGTCCCGCAGCGCGGCGATCCGACGTGCGTGGCCCGGCCATCACCGTCGTCGTGGCCAGGGCCCCGACCGCCGGCAGGGCGATCCCCAGCTCCGCGCCGGGGCTCATCGGCGTCCTTCCGGCATCACCGGCGAAGTATCCCAGTCGAACGCGAGGCCGGCCTATTTGCTCGGCGCTGCCGGTTTCGCGGGTGCGGCGGCCTTCTCGATGAGCGCCTCGTCGAGTTCGACGATGCTGGTGAACTTCTTGCTCATCGGGTGCTGCGGGGTCCGGTAGCCGACCCCGTCGACCAGAACGACCGTGCTCCGCAAGGTGAACCCGGCCGTCTCGGCCGGCGTGCGCGCGGACGTCAGCAGGTCCACCAGCACCTGGAGGATCGAGGCCACCGGCACCCGCCGGACGAACTTCAGGTACAGGTAGAGGCACTGGGTCGCGCCGTCACCGTGCCCGCCGATGAGCACGTGCGTGAGCAGGCCGGGGGTGCCCGGGTTCACGAAGAAGTGGCTGCCGATGTCGAACGGCGACGGGGCCTTGCGGTTGGGCAGCCAGCCGTTCTCGAAGATGTAGAACGGCTTGCCGTCGACCCGCATCACCGGCCGCCAGAACTCCTCCTTGGCCAGGTCGTCGATCCCCTTGACCAGCTTGTTGCCGACCAGCGCGGAGACGAGCGCAGCCAGGTGCTCGAACTTGCCGGACTTGACGAACTTCAGCACCACCTCGTCGCCGGTCTCCTCGACGACCTTCTTCTTGTCCGGGCCGACCCCCGCCTTGAGCGCGGCGAGGTTGAGCACCTTGTCCTTCTTGATCCTCAGCTCGTGGTGGGAGTCTCCCGCCTCGGTCGCGAACTCGAGCGGGATGAACAGATCCCGGCGAGCGGGCAGCTTGGTCTGCAGGTAGACGCCCCGGTCACTGGTGACGAGGTTGAAGATCGGCCGGGGTGGCCGGTCCCGGGTGAAGCTCTCGAACGGGGCGTTGACGAACTCGATCCCGACCGCCCGGTTGTTGGTGTGCTCGCCGTGGAACACCTTGGTGGCGACGTCCACGAACTGCAGAATGCTCCCTTTTCCCTTGGCGTCCAGGTTGTTGACGCAGAAGTGCGGGATCAGGAAGTCCCCTTCGGCGGACTTCCGGATCCCGGCGATCGAGAGGTCACCGAAGCCCGCGGTCTCGTGGAGGAGGATCTGCGACGGCATGCCCACCGTGCGGACCCCGATACTCGGGTTGTACTTGCCCAGATCCGCGACGTCCTTCCAGTTCTTGAAGGTCAGCGCGTCGGAGGCGATCGGGTACTCCTCGGAGTAGCCGACGAGGGTGTTCCCGTCGACCGGGTCGAACTCGTGCACTTTCGCCGGGTTCGACGCCCGAGCGGGGTCGTAGGGCTTGTAGAACTTCTTGATCACCGCGTTGGTGGCCTGCACCCACCTCAGCGAGTAGGCACTGAAGTAGGAGATGTCGCCACGCGGTTCCGCGACGGGGTGGCGGGTGTCGGCGATCGGGAAATCGGTGACACCCGATCTGTTGCGGACCAGGTCCAGATAGGCGCGTGCGAGGGTCCCGTGTACCTCGAAGGTCTCCTTCGTGGCGTTGTTGGAGAAGAAGACGACGTAGTGGATGTCCGCGGGGACGCTCGGGTTGGGGTAGCTGTCGATCTTGAACTTGCCGAACGGGGACAGCACCTCGATGACGGTGTCCGGCGTGCTGGGGTGCCCGGCGAAGAAGTCCCGTTCCTTGTCGGCGAACGCCGCCGACTCCGCCGGGCTGTAGCTGTCCATCCGTCGCGGCGTCGGCGGCGTTATCCCACCGGGCGAGGTCGGGGTGGCCATCCTACACCTGCTGACCGGTCTTGGGGTCGTAGGTGACCTCCACCGCGACGACCTGGTCGGTGGGCAGGACCTCGACCCACTGGTCGAAGATCTGGTACGGGTCGGCGGGCCGGAACCCGCCGTCCAGCGGGTCGAACCCGGTCTGGTACACGGTCTCGGTGGCCAGTGTGTTGGCCATCGTGGTGTTGGCCGCCTCGAGCTCCGCGGCCAGCAGCGTGAGCACCTCGCCGATCTGCTTGCCCCGCCACTCCGGCGGATCCCCGGCCTGCCAGTCGTAGGTCAGCGTGAGGTTCTCGGTGCCCTCCACACCGGCCTTCGTCAGCCAGTCGTACGCTGCCGACTCGAAGCCCGGCCGGATGGGCAGCACCGCCTTGACCCACGCGGCGTTGAGGAACTCGTTGCGCCGCGCGTCGCCGTCGGTCTGGATAAGCCAGCCCAGCGAACTGCCCATCGGTGCCGGCTGCGAGCTCCCGGTGATCAGGTAGTTGACCCGGTACTCCTGCTCGGACGGCGGCTTGCCCGGGTCGTACCCGTCCCCGAGGTTCGTGGCGATCGCGCCCGGCTTGTTCTCCGACGACGTGTGCGAGTACCAAGTCAGCACGGTCTCGCCGAGCAGCGGGTCGTTCTTGTTCATGTACTGCGGCGCGTCGGACGGGAGCCAGATGGCCGGCGGCACCTCGTACCGGCCCAGCGAGGTCGCGCCGGCCGCGCCGGTCGAAGCGCCGGGGCGCCAGTAGTCGGGCGCCACGAAGTACAGCATCTGGTCGACGTCGAACATCTGGCGGATCAGTTCGGACGCCAGGTGCTTGTCCGGGACGATCGACTCCAGCTTCTGGATCAGCTGGGCGTAGACGGCCTGCCGCTCCTCGTTGCGCAGGTCCTCGGACGGACGCGGTTTGACCCCGCTGACCGTCTTGAGCCGGTCGGCCACCGCGTTCGCGTACGCCTGCCGCAGGATCAGCGCCACCGACCGGTCGTAGTCCGCCTGCGCGGCGGCGTTCGCTTCCTTGATCGCCTGCACGGTCGCGGACAGCGGCTCGTACACGATCGTCGCGTCGAACGGCAGGGCCATGGCGCCGTGGAAGTTGGCGTGGGTCAGCCGGATCGAGAACGAGTTCTGCGCGACGTCCGGGTTCGGCTTGCCGTGGTCCGGGTTGTCGATGACGAACCGGACGTCCGCGCCGTGGAAGTCGAGCAGGCCGATCTTGCTCACCTGGTACCCGTCGGGCGGGTCGGGCAGCGGGTTCGGGAACCAGAACTGGATGATGTTCGCCTCGCCCGCGACCGGCTTGTTGATGCCGTGGTCCTGGTTCTCCGGCTCGGTCTCGTAGTCCAAGTCGTTGTCCGGGCCCCCGCCGTGCGACTGCTGGAACGGCACCGACAGGTGGTACACCACCGACTTCTCCCCGGGTATCGGCTGCGGGGCCGGCTTCGTCACCGAGGTGAGATCGGGCGCGGGCACCACGCTGACCATCTCCCCGATGCCCAGGTGCAGGCCGGGCGCCGTACCGGTGAGGGTGCCGCCCGCGTCCGTCGACAGCCCCAGGAACACCTGCCAGGACAGCTGGTTGCCCAGGTGCTGCAGTTGCACGCCCACCTTGCGCATCTTGCGCCGCAGCTCGTAGTTGACGAGCTTGTCGGTGGTGTTCTGCACCACGTAGCGACGGCTGTTGGTGTCGGTGGTCTCGGTGCTGGTCTTGAACGTGGTCTTGAAGTTGCGCGTGATCTCGCTGGACACCTTGCTGCTCTGGGTCCGGGTGTACTTGTGGGTCAGCTCGGACGAGTGGTTGGTCGTGGTCTTGTTGCTGAACGAGGCGCTGCCCTCGGCGTGCCAGATTCCGGCGAAGCCGCCGCCGCCCGACGCGCCGGCACCCAGTGTGGTGTCGTTGGCGTTGGACTCCTTGACGGCGTCGGCGACGTCGCTCTGGTCGGTCAGGCTCTCCTCGACCTTGCGATCGGTCGTCTCGGACTGCTCCGCGGTCTGCTCGGTCAGCGTGCGCCGGGTGCTGGTCTCGATGAGCTCGACGGTGCCGCCGGGGCTGAGCCACAGGTGCCCGGCCGGCGTACCGAGGAACGTGTCGAACTCGAAGAAGTACTCCCGGAACAGGTTCACCAGGCCGACCGGGGAGAGAACCGCGTCGGTGAGCGGGTGCTCGTCGGCGATCGCGGTGAGCTCGTCGGGGGTCAGCGCGCCGGCGGTGAAGTGCTGCGCGTTCTGCCGGCCGCGCCAGCCCATCAGCGGCTGGTACACGCCGAACACCTCGCTGGCGTAGGGCAGCGTGCCGGCGAACTGGTTGACGGGGCGGCCGTTCGCGACCGGCGGCGCGGCCTTCGGCGCCGGGAGCGTCTGCACGTTGGCCACCGGACCGCCGGCCGCCGTGGCGTACGGCAGGACCGTCCACGGCCGGCCGCCGGCCCCGCCGGCCAGCAGTACCTCCCGGTCGGTCTGCCCGGCCGGTGCCACGAACGAGATGGTCTGCGGCCCGATCGCCGGCGTGGTCAGCGTCTTGCCCACGTACTGCCGGCTGAGGTTCGCGTCGTGTTCGAGGAACGCGCCGCTCAGCGCGGCCACATTCGGATACCGGCGCGGGTCCTGGACGTCGATGTCGGCCGGGACGGCCAGCGCGATGCGCGGTACGGTCGCCAGGTCGTTCTGCGACGACTGGACGGTGTAGGTCCAGACCTGGTATTCGGCGTCCGGTCCGCTTTTGGCCAAAAGTACCTTGCCGGTGAACGTGACGAGCAACGACACGTCTGCCCCCTCCAGTGAATGCAGCTTGACGGACAAGGTGCGGATGGCACGCCCACCCCCGCCTTCGGTGCTCGACCAATTCCGGTTGCCGGGCCCGATTACCAAGCTAGCCTTTTCTTCGATCGAATCCGCGAAACGCCCGCAAGTTCGCACGAAGAGGCATGAATGTGCGAACGTGGAATCAGGAAACGTCGCACTTTGGGGTCGTTTCGGCGCCGTGCGGTATTTCCGGGGCCCGTTCGGCGACCGGCACGCTATCGATCGTGCGAGACGGCGGCGCCCGGAGCTGCTCTTTCTCGACGGCGTAAGCGGCTCGCACTTCGACGTGTAGCCGTCAGCGGCCGCGCAGGAAACGGGCGAGCGTGCTTTGCTTGGGCGCCAGCCATTCGGCGATGTCGGCGACCACCGCGGATCGACGTGCTGCGGCGACTCGTCGTCCGCGACGGTCACGCGGTGGCCGCCCTCGTCGCCGAATTCATCGCCTACCTCGAGCGGACACCGCCGACCCGAGCACCGACCCCGTCGGCTACCAGCAACACGCGATCTGGCTCGACTGCGACGCATCCTCTTCCCCAGCGAGCAACCCACCCCCGACTGAGCCACGGCGCAGAACCCGGCTCGGCTAGCTTCCGCGTCGGCCGAGCAAGGCGAACCCGACGACGGCCTGCACCGCCAGGACGAGCGCCTGCGTCACGGGTGAATTGATGGTGAGCAACGCAATGGTCGTGTTGACGCCGAAGTGGACCGCGATCGACGCCGGGACGCCGCCGCGTTCGTAGGCGTAGCCGGTCAGCAGCGCCATGGGGACGACGCTGAGCGTGAACAGCAGCCCGCTCCAGCTGAGCAGGCCGAACGCGGCCTGGACGGTTCCGGGGATGAAGAACAGCGGCACGTGCCAGACGGCCCACACGACACCCAGCAGCAGGCCGGCCCGCAGGCGGGTCATCGACGCGCGCAGGCGGGGGTAGGCCGTGCCCCGCCAGCCGGGCTCCTCGGCCAGCGGGCCGCCGATCAGCATGCTGACCACGAACGGAACCGGGCCGCCGAGGGTCGCGATCAGGTTCTGTCCCGCCGTCAAGCTGAGCTCGGGACCGCCGAGGAGCTTCGCGAGCAGCGCGGCCACGACGACGGTGGCCGAGGCCAGCACCAGCAGGGGCAGCACCCACAGCCACCGCGCGCCCGGCCGGGAGCTCACCGCGTGCGCCGGGGCGGGTTCGCCGCGGCGGGCACGGCGGATCCGGAGCACGATCGCGCCGATCACCGGACCGAAGCCGCCGAGCAGGTAGGGGACGACCGTGGGAAAGCTCGTCGGCGGGCCGCCGAGCAGGATCGCGACGAGCCAGCAGGCCCAGCTCGTCGTGAACGTGACGGCCCAGAAAAGAGCGAGGCCACTTCTTTGCCGAACCGGGGAAGCGAGGGACACGTTTTCGCCTTTCCTTCGAAAAATGGGCAGCATCGAGCCCGGGAACAATTGCGGAATGGGATTTCGTCAGTGCCGGTCGGCGGCCGGAGCCGCGCCGAGCCGGCGGGCGAGCCAGCCGGAGACCTGGGCCAGCAGGTCGGCGTCGGCCGGGCGGCGCAGCTGCCGGGAGTAGGACCGCACCGACGGCCGGCCGGGGTCGCGGCGCAGCAGGTGGGTGAGGTCGTCGATCCGGTGGACCTCGACGTCGCCGGGCACCAGGCGGCGGATCACGTCCAGGTCCGCGGGGTCGACCTGGATGTCCTTGCCGCCGGTGATCGCCAGGACGGGGACGCGGATGTTCGCCAGGTCCGCGCGCGGGTCGTGGGCGAGCAGCTCGCGCAGCCACCGGGCGTTCACCGGGACTCCGGCGACGCGCGCGACGTCCGTGCTCGTCGTCTTGAGCCGGGCCAGCTGCCGCCCGCCGAACGCGCGCAGCGCCGGCCGGGCGAACGCGGGGAGATCGCGGGCGATCATCCCGGCCTGCCGGCGCAGGGCGTCCTCGCCCGGGCGGGCGAACCCGGCCAGCAGCACCACCGCGGCGACGTCCGGGTGCGCGCCGAGGGACATGGCGTGGATGGCGCCTTCGCTGTGCCCGACGACGCCGACGGCGTTCGCGCGGATGTCCGGTCGCGCGGCCAGGGCGCGCACGGCGGCGGCAGCGTCGCGGCGGTTGTCGGTGAACCCGGTCGCGCGCCAGTCGCCGGGCGTGGCGCCGACCCCGCGCCGGTCGTAGCGCAACGTGGCGATGCCGTCCTTCGCGAGCGCGGCCGCCATGGGCGCTCCATACGCCATGCGGAGCCGGCCCGTGTTGGCGTCGCGGTCCAGCCGTCCGGATCCGTGCAGCAGCACGACGGCGGGGTGCGGGCCGGCGCCCGCGGGCAGGGTCAGGGTGCCGGCCAGCCGCAGTCCGTCGTCCGCGGTGACCGTCATGTCGACGTCCCCCATGAGTGCTTCTCCCATCATTATCAATCATGCGAATGTTCTCAGTGGTGGGAACAGTATCGCATGTGAGAACATTCGTCCATGGCAACCGCGGACCTTCTCCTGCACCCCGTCCGGATGCGCATCCTGCAGGCGCTGTTCGACGCCGATCCGCTGACCACGGGGCAGCTTCGCGAGCGCATCCCCGACATCGCGCCGGCGACGATGTACCGGCAGATCGCGGTGCTGGCCGAGGCGGGCGTGCTGGAGGTGGCCGAGGAGCGGCGGGTGCGCGGCACGACGGAGCGCAGCTACCGGGTGCGCAAGGAGGAGGCGGTCGTCGACCCCGCGGCGCGCGCGGCGATGACCCTGGCGGAGCACCGCCGGGCGTACACGACGTTCGCGGCCTCGCTGATGGGCGATTTCGACCGCTACCTCGCCCACGAGAACGCCGACCCCCACGCCGACGGCGTGGTCTACCGGCAGGCGGCGGTGTGGCTGTCCGACGAGGAGTTCGCCGCGATGGTCGAGGAGATCGAACGGGCGGTCGTCTCGCGGATGGGCAACGCCCGGGAAGGCCGGATCCGCCGCGTCGTCAGCCTCGTCGTCGTGCCGGACGAACCCGGGACGGAGGCCGATACCGAGCCCGGTGGCTGAGCCGTTCGCGCCGGGAAGACCCGGCGATCGGGTGACATCGCGCGGCGCCGGGGAGCGCTAGCGTGGCGTGGCGCCGGCCGGAAGGCCGGGGGAACGGAGCTGCCGGGATGACGGACCTGGACGGACAGACGGTCGTGCTGATCGGCGGCAGCGCCGGCATCGGGTTCGAGACCGCGCGGCTGGCGCGCGCGAAGGGGGCCGACGTCGTCCTCACCGGCCGCGACCCCGCCAAGCTCGAGCGTGCGGCGGAAACACTCGGTGCGCGCAGCACCGCCGCGTTCGACGCCTCGGACGCCGCGGCGGTGGCGGAGTTCTTCGGCAGCCTGCCCGGCACGATCGACCACGTGCTGGTCACCGCGGGCGGGCCGCACTACGGGCCGTTGCTGGAGATGAGCGCCGAGGACGTGCGGACGGCGGTCAGCGACCACATCGTCGTCTCCCTCGAGATCGCCCGGCACGCCGCTCCGAAGATGCGGCCGGGCGGGGCGATCCTGCTGATGGGCGGCACCGGCGGCCGGCGCATCGGGCACGGCCTGGGCACTGTGTCGGCGGCGACCGCGGCACTGCCACCGTTCACCGCGGCGCTCGCACTCGAACTCGCGCCCGTGCGCGTCAACCTGATCGCCGCGGGCTTCGTGGACACGCCGCTGTCGGCGGCGCTGCTCGGGGACCAGCTGGAGGACCGCCGCGCCGAGCTGCGCGAGAAGCTCCCGATCGGCCGGGTGGTCGGCCCGGCCGACGTCGCCGCGCTGGCCGTCCACCTGATGACCAACACCGCCCTGACGGGCGCGACGTACGACATCGACGGCGGGCAGCAGTTCGTCTTCTGAGCGGTGGGGCCGCGCCGGGGCCACCCCGATCAGGTGGCGGTTTCCAGGGCGGCGGTCCGCAGGGCGGCGGCGACGCGGGCCGCCGGTTCCGGCAGTGGCCGGGGGACGTGGGCGAGCACGATGCGGCGTCGCTCGCCGGGGCCGCCGCGGACGGGCAGCACCCGGACTCCGGCCGGCAGCACGGATCCGAGCGCGCCGGGCACGGTGGTGATGCCGCAGCCGGCCGCGACGAGGTGCAGCTTGGCCAGCCAGTCGCGTGCGGTGTGGGCGATCTCGGGCCGTTCGTCGAGGCCGGGCCATACGCCCATCGCCTGGTCTTCGCCGGAGCCGCCGATCCAGCGGTGCCCGCGCAGGTCGGCGACGTCGATGTAGTCCCGGCGGGCGAGGGGGTGGCCGTCGGGCACGGCGACGCGCAGGCTGCGCTCGGTGAGCGTCCGCAGGACCAGGGCCGGGGTTTCGGTGTCGGGTGGGCGGAACGGCGGCGCGGAGGCCAGCAGCGCGAGGTCGACGGTGCCGGCGCGCAGGGCGCGGACCAGCGCCGGGGTCCGGCCCTCGCGGCTGAGCACGGTGATGGCGGGGTGGGTGCGCCGTAGGGCGGCGAGCGCGCGCGGCACCAGGTCGGCCCCCGCGGTGGGGAACCAGCCGAGCCGGACCGTCCCTTCGTCGCCGGGCAGCCCGGCCAGCTCGCGCGCGGTGGCGTCGAGCTGGTCGATGACGTCGGCGGCCCGGCGGACCACGAGCTGCCCGGCCGAGGTGAGCCGGACTCCGTCGTGGCGCCGTTCCAGCAACGGGGTGCCCGCCGCGCGTTCCAGGGACGCGATCTGGCGGGAGACCGCGGACTGGGTGTAGCCGAGCGCGGTGGCCGCGGCGGTGAGGGTGCCGCGCTCGGCGACCTCGCGGAACACCCGCAACGCGGTCAGCGACGCAGCGGAGAAGGACATGACTTCAACGCATACCAGGTTTGCGTTTCTTTCGCTTTTCGCATGGTCGAACCGGTCCTAGCGTGGAGTCATGAACCTGATCACCACCCCCTTCGGATTCAGCAGCACCGCCCTGGACGTCGCCCGGGGCGTCGACCTCACCGGCCGGCGGGCCGTGGTGACCGGCGCGTCGTCCGGCCTCGGCGTCGAGACCGCGCGCGCTCTGGCCGCCACCGGCGCGGAGGTCACCCTGGCCGTCCGCGACGTCGAGGCGGGGGAGCGGGCCGCGCGGGACATCGCCGCCACCACCGGCAGCACCGCGCCGCGCGTCGCGCCGCTGGATCTCGCCGATCCCGCCTCGGTCGCCGCGTTCACCGGGTCCTGGGGCGGCCCGCTGCACGTCCTCGTGCACAACGCCGGGGTGATGGCCACGCCGGAGCGGTACACGCCGCAGGGCTGGGAGCTGCAGTTCGCCACCAACCACCTCGGGCACTTCGCCCTGGCCACCGGCTTGCACGGCGCGCTGGCCGCCGACGGTGCCGCCCGGATCGTGGTGGTCAGCTCGACCGGGCACATGCAGTCGCCGGTGGTCTTCGACGACGTCAACTTCGCCTTCCGGCGCTACGACCCGTGGCTCGCCTACGGCCAGTCCAAGACCGCCAACGTGCTCTTCGCCGTCGAAGCGACGCGCCGCTGGGCGCGGGACGGCATCACCGCGAACGCGCTGATGCCGGGCGCGATCTACACGAACCTCCAGCGCCACACCGGCGGCCGCGGCAGCGGCCAGGTCCCGCCCGAGCTGATCAAGACCCCGGAACAGGGCGCCGCCACGTCGGTCCTGCTCGCGACGTCACCGCTGCTCGACGGGATCGGCGGCCGTTACTTCGCCGACTGCGAGGAGACGGCGACCATCGACCGCCGAGGCGAAGCCCCGCCCTTGCACGGCGTGGCCCGCTACGCGCTCGACCCCGAAGGCGCCGAGCGCCTGTGGGCCCTGTCGGAAACCCTGCTCGCGAAAGGAATCGCATGACCGCGAAGGTCGCCCTCGTCACCGGCGCCACCCAAGGCCTGGGGCTCGCCCTCGTCGAGGGGCTCGCCGCCCGGCTGTCCACTGAGGACACCGTGTACCTCACCGGCCGGGACGCCGGACGCGTCGCCCAGGCCGTCGAAGCACTGCCCGCCGGCGGGGCCCGGGTCCGCGGCGAGGTCCTCGACGTCGCCGGCCCCCACGAGGCCGGCCGCCTCGCGGAGCGGCTGGCCGAGCGCCACGGCGGCGTCGACATCGTGTTCGGCAACGCCGTCATGCGCGTCGGGCCCGAGGACGACCCGCGCGAGATCGTCGGCGCCTACGCCGAGGTCAACAACTTCGGCACCACCCGGCTGCTGCGGGCGTTCGCGCCGCTGCTGCGCGACGGCGGCCGGTTCCTCGTCGTGGCCAGCTCGTTCGGCACGCTGAACCACCTCGCGCCCGCACTGCACGGCCGGTTCGACGGACTGTCCTCTTTGGACGAGGTGGACAAGCAGGTGGCGGTCTGGCGCGACGCGGTCGCCGACGGCAGCGCCCGCGGCGGCGACTGGCCGGGGTTCGTCAACATCCCGTCCAAGATCGGCCAGGTCGCGGCCGTGCGTGCGCTCGCGGGTCAGCGGCGGGAAGCCGACCTGGCCCGGGACATCCTGCTGGCCGCCGTCTGCCCGGGCATGATGAACACCCCGACGTCGGCGATGTGGTGGGACGTGCGCGACGCCCCGAGCCCCGCCCAGGCCGCGGAAGTGCTGCTGGATCTCGTGTTCCGGCCCGTGGACCCCGCCCAGTACGGCGAGCTGGTCCGCGACGGCGAGGTCCTGCCCTGGCGATGACCCCCGGTCAGGCCGGTGGCGGCGCCTGGAGCCCGGAGAACACGGCGGCGATCAGGCGCCGCCCCTGTGCCGCGCCCTCGTCGTCGTTCGCGACGCGCCACAGGAAGCTCATCAGCATGATGATGTCGGCCGGGTCGTGGCCGGGGGCGATGGTGCCCTCGGCCACGCAGGCGTCGACGAGCTTCTTCACCGCCGCGGTGGTCGGCGCCCACGAGTCGCTGATCACGTTCTGGGCGGCGGCGCTGTGCAGGGCGTCGCCGAGGCCGTGCTTGATGCGGATGTAGGCCGACAGCGTCTCGAACCACTCGATGAAAGCGGCTTTCGCGGACGAGTGTTGGGCCAGCACGTCGTCGGCGGTGGTGGTCAGGCGTTCGATGTCGTGCTCGTAGGCCGCGAGGATCAGGTCCTGCCGGGTGGGGAAGTGGCGGTAGAGCGTTCCGGCGCCGACGCCGGCGCGCTTGGCGACGTCGTTCAGCGGCACGAGCGGGTCCGCCGCGAACAGCTCGTGGGCGGCCTCGATGATCGCGACACGGTTGCGCGCGGCGGCCTTCCGCTGCGTGCCGTAGGTGCCCGGCGTCTGGTCGGTCATGACTCGATGATGCCTCACGCTTTGACATGCGGAGAACTCTCCGCTAGTTTCGGGGGTACTTCCGGAGAATCCTCCGCGAGTTTACCCCTGGAGAACCCCTCATGCGTTACGTGAAGCTCGGCACCACCGGCCTGGACGTCTCGCCCATCGCGATCGGCGCGATGACCTACGGCGAGCCCGACCGCGGCCACCCCGTGTGGTCCCTGGGCGAGGAGCGGGCCCGCCCCCTGATCAAGCACGCCCTGGACGCGGGCATCACCTTCTTCGACACCGCGAACATGTATTCCAACGGCTCCAGCGAGGAAATCCTCGGCCGCGCGCTCAAGGACTTCGCCGACCGCGACGACGTCGTGATCGCCACCAAGCTGCGCCACCCCATGCGGCCCGGTCCCAACGGGAAAGGCTTGTCCCGCAAGGTGATCATGACCGAGGTCGACCACAGCCTCCGGCGGCTCGGCACCGACTACATCGACCTCTACCAGATCCACCGCAACGACCACGCGACGCCGCTGGAGGAGACCCTCGAAGCGCTGCACGACCTGGTCAAGGCGGGCAAGGTGCGCTACCTCGGCGCGTCGTCGATGTTCGCCTGGGAGTTCGCCAAGGCCCTGCACCTGCAGAAACAGCACGGCTGGGCGCGGTTCGTGTCCATGCAGGACCACTACAACCTGCTCGCCCGTGAGGAAGAACGCGAGATGATCCCGCTGTGCCTGGACGAAGGCGTCGGCACGATCATCTGGAGCCCCCTGGGGCGCGGCCGGCTGGCCCGCGCCTGGGACGAAGCGAAGTCGACCGCCCGGTCCGACACCGACGGCGCCTACGCCGACCTGCTCTACTCGCCGACGGAGGAGGCGTCGAACCGCGCGATCATCGACGCGGTCGGGAAAGTCGCCGCCGAGCACGGCGTGAGCCGCGCGGCGATCGCCCTGGCCTGGCTGCACCGCCAGCCGGTGGTCACCGCCCCGCTGGTCGGCGCCGGTTCGACCAAGCAGATCGACGACGCCATCGCGTCCTTGGACGTCGAGCTCACCGACGAAGACGTCCGCGCCCTCACCGCCCCCTACACGCCGCGGTACGACTGGCAGGGCGTCTCGGACGAGGCGACCATGGACGCGATCCGCGCCCGCGTCCCGGGCATGGCGCTGAAGTGACGCCGATCATCCGCTCCGGCCCGGCTGCCCGCGCCGGAGCAGTCCTGCTCTTCCTCGGTCCGCTGGTGTCGTGGGTGGCCGAGCTGATCACGGCGTCGGCCTGGCAGAGCCCGCACTATTCGCCGTTCTACAACTGGGTCAGCCACCTGGGACTGACCGGTCCGAGCCAGGTCGCGTTCGGGCAGGTGGGGAACTCCCCGCTGGGAGCGGTCATGGACGTCGGCTGGGTGCTCTACGGCGTCATCCTGATCACGGGGGCGCTGCTCACTTTCGACCTGCGTGGGGGACCGCGGCCGACCGTGATCGTGGTGCCGGCGATCCTGGCCGGCGTCGGGGTGTCCCTCGTCGGGATCTTCCAGGGATCCACCGCGAACGTCGCGAACGGCCTCATCGCGTTCCACACCTACGGTGCCCAGGGGGTGATGATCGCCGGGAACCTGATGGCGATCGCCGTCGGGGTCAACGGTTCCCGGATCGGACTGGGGCGCGGCCGCTCCGTCGCGAGCGTCGTGCTGGGCATCGTCGGGCTGGTCGCGTTCACGGTGTTCATGGCCGATGTGTTCACCGGCTGGGCGTGGAACATCGGCCTGTTCGAACGCGCCGTGATCTACCCGATCATGATCGGCCACGTCGTCCTCGGCGGTGGCCTCATCGCCCGCATCGCATCCGGCGGGGGCATGCTGCCGGTCGCGGTTTCGGGTTGAGTCTCCGACAAGGGGGATCGTTCCGCCGACCTGGCACACCCCGGACGGCGCCCTTCGTCGTCGCGCTAGAGGTCGATGACGACCTTGCCGTGCACGTGCCGGCCGGCCTGGAGTTCCGCCGCCTGGCGGATCTGGTCGATCGGGAAGCTTGCCGCGATCGGCACCCGGATCCGGCCCGCCGCGACCAGGCGGGCGATCTCGTCCAGTGCGCCGGGAGCGGCGTTCGCGCCGTTGGCCCCCGGCACGCCCTCGACCTGCACCGCGATGGTGCAGATGCGGTCGGCCGGGACGCCGAGTTCCTTTGCGGTGTGCGCTGTTTCCGTTCCGTGCAGGTCGATCGCGGCGGTGACGCCGCCGGGGGCGAGGGCTCGGACGCGGTCGGCCAGGCCGTCGCCGTACGTGACCGGCTCGGCGCCGAGGTCGCGCAGGAAGTCGGACGATGTCGCCGATCCCGTCCCGATCACGCGCGCTCCCGTGAGCCGGGCCAGTTGGACGGCGAACACCCCGACTCCGCCCGCCGCGCCGCCGATCAGCAGGGTGTCGTCCGGGCCGGGGGAGACCACGGCGAGGGCGGCGGCTGCCGTGCGGCCGGCGATCGCGAGGGTGGCGGCGGTGCGGTCGTCGACGCCGTCGGGGGTGTGGCGGGCTTCGTTCGCCGCGATCTCGCCGGCCGCGTCGATCACCACGAAGCCGGCGACCGCGCGGGACAGGGCGCTCCCGAACACCCGGTCGCCCGGTGCGAAGGCGGTCACCCCCTCGCCCACCTGGTCGACCACTCCCGCGTAGTCGGACCCGAACCCGGCCGGCAGGCTCAAGCCGAACCGGGCGGCGGTGTCCGCGTCGGCGGTCATGATCCAGTCCATCGGGTTGAGACCGGCCGCGGTGACCCGCACCCGGACCTGGCCGGCGCCGGCCCGCGGCGCGGGAATCTCCCGGACGGCCAGGACTTCGGGACCGCCGAACGCGTCGAGCTGGACTGCCCTGCTCGTGGCCGCCGACGGGTGAGCGTTCTGGTGCTGCATGGGCGCCTGTCTCCTTGGGGTGAGGGAACGCAGCGAAACGGACTATGCTCCGTTTACCAGAACGACCCTAACACAACCGGAGCGTGATCCGTTTTGGCTGACGTGGAGACGCGGGGACCCCGCGCGGACGCGACCCGCAACCGCGACCAGTTGCTCGCGGTCGCGACCCGCATGTTCGTCTCGGCCGACGCCGAGCCGTCGATGCGGGCGATCGCCCGCGAGGCCGGGGTCGGCATCGCCACGCTCTACCGGCACTTCCCGACCCGTGAGTCGCTGGTCGACGCGGTCTACCGGGACCAGGTCGTGCGGCTGACGACGGGGGCCGGCGAGCTGCTCGGCGAGCTGCCGCCGGCCGCGGCGATGCGGCGCTGGATGGACTTGTTCGGGGACTGGATCGCGACCAAGAACGGCATGCTCGACACGCTGCTCGCGATGATCGAGGCGGGCGAGATCGCCCATGCCCGGACCCGGACCGAGCTGCTGGCGGCCATCGACACGATCCTCGACGCCGGCCGCGCGGCGGGCGACCTCCGCTCCGACGTCACCGCCGAAGACATCGCCGCGTCCCTCATCGGCATCTTCACCGTGGCCCCCCGGCCCGAGCACGAAGCCAAGGCCGGTCGCCTGCTGAACCTGCTCATGGACGGCCTCCGGCCCACGGCCCGGCCGGTCTGAGCCCGGTTCCGGGCGGCGTGGTCGCGGAAAGCGATCAGTGGCCCGGGGAATGGCGACACCACCCCGGCCGAGGCCGCCTCTCAGGAGCGCGCGGTGCGGCGGCGCAGGTCGCCCGGCGTGAGGCCGAAGTGCTTCTTGAACATCCGGCTGAAGTGGGCCGCGTCGGTGATGCCCCAGCGCTGGGCGACCTGGATCACCGGCTCGTCCACCGCGGCCGACGAAAGGTCGCGATGGGCGGCCTGCAGCCGCTGCTCCCGCAGGTAGCCCGCGACCGTCGTGCCGTCGCCGGAGAAGATCCGGTGCAGGTAGCTCAGCGAGAGGTTGCAGGACGCCGCCACGTCCGCCGGGGACAGCTTCGGGTCACCCAGGTTGCGGACGATGAACGACTTCGCCAGTGACAGGTGGATCTCCGGTGGGCTGCCGCCGATCCCGTCCTCCGACATCAACGCGACGTACACGCTCACCATCGCCTGCTGCAGGGCCAGTTGCTGGCGCGGAGCGGCCTCCGTCACCTGCCGCGCCATCGACGTGAGGAGCGCGGCAGCCGCGGTGCCGACGCCCTCCTGGGAGGAGAAGATCCGTGCGGTGTGGTCCTTCTGCACCTTCTCCGGCACCGGGAGCAGCCTCTTCGGCAGCAGGCAGATCGTGAACTGGAATTCCTCGCCGGTCCGGAAGGCGAACGCACGGGAGCTGTCGTAGAACAGCAGATCGCCCGGCGTCAGGGTGGCGGTCCGGCCGTCTTGCTCCACCGTCGCCTGACCGTGGTCCTGCAGCAGGAGGTGGAGGACTCCGGGGTCTTCGGTGCGGATGTCGCGGGTCCGTCGTTCGAACGTGTGCCGGGTGGCGCGGATCCGCCGCAGCCGGGTTTCGGCGACGTCGCCACCGGCGACCCTCCCGCGCAGGGCGGACCCGACCGGCTCGACCGCGAGCGGCACGAACTGGTCGCACACGATCGAGCGCCAGTAGTCGACGCGTTCCGGGGGCGGCCGGTCCGCGGCATCGATCTGCACCGCACCTGACATGGGCCAACAGTGCGACGCGACCGGAACCTTGTCAACTTCGTGCGGGGTCCGCGGGCCCTTCGCTGTACCTCCGTGCCCTGACATTGACTCTCGCTATCCAAGGCCGTCGCACCTCGTTGACCCCGGCGCGCCGCGGGCATTCGATCGCTCGCAGACACCGGACCTTGACGAGGAGAAACCATGGAGCTCCCCTCACGCAGCGCGATCGAGGGCCTCGCCGGCGAGCTGAGGCTGGGCATCGCTCCCGGGGACCTCGACGTGTACCACGCCGCGACGACGGGCCTGCTCGGCTCGTGGGCCGTCGTCGACGACCTGTACGACGCCGAGGTGGCCCCGACGGCTCCGCGGCGGGAATGGTCCGAGCCGGCCGACAACCCGCTGGGTGCCTGGTACGTCACCACCGAGCTCACCGGACGCCCGGACGGACCCCTGGCCGGGCGGCGCGTGGCCGTCAAGGACAACGTCGCCGTCGCCGGGGTCCCGATGATGAACGGGTCGGAGACGGTCCGGGGCTTCGTCCCGAAGGTGGACGCGACCGTCGTGACGCGCCTGCTCGACGCCGGGGCGACCATCGCGGGCAAGTCGGTGTGCGAGGACCTGTGCTTTTCCGGCGGTTCGCACACCGCGAAGACCGGGCCGATCCGCAACCCGTGGGACCTGGACCGCACGAGCGGCGGTTCGTCGAGCGGCAGCGCCGCCCTGGTCGCGGCCGGCGAGGTCGACCTGGCGATCGGCGGCGACCAGGGCGGCTCGATCCGCATCCCCGCGTCCTTCTGCGGGGTGGTGGGGCACAAGCCGACCTTCGGGCTGGTGCCCTACACCGGCGCGTTCCCGATCGAGCAGACCCTCGACCACCTCGGCCCGATCGCGCCGACGGTCGCCGACGCCGCGGCCATGCTGACCGTCCTCGCCGGCGCGGACGGCAAGGACCCCCGGCAGCTGATCGGCCTCGCCGGAATCGACTACGTCGAAGCGCTGGAGCTGGACCGTGGCCTGCGGATCGGGGTCGTGGCCGAAGGTTTCGACCAGGCCAACTCCGATCCCGGCGTCAACGCTGTGGTCCGGCGGGCCGTCGAGAGCCTGACCGCCGCGGGGCACGTGGCCGAGGAGGTGCCGATCCCGTGGCACAAGCACGGCGCCGCGATCTGGGACGTCATCTCCGTGGAGGGCGCGACGTGGCAGATGGTGCAGGGCAACGCCTACGGACTCAACTGGAAGGGCGCCTACGACCCGGATCAGATGGCGTTCTACGGCCGGCAGTGGCGACAGGATCCGTCGGCGTTCTCGGAGACGGTGAAGCTGGTCGCCCTCGGCGGCACGTACGCGTTGCGGAACGGCTATGGCGCGGGCTATGCGAAGGCCCGCAACCTCGAGCGCGTCCTGGCCGCCGCCTACGACACGGCTCTCGCCACCTACGACGTCCTGGTGATGCCCACGCTCCCGATCACCGCGAGCCCGATCCCGTCCGAGGACGCACCGGTCGAAGAGATCATCGGCCGCGCACTGGAGATGGTCTCCAACACCGCACCGTTCGACGTGACCGGTCACCCGGCCTGCTCGATCCCCGCCGGCCTGTCCGGCGGCCTGCCGGTCGGGCTGATGGTCGTCGGCCGGAAGCACGACGACGCCGGCGTGCTGGCCGCCGCCCACGCTTTCGAACGCACGCTCGGAACGCTCACCGCGCCCGATTACCACAAGGAGCTCAGCGCATGAACGGAGTATTCGACCTCGCCGGCACCGACGGCCTCGGTCCGGTCGTCGTCCCCGACGAGGAACCGGTCTTCCGGACGGAGTGGGAGAAAGCCGTGTTCCCGATGTTCGCCCTGTGCTTCCGGGCGGGCTTCTTCGGCGTCGACCAGTTCCGGCACGGCATCGAGCTGATCGACCCGGCCGTGTACCTGAAGTCGCCGTACTACGAGCACTGGGTCCACACCGTCGAGCACTACGGCGAGCAGCTCGGCAAGCTCGACCTCGCCGAGCTCGACCGCCGGACCGAGTACTACCTGGCCCACCCGGACGCCCCGCTGCCCGAGCACGCCGACGACCCCGACCTGCTCGCGTTCGTCAACGCCGTCGTCCCCGCGGGCGCCACCGCGAAGCGCGAGCCGGCCAAGCCGGCCCGGTTCGAGGTCGGCGACGTCGTCCGCGTCGACCGGTCCTCGCCGAAGGGCCACACCCGCCGGGCCCGCTACATCCGCGGTGCCGTCGGTGAGGTGGTGCTGGCCCACGGCGCCTTCATCTACCCCGACACCGCCGGCAACGGGCTCGGCGAGCACCCCGAGCACGTCTACACCGTCCGGTTCACCAACGACGAGCTGTGGGGCGCCGACCACGCCGAGCCCAACGGGTCGGTCTACTTCGACGTCTGGGACCCCTACCTCGAGCTCGCCACCACCGCCGAAGGAGCGCACGCATGAGCGCGAAGATCCGTACCCAGGAAGAGATCGCCGCCCGCGTCAAGGCGCTGGAGTCGATGCTCATCGAGCAGGGGGTCATGACGACGCAGGCCATCGACCGGATGGTCGAGATCTACGAGCACGAGGTCGGGCCGCAGCTGGGAGCCAAGGTCGTCGCCAAGGCCTGGAGCGACCCCGGGTTCAAGGCCCGGCTCGTCGAGGACGCGTCCGAAGCGTGCAAGGAGCTGGGGATCAGCGGCCTGCAGGGCGAGGACATGGTCGTGGTGGAGAACAGCGCCACGGTGCACAACATCATCGTCTGCACCCTCTGCTCCTGCTACCCGTGGCCGGTGCTCGGCCTGCCGCCGAACTGGTACAAGGACCCGCAGTACCGCGCCGCGATCACCCGGGAGCCGCGCAAGGTCCTGCGCGACGCGTTCGGCTTCGACGTCCCCGAGGACGTCGAGGTGCGGGTGTGGGACTCCAGCAGCGAGATGCGCTACTGGGTGCTGCCGCGGCGCCCGGCCGGCACCGAGGGGTGGACCGAGGAGCAACTGCTCGCCCTGGTCACCCGCGACTCGATGATCGGCGTCGGCCCGGTCGCCGAGGTCGCCTGATGTCCGCCACGACGACCCTCCCGGCGCCGTACCCCAGCGCCGCGGCCCTCGGGGAAACGCGCCGCGAGGTCGAGCAGCTCGTCTGCGGGATGCCCGGCGGCGACCCGGGTTTCGAGCACCCCTGGGAAATCCGGGCGTTCGCGATGGCCGTCACCGCCCACCGCCGGCTCGGGTTCGACTGGTCGGAGTTCCAGGGCGCACTGATCGCGTCCATTCAGGACTGGGAGTCGAGCGACATCCCGTGGTCCTACTACCGGCACTGGGTTTCCGCTCTGGAAGTGGTGATGGCCAAGGCGGGCGTGCTCGACGCGGCCGCGCTCGACGTGCAGACGGAGGAAGTCCTGGCGCTGCCGGCCAACCGCAACCACCACGAGGCGCACACCGAGCCGATCGCCGTCGACCCCGCGCGCACCGTTCCCGCCTGACCCGGAAGGAAATCCCATGACCCAGCGCATCATCGTCGCGAAGGGCAAGATCGCGACCACCCACCTCGGCATCACGCTCACAGTCCTCGCGCTGCTGGGCGTTCTGTTCCTCCTGCAGGAGAACGGGTTCGCCCTCTCCGCGCAGGCCGCCCATTACCTGCACGAAGCCACCCACGACGCGCGCCACGCCCTCGGCGTCCCGTGTCACTGAGCGGCAGGGGACAGCTGATGGACACCGTTCCCCTGGGCCGCACCATCGGCTACGGCGCTCTCGCGGGCGTCGTGGCCGGGGTGACCGGATCCGCCGTCATGTACTGGCTCGTCGAGCCGTTGATCCGCACCGCGATCGCCCTCGAAGACGCGGAGGCCGACGAGCACGCCGGCCACGCGCAGGCCGCGGGGGAGGTGGTGACGCGGGGCGAGCAGGTCTCGTTCGGCCTGGCCACCGTGGTCGTGGTCGGAATCCTGATCGGCATCGCCTTCGCACTCGTGCACCGGTTCCTCCGGGCGAGGCTGCCCGGCAGTGGCTCGCCCGCGTCGTCGGTGATGGTGCTGGCCGGGCTCGGTTTCGTCTCCTTCACCCTGGCCCCGGCCCTCGTCATCCCGGCGAACCCGCCCGCGGTCGGCGACCCGATGACCGTCGACGTCCGCACCCTCACCTACCTGGGGACGATCGTGGGCGCCGTCGTCCTGACGGCCGTGGTCACCAGCGTCGCGCGCGCCGGGAACCTGACGCACGGAGCGCGGGCGATCGCCGCCACCGCCGTGGGAATCGCCGGAACGGCCGTCCTGTTCTGGGCGCTGCCGGACGTCGCCGACCCGGTGCCGCCGACCGTCCCGGCCGACCTGATCTGGCACTTCCGCGTCGCGTCGCTGGCTCAGATCGGCGTGATGTGGCTCGTTCTCGCCGCCGTCTTCGCTTTCCTGGCCTCCGGCCGCCCCCGGCTCGGTGCATCCCCGGGTCCGCAGCGCGCCCAGGCCCGGTGAACGCGTCCGGGCCGCGGGTCCGGATGTGCCGGGGCTGCTGCTGTGGCACCACCCGCAAGCATCCCGATGTGGACCACGAGGGCATCGCCGACGTCCTCGGCACCGCGATCGGGCCCGAAGCGCGGCTCACCCGCGTCGGCTGCCTGTGGGCGTGCGACCTCTCGAACGTCGTGGTCGTGAACCCGGGCGTCGAGGGGCGCCGGCGAGGTGCCCGACCGGCCTGGGTCACGAAGGTCAACACCGTCGAACGGGCCCGCGCCGTCGCCGACTGGGTGCGCCGCGGTGGCCCGGGCCTCGCCGAGCCACCGGAAGAACTCGGCGAGGTGCTGTCCGCGGCCGGGCTCCGGCGGGTGAGCGCCCCCGGCCGGTGACCGTCCAGAACGTTTTCGTCAAGGAGGAAGCACCATGGAATCCGCGATCGACACCCACCTGCAGTGCCCGCGCACCCTGTCCCGGCGGGTCCCCGACGACTACCGGCCGCCGTTCCCGATGTGGGTGGCCCGCGCCGGCGCCGGCCTCCAGCAGGTCGTCATGGCCTACCTCGGTGTCCAATACGGACAGGACGCGCAGCGCCCGGCCGCCCTGGCCGCGCTCCGCCACCTCGCCGGCACGTTCGAGGGCGCGGACGGCCCCGTCCACCACGACCTCACCGACCACGTCGACGACTCCGGCCACCACAACCTCATGGCCGTCGGCTACTGGAGCGACCCGGCCGCCTTCTGCCGCTGGCTGCGCTCCGACGAGGTCAAGGGCTGGTGGGACGCCGACGAGCGGCTTACCGACGGCCTCGGTTACTTCCGGGAAGTCATCACGCCCCGCGCGGACCAGTTCGAGACCCTGTACGCGTTCCAGGACGACCTGCCGGGCGTCGGGAGCGTCATGGGGGAGATCAGCGACGAGATCAGTGAGCACGGCTACTGGGGTTCGATGCGGGACCGCATCCCGCAGTCGCAGACCGACTGGTTGCAGGCCGACGGAAACCTCACCATCGTCTCCGGTGATCCGGGCAAGGGTGGCCGGGTGGTCGTCCGCGGCCACGACAACATCGCCCTCATCCGCTCGGGCCAGGATTGGCGGGCCGCGGGGGAGGAAGAGCGCTCGCTCTACCTCGACGAGCTCCTCCCGCCACTGGAGGAAGGCATGGACTTCCTCCGGGACAACGGCGAGACGCTCGGCTGCTACAGCAACCGGTTCGTGCGCAGCATCGACCTCGACGGCAACGACCTCGACGAGAGTTACAACATCGGCCACTGGCGGTCGCTGGAGCACCTCGAGCGGTGGGCCGAGTCCCACCCGACCCACCTGCGGATCTTCGTCACGTTCTTCCGGGTGGTGACCGGCTTGGAGAAGCTGCGCCTCTACCACGAGGTGTCGGTGTCCGACGGCCGCGAGCAGATCTTCGAGTACGTCAACTGCCACCCCCGGACCGGCATGATGCGCGACGCCCGCCCGCCGGCCGGCGCCTGACCCGCTTCTCCGAGCCGGAGCTGCCCCCGCCCGGCCCGGAGAAGCCCACCACCCCTGTCCACGAAACGCCCGCTTCGAGGAGCCCGACGATGAGCACCCCCACCCCGCCGCGGCGTCCGCCGGTCATCGACCTTCGCGACGCCCGTGACCGGCTGCACGACTTGCGCGCGTCCTACGCCGAAGCCGTCGCCGCGTTCCGGTGGCCCGACGTCGGCCCGAGCTTCAACTTCGTGCACGACTGGTTCGACACCTTCGCCCGCGGCAACGACCGGCCCGCACTGGTGATCACGGAGGAGGACGGACGCCGGGGCGAGTACTCCTTCGCCGACCTGGTCACCCGCTCCGAGCAGGTGGCGGCGCACCTCGCCGCCCACGGCGTGCGCGCCGGCGACAGCGTCGTGGTGATGCTCGGCAACCAGGTCGAGCTGTGGGAGAGCATGCTGGCGCTGATCCGGCTCGGGGCGGTCATCATGCCGACGACGACCGCCGTCGGCTCCGCCGAACTGACCGACCGGCTGGACCGGGGAAGGGCGCGGGCGGTCATCTGCAACCCCGCCGACGCGCCGAAGTTCGACGAGGTTCCGGGCGGCTACCTCCGCTTCGCCGTGGGCAGCGTCGACGGCTGGCTGGACTACGCCGCCGCCTACGACGGCGGTCGTCCGGCGGTTCCGCATCCGGGCAACGCCAGTACGGCGCGGCTGCTCCTGTACTTCACGTCCGGCACGACCAGCCGGCCGAAGCTCGTCGAGCACACCCACGTGTCGTATCCCGTCGGGCACCTGTCGACCCTGTACTGGCTCGGCCTGCGGCCCGGCGACGTGCACCTCACCATCTCCAGCCCGGGCTGGGCCAAGCACGCCTGGTCGAACTTCTTCGCGCCCTGGCTCGCCGAGGCCACCGTCTTCGTCTACAACTACGGGCGCTTCGATCCGGCCGCGCTGCTGACGCGGATCCGCGAGGAGGGCGTCACCTCGTTCTGCGCCCCGCCGACGGTGTGGCGGATGCTCATCAACGCCGACCTGTCCGGCGGCCCCGGCTCGCTGCGCGAGGTGATCGCCGCCGGCGAACCGCTCAACCCCGAAGTCATCAGCCAGGTCGAGAAGCGCTGGGGCCTGACCATCCGGGACGGCTTCGGCCAGACCGAGACGACCGCGTGCGTCGCCAACACACCAGGCCAGCCGGTCAAGGCCGGATCGATGGGCCGGCCGCTGCCGGGCGTCCCCGTCGTGCTGGTCGATCCGCTGACCACCACGGTCGTCGACGGTCCCGGCGAGGGAGAGATCTGCCTGGACCTGGCGCGACAGCCGGTGAGTCTCATGACGGGCTACCAGGGTGACGTCGAGCGCAACGCCGAAGTGATGGCGGGCGGCTTCTACCACACCGGCGACGTCGCCTCCCGGGACGAGGACGGCTACCTCACCTACATCGGCCGCACCGACGACGTCTTCAAGGCGTCCGACTACAAGGTCAGCCCGTTCGAACTCGAGTCGGTCCTGATCGAGCACCCGGCCGTCGCCGAGGCGGCCGTCGTCCCGGCGCCGGACCCGGTCCGGCTGGCGGTCCCGAAGGCCTACATCTCGCTGGTGGCCGGCCACGAGCCCGACGCGGAGACGGCGCGCTCGATCCTCGCCCACGCCCGCTCGCACCTGGCGCCGTACCTGCGGGTGCGCCGGCTGGAGTTCGCCGAGCTCCCCAAGACCATCTCCGGCAAGATCCGCCGGGTGGAGCTGCGGCAGCGCGAAACCGAGGTCGCGCACGGCCGGACGGCCGGGGAGTACCGCGACGACGACTTCCCGGACCTGAAGGGCTGAATCGGCGGACTGGTCAGCGTCAGCCGAGACGTGAGGGGTCAGCCGGGCGTCGGAGGGACGACGCCGACACCTCCGCAGCCGAGTTTCAGCGCCTTTCCCGGGGCGCGCAGCAGGGGTCCGTCGGGCCACCAGCTCTGGACCGGAGCCAGGCCGGGGTCGAGGAGGTCGTATCCGTCGAACAGCCGCCGCAGCTCGGAGCCGGTGCGGCAGCGCAGACGACGGCCGGAGTGGATGTGCCACACCTGCTCGACGGATCGCGCCAGATCGGGGTCGTCGACCGGTTCGATCCACCCGCTGAGCGCCAGCGCCGATCCGGGTGCCAGCAGGCTGCGGTACCCGGTCAGCGCCGCGCTCAGGCGGTGGTCGTCGAGTTCGTGCTGGACGCCGCGGGTCATCAGCACCGCGACCGGCCGGCGGAGGTCCAGGACCGACCACAGCTGCTCGTGGTCGAGCAGCCGGTGCGGGTCGAGGTGATCGCCGGACACGATGTGCGTGGCGTCGTTGTCTTCCAGCAGCGCGCGGCCGTAGCTGAGCAGCAACGGGTCGGTGTCGGTGTAGGCGACGGTCGCGTCGCGGTTGTGGCGCTGGGCGATCTGGTGGGTGTTCTCGTGGGCGTGGGGCAGGCCCGCGGCGAGGTCGAGGAACTGGTCGATGCCTCGGTGGGCGAGGTGCCGCACGACGCGGACGTGCCAGGCGCGGGTGGCGCGGAGCAGCTCGGTGAAGCCGGGTGCGGTCTCCTCGAGCGCGGCCAGCGCTTCGCGGTCGAGAACGTAGTTGTCGGTACCGCCGAGGGCCGCGTTGTGAATCCGCGCCGGGGAAGCAACGGGGAGCCGCCACGTCCTGGCGGTGAAAAGACCAGGCGGTGGTGCGAGTGTCATGCCGTGAACCTCCGGCACCTCAAGGAAAACAGAGCATGTTCGCGCAGGTGGGCAGCCTAACAACTTCGGTAACTTCTGTGACCAGTTTGGTCGTGACACGAAGGAATGGTTCGTGGCGGCCCGATATCCACCCGAAGTGGGTTTCGGACGACCCCGAAGGTCGTGCGGTCGAAGGTCTGCCGCCGTCCGGGTGTCTTGTTCGGCTACCGACCGTCGTCGGTCACCATGGAGCGATGTCGCCGTCCGCGTCTTCGCCTTCGAGCCCGGCCGGGCCGGGCCTGCTGTACCTCGTGAAGCAGCTCGAGCTCGCCGTCCGGGCCCGGCTGGACGACGTGCTCCGCCCCGTCGCGCTCACGCCGTTGCAGTACACCGCCCTCACCGTGCTGGAGCGGCGGCCGGGGCTCACGACGGCCGAGCTGGCGCGGAACTCGTTCGTCACCGACCAGGCGATGGCCGACATGGTGGTCGCGCTCGAGCGGCTGGGCTTCATCGTGCGGGACGGCGATCCTCGCGACCGGCGGCGGCGGGTGATCCGCTTGACGGGCTCCGGTGCGGACATCCTCGGTCGTGTCCGTGACGACGTGGTCGCGCTCGAAGAGCGGCTGGTCTCCCAGCTGCGTCCGCGCGACGCGGCTCGGTTCCGTGAGTACGTCGTCGCGTGCCACGCCGCGCTTTCGGATCGTCCCTCGCACTGACCTCCGGCCGAATAAAGACAGGAAACCTGTACATCTCGGTGGGGCTGTGGCACTGTGCTCGCCAGTGATTCCGCGACGAGCCGGGTGAGGCGACCCGGGTAAAGGGGCACGAGCATGCGCAGGTGGTATGGCCGCGTCGTGGCGCTGGCCGGCTCGATCATGCTGGCGATCGGCCTTACCTCGGGCGTCGCCGCCGGGGCCGCGAGCGGGCACCACACCGGGCAGCTGCCGGACGGGGCCACCTGGGTGGCCGACGTGCCGGACGCCTGGAACGGCACGACCATCCTGTACAGCCACGGTTTCGGCCCGCTCGCCGCCCAGAACGCGCCGAACGACGAGACGAAGCAGGCGTTGCTCGGCAGCGGCTACGCGCTCGTCGGCTCGTCGTACAGCGGCCCGTCGTGGTGGGCGCTCGCTTCGGCGGTGCGCGACCAGTTCGGTGCTTTGACGGCCCTGGAGCAGCTCACCGGGAAGCCGCGGCGCACGATCGCGTGGGGCACGTCGATGGGCGGCCTGGTCAGCGCACTGGAAGCCGAGGACGGCGGACGTCGGCTCGACGGCGTCCTGAGCACGTGCGGGCTCGTCGCCGGCGGCCTGAACCTGAACAACTACCAGCTGGACGGCGAATACGCGCTGGCGCACCTGCTCGCACCGGCCCAGGACGTCAAGCTCGTGCGGTTCGCGAGCCCGGACGAGGCGAGCGCGTCGGCCGCCGCCCTGACGAAGATCGCCACCGACGCCCAGGCCACCCCGGCCGGGCAGGCGCGCATCGCGCTGGCCGCGGCCCTCATGAACGAGCCAGGGTGGTTCACCGGCGCGACACCGCCGGCGCCGACCGACTACGCGGGCCAGGAAGCCCAGCAGCAGCAGGAACTTTCGCAGTTCGTCCTCGGGTTCGTCGTCACCGGTCGCTACCAGATCGAGCTGGCCGCGGGCGGCAACAGCGCGTCCACCGCGGGTGTCGACTACCGCAAGCTGCTCGGTGACAGCAGCCACGCCCGTCAGGTCCGGGCCCTGTACCGCGCGGCGGGGCTCGACCTGGAAGCCGACCTCGCGACCCTCACCCGTGACGCCGACATCCGGCCGGATCCGCAGGCGGTGCGCACCCTCGCGCGCACGTCGACGGTGACGGGCCGGCTGCGCGTGCCGACGCTGGACATCCACACCACCGCCGACCAGCTCGTGCCCGTGGAGCAGGAGGACTGGTACGGCGAGCAGGTGCACCGGGCGGGCGCCGGGGGCTTGCTGCGCCAGGCTTACGTCGGCGCGACCGGCCACTGCGCGTTCCAGCCGTCGGAGAGCATCGCGGCGTTGCACGCGCTGGAGTCCCGCATCGAGACCGGCCGCTGGGGCCACGTCGCGAGCCCGGAGCGCCTCAACGAAGCCGCCGACGAACTCGGCGGGGCCGGTCGCTACGTCCGGTTCGATCCGCCGGAGCTGACCGGCGCCGGTCGTCGTTGACCGGGCGACGCCGACCCGCCCGAGGCGGGTCGGCGATCGACCCTCACGTCCTCCGGGCGGACGTCGCTGTCCGGCCGGGTGTCTCGAGCAGGCCGGCCAGCAGCTGGAGTCGCTCGTGGTCCGGGCCGCCCGGCTTCGCCGTGTAGACGATGAGCACCGGCCCGGGGGCGCCCGGCATCGGGTAGGCGTCCCAGTCCAGGTTCAGCTCGCCGACCAGCGGGTGCTCGACGCGCATGCGGCCGCGGGTCGTGTCCTCGACGTCGTGGCGGGCCCACAGCGTTGCGAACTCCGCGCTGCGCACCGCCAGCTCACCGACCAGTTCGACCGCGCGGGGGTGCCCCGGTTCGGCCGCGACCTGGGCCCGCAGCATGCCGGTCAGCTCCGCGACCGTGGCCGCCCGCTCCGGGCACGCCTGGTCGGCTTCGGGGTGCAGCAGCATCGCCAGCAGGTTCCGCTCGGTCCGCGGCAGCTCGGTGAACGTGCCCAGCAGCGCGCCGGCCAGCGGGTTCCAGGCCAGCAAGTCCAGGAAGCGCCCGACGACCAGGGCGGGCGACGTCGTCGCGTGCAGCAGCCGCAGCGTCGTCTCCGGTACCTCCTCCGGCGGGTACACCCGAGCCGGCCGGGCCGGGGTGCGCGCGGCGGCGGCGAGGCTGTGCAGGTGCCGGGTCTCCTCGGCGGAGAAGTTCAGCGCGCGGGCGATGGCGTCGAGGACCTGGTCGGAGGGCCGCACGTCGCGGCCCTGCTCCATGCGCTGGTAGTAGTCCGAGCTCACCCCGGCCAGCAGGGCCAGTTCTTCGCGGCGCAGCCCGGCGACGCGCCGTCGCGGGCCCGGCTCCAGGCCGACGTCCTGGGGCCGCAGCCGCGTGCGCCGGGTCCGCAGGAAATCGGCGAGCGCGCGGCGGGGGTCGTCGGTCATCGGTTCAGTATGCCCGCGGGGTGACCGCCGAAGGTGGGTCTGGCGGTCCCAGGAAAACCCGGACGCCCGTGCGGCCCGGCGACGGGCCCAGGATCGGTGCCGCACCAGCCGATCACGAAAGGACAATGCGACATGAAGACCGCACAGATCACGAGCTTCGGGCCGCCGGAGGTCCTCCGGGTCACCGAGACCGAGCGTCCCTCGCCCGGTGCCGGTGAGGTCCTGGTGGCGGTCGAGGCGTCCAGCGTCAACGGGCACGACACGATCGTCCGCGCCGGTGGGCTGAAGATGGTGTCGGGCCGGAAGTTCCCGCTCGGTGTCGGCCTGGACTTCGCCGGTGCCGTCGTCGCGGTCGGGCCCGGCGTCGAGGGCTACCGCGCCGGGGATCGGGTGTGGGGGATGGTGCACCCGCGGCAGCGGCACACCACGGCCGCGGCGGCCGAGTACGTCGTGGTTCCCGCCGCTCGCCTCGGTCTCGCTCCCGCGGGTGTCCCGGCGGTCGAGGCGGCGTCCCTGGTCGTGGCGGGCAGCACCGCGTTGATCGCGTTGCGCGACAGCGTCGGGCTGGGCGAAGGCGAACGGGTCTTGGTGCGCGGCGCTGCGGGCGGTGTCGGTACCGCGGCGGTGCAGCTGGCCCACGCGATGGGCGGCCACGTGACCGCGCTGGCCCGCGATCGCCACGCTGCCGTCCTGCGCGATCTGGGAGCCGACGCCGTGCTCGACTACGGCACCACGACTTCCGACGCGATCGGGCCGTTCGACGTCATCGTCGACACGGTCGGGTCCGAGTTGCACTGCTACCGCGCCAGGCTGGGCAAGGGCGGCCGGATGGTCACCGTCGGACTGTCGGCCCCCGCGCTGGCCGCGATCGCGGCGTCGGCCATCCACGGCTCCCGGCGCATCCGCACGTTCAGCGCCAATCCCGACTCGGCTGTGTTGAGCGATCTGGCCGGCTTCGTCACCTCCGGTGCGCTGCGCCCGACGGTGCACAGCGTGTACCCGCTGGCCGACATCGCCGCCGCGCACGAGGCGTTCGAGCGCGGCGGTGTCATGGGTAAGCACGTACTCGCCACCGGCCTCGCGTGAGCTGCCGTCCGGCCACGCCTGGGCAAGCGGTTGATCACCGGGGTTCGCCGAACCAGTGGCCGAGCGCCGGTTCGAGGTCGTCGGGGTTGCCGGCCCAGCACACGTACCCGTCCGGGCGGATCAGCATCGGTTCGGCCTCCGCGCCCTGGCCCGCGCGGTCCACGCGGTCCGGCCAGAGGGCGGCGACCTTGGCGAACCGGTCGGCCGGGTCGATCAGGACGCCGCGTCCGCGCCGCAGCAGCTCGTGCGACCGGAGCGGGCCGAGGTCGTGATCCGGCGCGGGCAGGCCGACGAGCGGGTGGTCCTCGGCGCCCGGCATGGGGTAGCGGATGCCCATCCCGGACAGCATGTCGTCGAGGTGGTACTGCACCGCCGGCAGGTGCGTCAGGGCCGCGAACAGTTCCTTGGCGGCGACCAGATCCGGGTCGCCGGTGCCCTGCTGGTCCATCAGCAGGCTCTGCGCCTGGACGTTGCGCAGCACGGCGGCCGCGACCGGGTGGCGTTCGGCGTGGTAGGTGTCGAGCAGGGGTTCCGGGGCCCAGCCGTGCACGGCGGCACCGAGCTTCCACCCGAGGTTGAGCGCGTCCTGGATCCCGGTGTTCATGCCCTGCGCACCGATCGGGAGGTGGACGTGGGCGGCGTCGCCCGCCAGGAACACCCGCCCGTGCCGGTACCGCGCGGCCTGGCGGGCCGCGTTGGTGATGCGGCGGGCGTAGCGCAGTTCCAGCAGCCGCACCCGGGAGCCGAAGACGGCGCGCAGGCCGTCGCGGATCTCGTCCTCGGTGACCGGAGCCTCGCGGGGCAGTGACCGGCCCGGCCCGCCCAGCGAGAGCCGGCGCAGCGGCCTGCCCTGCGAGTCGGTGCCGAGCGGGAACACCGACACCCAGTGCCCGTCCGCGCTGCGGCCGTGCGTCATCGCCAGGTCCTCGCCGCCCAGCCGCACGTCGGCGGCGACGGTGGTCATCGTGCCCGGCCGGCCGGGGAACTCCGCTCCCAGCAGCGACCGCACCGTGCTGCGGCCGCCGTCGGCGGCGACCAGGTACCGGGAGCGGATGACACCGCGGCTCGCGAAGGTCGCGGTGACCCCGTCGCCGTCCTGGGCGACGCCGGTCAGCTCGTGGTCGCGCCGCACGGGGATGCCCTGGGCGGCAAGGTGTTCTTCGAGGAATCCCTCGATCGCCACCTGCGGGATGGACCGCCACGGATGCCGGTGCCGCTCCCGGGTGAGCGGGAGCGTGATCCCGGCGAAGTGGGCGGTGCCGAGCGGGAAGTTTCCCGTCGCCAGCAACGGTTCCAGCAAGCCACGCTGGTCGAACGCCTCCTGCGTGCGCGACTGCACGCCGCCCGCTTTCGACAACGTGCTGCGCTGCGCCAGCTTGTCGACGAGCACGGCCGACACTCCCGCCAGCCGCAGTTCGTGGGCCAGCGTCAGGCCGGTCGGTCCGGCGCCGACGACGAGCACGTCGGTATTCATGGTTTCTCTCCCCTGGTTGTGCCGATCGGGACGAGAGCAACACTCCGTCCACCGGCCCGGCTGCGCCAGAAACAGACTGGAGTTCGCTGATATCCGACGTCGACTAGGCTTGAGCCGGTGGAATCCGACTACGACGAGCTGGACCGCCGGCTCGTGCACGCCTTGCAGGTCAACGGCCGGGCCCCGTTCAGCACGATCGGCGAGGTGCTCGGCGTGTCGGATCGCACCATCGCCCGCCGGTACGCCCGGCTGCGGTCGGCGGGGGCGGTGCGGGTGATCGGTGGGGTCGACCCGACGGCGCTGGGCGCGGTGCTGTGGTTCCTGCGGGTGCGCTGCGCGCCCGCCGCGTCGGTCCCGGTCGCCGAGGCGCTGGCCCGCCGCCCCGACACCTCCTGGGTGAGCATCACCTCCGGGGGCACCGAGATCAGCTGCACAGTCCTTACCGAGAGCGAAGCCGACAGCGAGGCACTGCTGCTGACCAAGCTGCCCCGCACCCCACGCGTGGAGGGCGTGACCGCCCACTCGGTGCTGCACGCGTACTACGGCGGCCCGGACAGCCTGGTCGCCAAGCTCGGCTCGCTGGACGAAGCGGCGATCGAGCGGCTGCGCCCGCCGCCGGTGCCGCACCGGCCGGGGCCGGTGCGGCTCGACGACGGCGACCGCAAGCTCCTCGCCGCGCTCGCCACCGACGGGCGGGCCGAGTTCGAGCACCTGGCCGCGGTGACCGGCTGGTCGCCCACCACGGTCCGGCGCCGGATGGCCGAGCTTCGCGAACGCGGGGTGCTGTACCTGGACATCGACGTCGACGGAAGCCTGTTCGGGGTCGGCACCCGCACTCTCCTCTGGCTGTCGGTCGCCCCCGCACACCTGGAGGAGGCCGGTGCGGCTCTGGCCGGACACCCGGAGATCGCGTTCGCCGCCGCCACGACCGGGCCGACAAACCTGTACGCGAGCGTGGTGTGCGCGAACCAGCGGGAGCTGTACCGCTACCTGACCACCCGGGTGGCCGCACTGCGCGCCATCACGCACATCGAGACCGCGCCGGTGATCAAGACCGTCAAACGGGCCGCCACCAGGACCTGACGACCGAGCCGCACGCATCGAAGTGCCGGAAGCAAGAACGCTTCACCCGGCCGCGCACGCATACCGGGCCACGCGCCGGGTACCCGCGAGCATGACGTCGATCGGGTACTTCCTGTCCTGTGAGCAGTACGGTCCGCGCGAGCTCGTCGCCCAGGCGCGAGCGGCCGAGGCGGCCGGTTTCGAGCGGCTGTGGATCTCCGACCATTTCCACCCGTGGAACGACGAGCAGGGGCAGAGCCCGTTCGTCTGGTCGGTGATCGGCGCGCTGTCGGAGGCGGTCTCCCTGCCGGTGACGACCGCGGTGACCTGCCCGACGATCCGGCTGCACCCGGCGGTGATCGCCCAGGCGGCGGCGACCGCGGCGGTGCAGCTCGACGGCCGGTTCGTGCTCGGGGTGGGGTCGGGGGAGGCGCTCAACGAGCACGTTCTCGGTGACCCGTGGCCGTCGGTGGGGGAGCGGCTGGCGATGCTCGAGGAGGCGATCGAGGTCATCCGCGAACTGCACGCGGCGGGCATCCGGGGCGAGGCGGTCAGCCACCGCGGGCCGCACTACCGGGTGCAGGAAGCCCGGATCTACACGGTGCCCGACCGGCCGGTGCCGATCTACGTCTCCGGTTTCGGGCCGCAGGCCACCGAGCTCGCCGGCCGGATCGGGGACGGCTACTGCACCGTCACCCCGGACGCCGACCTCGTTCGCGCGTTCCGGGAGTCCGGCGGGGGCGACAAGCCGGTGCAGGCGGGGATGAAGGTGAGCTGGGACGCCGACCCGGAGGCGGCGCTCGACGTCGCGCACCGGCTGTGGGCCAACGACGCGTTGCCGGGCCAGCTCGCGCAGGTGATGCCGCGGCCGCAGGACTTCGAGGCGGCGATGGAGCTGGTGCCGCGCGACGCCGTCGCCGAGGCGATCGTGTGCGGCGACGACCCGAAGGCCCACGTGGACCGGGTCCGCCAGTACGTCGAAGCCGGGGTGGACGAGGTGTACGTCCAGCAGATCGGACCGGACCACGACGCGTTCTTCCGGGGCTGGCAGGAGCACGTGCTCCCGGAGTTCCGCTGAGCCGCGACCGTTCTCGAAGTCTCCGGTGACAAGCTCGGGCCGGCTCAGCCGCGTGACCACCGCTGGTTCGCGGCACCGGTGCAGGGCCAGATGACGAACGGGGTGCCGTTCGTCGTCCCGTGACCGGTCACGTCGAGGCACTTGCCGGAGCCGACGTTGACGACCGCGCCGCCCGCCTGGACCCGCCACTGCTGCGTGGCGGCGCCCGTGCAGTCGTGGATCTGGATCGCCGTCCCGTCCGCGGTGGCGCCGCCGGCGGTCTCGAGGCACTTGGTGTCGAACACCTTGAGCTGGTTGCTCGTGGTGGACGTCCACGCCTGGTTGGTGCCGTTGTTGCAGTCCCACAGCGCCGGGACCGTGCCGTTGGCCTGGTTCGCCGCGGGGACGTCGGCGCACTTGCCCGACTCCTGCCCCTTGAGGATGCCGGGGGTGTCGCCGCGCGCCCACTTCTGGTTCGCGCCGCCGTTGCAGCCCCACAGCACCAGCGCGGTCCCGGGGACCGTGCCGTGCCCGGTGGCGTCGAGGCACTTGCCCGACCCGGCGTTGACGACCGAGCCGTCCGCGGTGATCGCCCACTGCTGGGCGGCGCCGCCGGTGCAGCCGGAGATCCGGACGGGGGACCCGTCGGTGGCGCCGCTCGCGTCCAGGCACTTGGTGCCGTAGACCATCAGCTGCTTGGCCGGGGTCGCGGTCCAGCTCTGGTTGGCGCCGCCGGTGCAGTCCCAGAGGGCGACGGCGGTGCCGTCGGTCTGGCTCGCCGCCGGAACGTCCGCGCACAGGCCGGATTCCTGGCCCTTGAGGATGCCGCCGTAGTTCCCGTCCGCGTTCGGGGTGACGGAGAAGTTGTCGAAGAGGTTCGTCTGGTACCCCACGACCCCGACGCCGGCGAGGCCGGTGGTGAACGCCGTGTCGGTGACGGCGCCGAGCGTGGCGCCGTCGAGGCTCGCGGTGATCCGGTTGCCGCTGAAGCCGAGTTTGATGTTGTGCCAGGTGTTCAGGCCCAGTGCCGCGTGGGTGCCGGACGCGAGGGTGGTGAGGACGCCGCCGCTGCTGTTCTTCGCGATCGACCACGCGCCGGTGTCGGCGATGCGCAGCTGGTAGGCCGCCTGGTGGCTCTGCGGTCGGTTCTGCGTGCCGGCCCGGCCGAGCAGGGTGACGGTGCCGGCCTGCTGCAGGTCGACGTCCGTGCCGACGGTGTAGTTGCTCCACTGTGGATCGCCGACGAGGGTGAAGGCGTCGCTGTCGTCCTGCCAGTTGATCGGGCGGACCGGCGCGACCTGCTGCAGGCACTGCCCGCCCCGGCCGGCCGCGCACGGCCGGACCTCGTACGAGCCCTGCATGTCGGAGAAGTACTTGGCGGCGCTGCGCGTGCTGTAGCCGTCGAAGTCGTCCGAGTACGGCAGGCTCAGGTTTCCGGCCGCCGGACTGGTCGCGGTGCCCTTTCCCTGGCCGGTGGTCGTGGTGACCGAGTAGATCCGGTTCGGTTGCAGGGTCAGGGAATACGTTCCCGACGCCGGGGTGACATCGGCCTGCTTCACGAAGTGGTCGGTGGGGTTCGACGACCCCAGGTCGGTCGACCAGACGTGCACGGTGCCGGTGTTCAGCCCACCCGAGGCGGTGACGTTCACGGTCTGGGCGGCGCTCGCGCCGGTGGTTTCGTAAATGGTCGAGTAGTCGGTGCCGTTCGCTGCCCGCAGGGAGATATAGCTGCCGTTCGCGCGGTTGCCGCCGAGGTAGCCGCTCGCCGAACCGGTCAGGAACTTCCAGCCGGGCTGGGTGAACTGGGCCACCTGCGCGTTGGCCCACAGGTTCTTCCCGAGCTGGTAGGCGCCCGACCACGGGGTGTTCGCGGTCGCGAGGCCGACCGTGCTGTAGGGCAGGTCCGAATACAGCGCGGCCACCAGCGGCCAGTTCATGAACCCGGTCATCTGGCCGTCGAGGTAGCCCCGGGTGATGGTGCGGATGTAGGCGGCGGAACCGGTGTTGAAGTCCTGGGAGCCGAATTCGCTGGCCCACAGGGGTTTCCCGGTGGCGACGGCGTTCGCGGACGACGCGCACGTCGTCGCGTCCGAAAGGTAGCCGCACGGGTAGTGCGAGCCGACGACGCCGACCGCGGCGTTGAAGCCGCTGTCGGACAGCATGTCGTCGGCGGTGTTCCAGCTGCTGTCGTCGCCGACGACCTGCACGGCGCCGTAGCCGCGGGAGTTCAGCGCCGCGCGCAGGTTCTTGTACCAGGTCTTGTCGTGGCCGCGTTCGTTCCAGCCGCCGAGGTAGCCGATCGTCAGCCCGTGCCGCTTCGCGCAGTCCAGCCAGGAGATGTCGTAGTCGATCATGTCCTGGGACCAGAAGTTCCCACCGCCGACCCAGCCCGGCGCGGCCCAGGGCAGCGCCACCAGCTTGATCCCCGGATTGCGGGCGACGGCCTGTTCGCCGAGCCAGAACTCGTAGCCCGCGTTGCAGTCGATGTCACCGCGCACGTGCTGGTGGCTGGGTTCGGAACCGTCGGTCGAGTTCGCGTCGCCGCCGATCTCCAGTTTCAGCAGCTGGACGGCGGCACCGTAGCCGGGCTTGAACAGGTAGTCGAGGATCTGGGCCCGTTGCGCGGGCGGGTAGTCGATCAGCAGGCGCGAGTTGCCGCCACCGCCGCTGATCGCGCCGACGCCGTCGAAGGTGCGCCCGGTGCTGCCGCCGTCGACGGCGATCGTGGTGGTGGCCGCGCCGGCGGGTGCCGCGGTCACCCCCAGGGTCGTCGTGGCGAGCAGGACGGGCAGGAGCAGGCGGAGGAGCGTGGAGCCGCGCATGGAGTACTCCTTCGAGGCCTCGGCGGTGAGGAGCTCAGGAGATCGACGGTAGCGTTCTCCTGATCATTGGTGAAGCCGCCGAAGGTTCCGGCCGGGGAGGTTGTCCGGCGGTTTGTCCAGTTGCGCACCGGCTGCTGTTGTATGGTGTGTCATATATCAGAGCGCTCGCCCGGTCCGGTCTGGGTCTCTCGGCGCGTCGGCGGACTTCACCTCCCAGTCCTCTGGAGGCCCAGTGGAATTCGATCGTCGCACGGCGTTGGCCCTCGGCACGGTGGGCGTGGCGACGGCGGGCCTGTCGACGTTCGGCGTCTCTTCGGCGGGCGCAGCCCGTGCGGCACTCGCCGGTCCGGTGACCGAAACCCTGCTCCTGACCGGCGCCGACGCCGACCACACCGTCGACTGGGAGTTCCAGGTCACGGCCGGACGGCGCGCGGGGGAGTGGAGCACGATCCCGACGCCGTCGAACTGGGAGTGCCACGGCTTCGGCAGCTACCACTACGGCGGGGACCTCGTCCCGGAGGAGAAGGGGAACTACCGCCACCGGTTCACACCGCCGGCGTCCTGGGCCGGGCGCCGGATCTTCCTGGTGTTCGAAGCCGCCATGACCGACGCCGACGTGCGGGTCAACGGCGTCTCCGCCGGGCCGGTGCACCAAGGCGGCTTCTACCGCTTCCGCCACGACGTGACGGATCTGCTGAGGCTCGGCGAGCCGAACCTCCTGGAAGCGACCGTCAGCAAGGAATCGGCGGACAACTCGGTGAACGACGCCGAGCGCCGCGGTGACTTCTGGAACTTCGGCGGGATCTTCCGGCCGGTGACGCTGGAAGCCCATCCGGCCGCGCGAATCGACCGCGTCGCGATCGACGCCCGCGCGGACGGGACGTTCGCCGCCCACGTCACGCTCGCCGGGGTGACCGGGGCGGCCCGGCTGACGGCGCAGCTGCGCCGGCTCGACGGCACGGCCGTCGGCGACGCCTTCTCGGTCGCCGTGGCGAGCGGGGCCACCGGTGCGGACCTGACCACCACCGCGGACCGGCCTCCCTTGTGGACCGCCGAAACGCCGAACCTCCACCAGGTCGAGCTGACCCTCGTAGACTCCGGCGGGACTCCGTCGCACAGCACCGTCGAGCGCTTCGGCTTTCGTACGGTCGAGGTCCGGGCCGGTGATGGCATCTACGTCAACGGCCGGCGGATCGTCCTCAAAGGAGCGAACCGGCACACCTTCTGGCCGACCTCCGGCCGGGCTTCGAGCCCGCGCCTCGCCCGGCTGGACATCGGGCTGATGAAGGACATGAACATGAACGCCGTCCGGATGTCGCACTACCCACCGGACGCGTACTTCCTCGACCTCTGCGACGAACTCGGGCTCTACGTCCTGGACGAGCTGACCGGCTGGCAGCGCCGCTACGACGAGGGTGTCGGGGCTCCGCTGGTCGAGGCCCTGGTGGAGCGCGACGTCAACCACCCGTCGATCCTGTTCTGGGACAACGGCAACGAAGGCGGCTGGAACACCGCGCTGGACGACGACTTCGGCCGGTACGACCCGCAGCGGCGGGCGGTGCTGCACCCCTGGACGACCTTCAGCGGCGTCGACACCAGCCACTACCAGACCTACAGCAGCACCGCGAGCAAGGCCGCCGGCGCCACGATCTTCATGCCGACCGAGTTCCTGCACGGCCTCTACGACGGCGGCGCCGGAGCCGGCTTGAACGACTACTGGAAGCTGATGGGCGGGTCGCAGCGTTCGGCGGGCGGCTTCATCTGGGCGCTCGTCGACGAAAGCGTCGTGCGTGACGACCGCGGCGGGGCCCTCGACACCAACGGCAGCCGCGCTCCCGACGGCATCCTCGGCCCGTACCGTGAAAAGGAAGGCAGCTTCTTCACGATCAAGGACATCTGGTCACCGGTCCAGCTGGCCAATTCCGCTTACTACGACTCGGTTTTCCCGGCGTCGTTCGACAAGACCGTGAAGCTCGTGAACCGCTACGACTTCACGAACCTCCGGACGTGCCGGTTCGGCTGGCAGCTGCTGGCGTTCCCCGCGCCCGGTGCGGGGCCCGGTCACCAGGTGCTCGCCGAAGGCCAGGCGGCGGCGCCGGACGTCGCGCCGGGGGCCACCGGCGCGGTGACGCTCGGCCTGCCCGCCGACTGGACCGGGGCCGACGCGCTGCGGCTGAGCGTGACCGATCCGGCCGGCCGCGACATCGCGGGCTGGACGTGGCGCGTCCGCAAGGCGCCGGACCTCGCCGCCCGCCTGGTCCGCCCGGCGACCACCGGGAGCGTCGTCATGACCGAGACCGCCGTCGACGTCACGCTCGTCGCCGGGGCCACCCGGGTCACCATCGGCAAGGCCGACGGCCGGCTGACCGGCGTGCGCCGCGCCGGCTCGCCGGTGTCGCTGGCCAACGGTCCCGCCCCGGCCGGCGGCGCGGCCGCCCTGACCGGGTTCAGCCACTTCCGCGACGGCACCGGCTGGGTCGCGCAGGCGGACTACAGCGGCGACCTGACGTCCGTGCGCTGGCGGCTGGACGCCAACGGCTGGCTGCGGCTGGAGTACCGCTACCGCGCCACCGGCGACCACGACCACCTCGGCGTGAACTTCGACTACCCCGAGGGGAACGTGCGCGGCCTGACCTGGCTCGGGGACGGGCCGTACCGCGTCTACAAGAACCGGTTGCGCGGGGTGCGGCCCGACGTCTGGCACAAGCCGTACGACGACACCGCGACCGGGGCGAGCGGGTTCGCGTACCCGGAGTTCAAGGGCTACCACGCCCGGACCTGCTGGGCCGTGCTGGACACCACCGAAGGCGCGATCACGGTGGTCGCCGCGGAGGAGGGCCTGTACCTGAGGTTGTTCACCCCGGCCGTGGGTCCCGACCCGCAGAACGCCGTGGTGACCTACCCGGCCGGCGGAATCTCGCTGCTCGACGGTATTTCCCCGATCGGCAACAAGTTCCACGGCGTCGCGGCGCTGGGCCCGGAGAGCCGCCCGAACGCCGCCACCGGCGACTACCACCGCACCGTGTACTTCCGCTTCGACGCGTGAAGCCCGCCCACAGCGAAAGGCCGAGAATGTTTCCCTCGAGTTCCCGCCGGCGTGTCCTGGCCGCGGTGATCGCCGCCGTCGCCGCGGTGGCGGTGGTCGTGCCCGCGGCTTCCGGGGCTTCCGGGTTCACGGTGACCGGCGTGGCGTCCGGACGGTGCCTCGACGTCGTCGGCAACAGCACCGCGGCGAAGACGCGCGTGAACATCTACGACTGCAACGGCCAGGCCAACCAGGCGTGGACGTTCACGGCGGCGGGCGAGCTGCGGGTGTACGACGGCGCGATGTGCCTCGACGTCGCCCACGCGAGCACGACGTCCCCGGCCGACGCCCAGATCTACACCTGCAACGGCGGCGCCAACCAGAAGTGGCGGATCAACGCCGACGGCACGATCACCGGCGTGCAGTCGGGTCTCTGCCTGGACGTCACCGGGGCGGCCACCGCCAACAGCACCCTGGTCGGCATGTACACCTGCACCGGCGGAGACAACCAGAAGTGGCGGACGGTCCTTGGTGACACCCAGTCGCCGAGCGTGCCGGGCGACCCGCGGGTGAGCGACCTGGTCTGCGACGCCGTGACGTTCGCGTGGAACGCGTCCGCCGACAACGTGGGCGTGGCGTTCTACGACGTCTACCACGACGGACAGCTGATGAAGTCGGTGAGCGGAAGCACCCTGTCGACGAGCCTGACCGTGGTCGGCGGCGTGACCTGGGGCCTGTACGTCAACGCGCGCGACGCTGCGGGCAACGTCTCGCAGGCCAGCACGACGGTCCCGATCACGCCCCCGCAGTGCCAGCCGGACGACCAGGCGCCGACCGCGCCCACGAACCTGACCGGCGCCGCCTCCGGCACGACGGTGACCCTGAACTGGGCCGCGGCGACGGACAACATCGGCGTCCGGGCTTACGACGTCTACCGCGGCGGCGTCAAGGTCGGTGCGGTCACCGGGAGCGCCACCGCGCCGCCCGCGACCACCTTCGTCGACAGCGGCCTGGCGGCGAACACGAGCTACGAGTACTCCGTCGTGGCGCGGGACGCGCAGGCGAACGTGTCGCCGCCCAGTGCGACCACGACCGTGACCACCGGCGCGGCCTGTGGCGACTCCGTGTGCGCGGTGACGCAGATCGCCACCGACACCGACATCCCGTGGGGCCTGGTGACGCTGCCGGACGGCACGATCCTCTACACGCGGCGCGACGCCCACGACATCGTCCACCTGAACCCCGCCACCGGCGCCAAGACGTCGGTGGGCACGGTCCCCGGGGTGGACAACACCGACGGTGAGGGCGGCCTGCTCGGCCTGGCCGTCTCGCCCGGGTTCGCCGCCGACCACTGGCTCTACCTCATGCACACCTCGCCGTCCGACAACCGGATCGTGCGGATCAAGCTGGCGGACGGCCAGCTCGACACGGCATCGGAGCAGGTCCTGCTCAGTGGGTTGCTGCGCAACAAGTTCCACAACGGCGGCCGGCTGCGCTTCGGTCCCGACGGCAAGCTCTACGCCACCACCGGCGACGCCCAGAACGGCGACAACGCGCAGAACAAGGCGAGCCTCAACGGCAAGGTCCTGCGGCTGAACCCGGACGGCAGCGTGCCTGCGGACAACCCTTTCGGCACCTACGTGTGGAGTTACGGCCACCGCAACCCGCAGGGACTCGCGTTCGATTCCCAAGGACGGTTGTGGGAACAGGAGTTCGGCAACTCGGTGATGGACGAAACCAACCTCATCACCAAGGGCGGCAACTACGGCTGGCCGGCGTGTGAAGGCACATCCGGGACGTGCGGCACCGTGGGCTTCATCGCACCGAAGCGGACGTACTCCACGGCGGAAGGCTCCTGCTCCGGCATCGCCATCGTCCGCGACGTGCTCTACGTCGCCTGCGAACGCGGCACCCGGATGTACCGGGAGGTGATCAGCGGCAGCGACCTGACCGACGTCCAGGCGTACTTCAACGGCACCTACGGGCGGCTGCGCACGGTGGAACCCGCACCCGACGGCGGCTTGTGGCTGACGACCACCAACAACGGCGACAAGGACAGCATTCCCGACAACAGCAACGAGAAGATCTTCCACGTGACCCTCGGTGGGGCCTCGGCCGCGAGGACAACGGCACCCGTCAGGAGCCGTTAGTCACGGACGACGGCTGGGGGAATTGCCTGGTTCGCCGCTTCGTCCGGATCGTGGGGGAGATGGTCGAGCCGCCGGGCTCGACCGTCGGCGACCGGCGGCATGTATAGTCCGCCGCATGCGCGGGATCATCATTCCTCGGCGCGCCGGCTGAACCAGGTCGCCGGCGTGCCGAATGTCGTGCGCCGCCTTCCGGGACCTGGTCCGGATCTTTCCCAGAATCCGCCTGAGGAGATCCGTCATGACTCACACCGCTGCCGTCAGCCCACGCCCGGAGCCGGTCACCAGCCGGGCCACTGAGGCCTCCCCCGAATTTCCGTTGCACCGCACCGTCGCGGCGCACGTGGTCGGCGGTCTTGCCGGCGTCCTGCGCGTCGTCAGCCTGCTGCACAGCCGCCGCTACCCGGTGCGCAACCTCAGGATCGACGTCCGCGACGGGGGTGGTCGAAAGCCGTGTCGAGTGCACGGTCTGGCTCACCGCGACGGCGACCGCGCTGCTGCTGGAGAGGCTGAACCGGATGCCGGCCGTCGTGTCGGCCGAAAACGTCTGACGACCACGACGGGAGAGCCGGGTCCCGGCGTCACCGCCCGGCTCGTGCGCGGACGTCGGCGATCCCGGTCAGGACGGCGGTGGCGAACGCCGCGGGCCGCACGATCGGGACGTCGTGGTCGTCCGGCAGCTCCAGAACCCGGGCCCCGAGCTGGTCGGCGAGCTGCCGTTGCGAACGAGGGGCGCAGACGGTGTCCTGGGTCGTCAGGACGACGGCCGCGGGTGTGCGGCGCAACGCGGCCACTCGGTCGCGCAGGTCGTAACGGCCGACCGCGCGTCCCATCGTGAAGACGCCGGTGACCGGCGCGCGGGTCAGCTCGGTGTGGAACCACGACCACCGAGCGGCGAGATCCGGCGACGTCCGTCTGCTCAAACCGAAGTAGCGCGGGAAATCGACCGGCCGAACCCCAAGCGGGCGAGCGGGGCACCGGCGGCGATCAGGCGCCACACGGTCCGGTCGCGCAGGCTCTGCCGGTAGCTCAAGGCCGTCGCGGCCAGCACGAGCCCGGCGACCAGGTCCGGCCGGGCCAAGGCCAGGTGCAGCCCCACCGGGCCGCCCAGGGAGTAGCCGCACACGATGACTTTTTCGATGCCGAGGAAGTCGAGCAGCGCCGCGGCGTCCTCGGCGACGTCCTCGATCTCGAACGGGCGCCCGCTCGCCAGGCCCCTCCCGTGTCCCCGCTGGTCGTGGCCCACGAACGGGATCCCCGCGGCCACCAGCTCGGGCATCACGCCGAAGTAGTTGACGTCCAGCGACCAGGACCAGCCGTGCAGCAGGAGAACCGGTGGCCCGGTGGTGCCCGGCGGCCGGTGCTCGCGGACGAAGAGCTCGCCCTTGCCCGGCAAGGTGAGCAGGCGCCCGGGCGGCAGTCCCGGATCCCAGGACCGGCCGTTCGCCTCGACGCGGGTCGAGCCGAGGGCGGCGAGCAGACGTCGTCGCAGCCGGCGGGCAGCATCGTCCATGGCGGGGAACGTTACTGGCAGGTGGTCAATAGTCAATCTTCGTTCCGCCACGCGGTCAGAGCAGGTCGATCGCGCGGAGCACGAAGAACGCCGCGGTGCCGAGCACGAGCACGGCGACCACGATCAGCGCGACGACGGCCGGGGCCCGCGAGGGAATCGGCTGGGGGTGGGACAGGCCCGAGGTCTGGCCGGCGTCGGGCGGGGTGTCACCCGGGGCGACCGAGCCGCCGGGTTCGAGACCGGGCGCGTCCTCGGGCTCCGGTCCGGGCGCGGTCACGACCACGCCTTCACGGGGTCCACCAGCTGTTTCGCGCCGAACCCGGTTCGGGTCTGTTCGTCGTCCATGCCCGGACGGGTACCCCGGTGGCCCCGCTTAACCGCTCACCGGCCGGCCGGCGCCGGAAATCCGCCCGTTCGGGCGGCCAGCCGGTCGAGCAGTGCGATCCGGCCGTGGTTGGGCACCGAGCGCAGCGGGTGACCGGCCAGACCCCACCGGTGCAGGAGGGTGTTCGCGGCGGTCCAGCCGGTGGTCGCCGCGCGTTCCATCAGGGCGACCGGCAGGTCGACGCGGATCGCGTCACCGGCGAGGAGCAGACCGGGCTGAGGTGTCTCGACCGTGGGCCGGTGGGCGAAGCCGCCGACCGGGAACAGCGGGCAGTCCTCGCGCACCAGGGTGCTCGCGCCGACCACACGGGCGTCGGCGGTCTCGGGGTAGAGCCGGTGCAGGAGCTTGTCCAGGTCGTGGGCGACCCGGCCGGTGTCGTCGCCGGCGGCGTAAGCGTGCAGCTCGACGACCGAGCCGTGGTGCCGGCGGGCCCACCGGCGCGCTTCCCCTTCGTACCGGTCCAGGACGCTGATGTTGTCCAGCGGCCGGAGACCGCCGGTGCCGAGGAACGCGGCCCGGGTCGCGTCGACGGGCCGGTCGAGCCACAGCCGGCGCACCACGAAGGGGGGAGCCGTGCGCAGCCGGGCCACTCTCGCGCGCCAGTCCTCGGTGCCCAGCCCCGGCGAGCCGGCCACGACGCGCCGCAGTCCCGGCACGTCGCAGGCGAGGACGACGGCGTCGAAGAACTCGCCGTCGACGAGGAACCCGCCGGGGCGCGGCTCGACGGCCGTGACGGACACCCCGGTGCGGAGGTCGGTGCGCCGCGAGGTGAGGTACTCGCCCAGCGGGTCCCAGAGTGCCCGCGGGAAGGGCTCGGCCGGCACGTCGAAGAGCAGGCCTTCGGCGGAACCGAGGAAGTACAGGTGGAACATCGTCGCCAGCTCGGCGGCCGACAGCTCGGCCGGGTCGGCGAAGAAGCTGCGGGAGAACACCTCGAACGCCAGGTGCCGGGCCGCGACGGGGAAGTTGATCGCGCTCAGGAACGTCGCCGCGTCGACGTGGTCGAGCTGCTCGTAGACCCGGGGCACGCCGACGCCGGCCAGGGGCAGCGCGCGCCGGCCGTCGAGGCGCAGCAGGTCGCGAGCCCGGAACGTGGGGCTGCGCAAGGCGAACGCCAGCGCGTTCAGCGGCGGGGTGCGCGGCAGCCCGGCGAAGGTGTCCGTGCGGCCGAGCGCGTCGACCAGCGGGTAGTCCGCCACCGGCGTGAGCCGCCGCAGCCCGGGGTCGGTGCGCGCGAGCAGTGCGCGAAGGTTGTAGTACTGGCGGAAGAACGCGTGGAAGCCGCGGCTCATCGTGACCCCGGTGCCGTCCGGCAGGCGCTCGGCCCAGCCGCCGGCCCGCCCGCCGAGGTACCGCTCGCGCTCGAACACCGTGACCTCGACGCCGCGCTCGGCGAGGCCGGTCGCGGCGGTCAGCCCGGCGATGCCGCCCCCGACCACGGCGGCACGCGGACGGCGGCCGAGCGCGCCGGCGTCCGGGAGCCCCGGCGACGCGGGGTGGAGCTCGGCGCGGCGGTCGCGGACCGGCGTCACGGCCGGGTGCCCAGGACGGTGTGGACGATCCCGCGTGACCAGCCGGGCATCGTGCCCGTGCGGACGTCGGTGAAGCCGGCGCGCGTGAGCCGCGCACAGAGGTCGGCGACGCCGTCGAAGGCGAGCACGCTGCGGCGCAGGTGCCGGTACAGCGTCGCGTCGCCGGTGGCGAGCCGGCCCAGCGGGATCACGACGGCGCCGCACACCGCGTTCCACACCCAGCGGGCGCGCCGCGAGTCCCGCACCGAATACTCGTGGAGCGCGATGCGGCCGCCCGGGCGCAGCAGACCGTGCAGCTTCGCCAGCTGGGCGTCGGGATCGGCGAGGTTGCGCACCAGGTAGGCGGCGAAGATCGCGTCGAAAGGCCGCGCGGCTGTCAGGTCCTCCACCGGCGAGTGGACGAACCGGACGTCTGCCGGCCACCGTTTCGCGCGCGCCCGCGCCAGCATCCCGGCGGACGCGTCGACCGCGGTGACGCGCGCGCCCGGCGCGGCCCGCAGCAGCGCGGCGGTCGACGCGCCGGTGCCGCAGCCGGCGTCGAGGACGTGCAGCCCGGCGCCCCCGCCGGGCAGCCCGAGGCGGCGGGCGGAGATCCGCAGGTCGCGGTGGTAGCCCGGGTTGGCGCCGACGAGCCGGTCGTAGGCCGCGGCGCCCCCGTCGAACGCGGACGGTACCTCGGTTCGCGGCAAACCGGTGCGGGACAACAGGCTCATGCACTGTCCTTTCGGGACTGGGCGCCACGTTCCCACAGCAGCAGGACCGCGGTGACCATGGCGTAGCCGAAGAGGAAGTCTTCGACCGGGATGTCCCAGGGGAACCGCCACCCGGTGATGCCTTCGGGCGCGTACCGGACGATCGGAGCGGAGAGCTTGGTCAGCCAGCCGTCCACCGGGACCTGGAAGGCGGTCACGATGGCCATCGTGACCCAGTAGGCCGGCCGGCGCAGCAGCCCGGTCCGCAGGACGAGCAGCTCCGCGGCGACCACGACGAGCACGGCGGCGACGGCGGGAACCGTGTAGCCCCAAGGCATCAGCGCGGCACCCGCTCCCGGCGGCGCAGCAGCCGCGTGACGACCCGGCCGGTCAGCTGCACGGCCTCGTAGGTCAGCAGCCCGCAGATCGGGACGACGACGAAGAACAGCACCTCTTCGAGCGGGATCCCCAGCGGGACGCCCACGCCGGTGACGAAGGCGGGGTCGAAGTCCCACACGCCGGCGGTGATCGCGACGGCGTCCCAGACCAGGAACACCGCCGCGACGGGCAGCACGGCGCGCGCCAGCAGCCGCGGCCGCCGGTACACCCGGGCACCGGCCAGCTCCAATGGCAGCGTCACGACGACGCAGGCGGCGAGGACGAGCAGGTACTCCAGCTTGCCCACCTCAGGCCACCGCCACCGGGTGGCGGTGCCGCGCCCACCGCGCGCGGACGAGCGCGTCGCCGGCCGCCAGCAACCGGCGGTGCCGCGGCACGCGGGCGCGCCCGCCGAAGACGTTGAAGCCCGCGGCCTCGATGCGGTCGAGGATGCCGCCGTAGAGCGTGAACGCGGTCTCCACGCACGGCCGGGACGCCGGGTGCAGCATCGCGATCCCCGGCCGGGCCTCGGCGTAGATCCGGCGCGTCCGCGCGACCTGACCGGCGAGCGCCCGCCGGACCCGGGGATCGAGCCTCCGGGCGCGGGCGCACCACCGCAGCCGGTCGCGGTCGACGCCGTCCGCGGCGAGCTCGTCGGCCGGCAGGTAGACGCGTCCGCGGCCGAGGTCCTCGGCGACGTCGCGCAGGAAGTTGGTCAGCTGGAACGCCTTCCCGAGCGCGGCGGCGCGCGGGGCCGCCTCGGCGCGGGCGACGACGGTGCCGAGCACCGGCAGCACCTGCAGCCCGATCACCTCGGCCGAGCCGTGCACGTACTCGTCGAGCGCGGCCCGGGTCGGGTAACCGGTGACGGTGAGGTCCATGCGCATGGACGCGAAGAACGCGCGGAAGTGCGGCTCGGGAATGGCGTAGCGGGACACGGTGTCGAGGACCGCGGTCAGCAGCGGGTCGTCGCTGTGGCCGGCCGCGAGCTCGGCGAAGAAGCGCCGCTCGACGTCGTGCAGGGTGACGGCGATGCTCTCCGGGGTGGCGCCGGGCTCCGGCTCGTCGACGAGGTCGTCGAGGCGGCGCGCGAACGCGTAGAGCGCGTGTACCGCCGGGCGCTGGGCGGGCGAAAGCATGCGGGTGGCGAGGAAGTAGGTCCGGCCGTGCCGGGCGTTGACCTCCCGGCACCGCCGGTAGGCCTGGCGCAGCCGCGGGTCGGTGATGCCGGCGGCGTCGAGCTCGCGGTGCGTCATCGGGCTCCCTTCGCGGCGAGATCGACCGTGGTGCCCGCGGTGCGACGGGTCCCGGTGATCCGGTCCGCGGCCAGCCGGCCGGAGAGCAGCACCGTCGGGACGCCGACGCCGGGGACGGTCCCGCCGCCGGCCAGCACCACGTTCTCCGTGCCGGGTGGCAGGTTCCGCGGGCGGAACGGTCCGGTTTGGACGAACGAGTGCGCGTAGCTGAACGGTGTGCCCGCCACCAGCCCGCGGCGGGCCCAGTCCGCCGGGCTCAGGACGTGGGAAAGCTCCGGGGTGAAGCCGGGCAGCAGCCGCGATCGGACGTGCTCGAGGACCTCGTCGGCGTACGGCCCGGCCTCGACGTCCCAGTCGCGCGGACCACGCTCGAGGTTCGGCACCGGCGCGAGGATCGAGAACAGCTCCTTGCCCGGCGGAGCCAGCGACGGATCGGTCGCCGTGGGGCGGGTGATCAGCAGGGAGGGGTCGCTCATCCGCCGTCCCTCGGTGATCAGCTCACGGAACGTCGAGCGCCAGCCGTGCCCGAAGGAGATCGTGTGGTGCCCGGGCGGATGCTCCGCGGGACCACCGGCGTGCAGCACGAGCGCGGACGGCGCCGGCCGCAGCGGCACCGGACGCCGTGGCGTGCGGCCGAGCAGCCGGTAGCTCTCGGGTGGTTCGGTGGTCAGGACGACGGCGTCGGCTTCGATCCGGTCACCTCGGCTCGTGTGCAGGGCGGTGACCCGGGTTCCGCGGCGTTCGAGCGCCGTCACGGCCGCGCCGAAGCGGAATTCGACCCCGGCGCCGGTCGCCGCCTGAGCCATCGCCCGCGGGACGGCCGCCATGCCGCCTTCGGGGAAGTACACGCCGCCGACGGTGTCCATGTAGGAGATGACCGCGTACAGCGCGAGAGCCCGCATCGGCGATTCCCCGGCGTACAACGCCTGGAAGGTGAAGACCCGCTTGAGCCGCTCGTCGGTCAGGAAGGCGCCGATCCGGGTGTCCAGGCGCCGGAAGCCGCCGAGCGCCACGAGGCGGGCGAGGTCGGGGGAGAGCAGTCCGAGCGGCGAGTCGAAGTTGGCGGCGACGAACCGGTCGAACTCGGCGCGGTGGAGGCGGGTCAGCCAGTCGCGCAGCCGCCGGTAGCCCGCCGCCTCGGCCGGGCCGGCGAAGTCCCGCACGGCGTCGGTCATCCGGTCGCCGTCGGAGAACACCGGCAGGCTCGAGCCGTCGGCGAACCGGGCGGTGTAGGCGGGGTCGAGCCGGGTCAGCCGCAGGAGGTCCGCCAGGTCCGCGCCCACCGCGGCGAAGGCGTCGCCGAGGATCTCCGGCATGGTCAGCACCGTCGGGCCGGTGTCGAGCCGGTAGCCGGCGAGGTCCACCCGCCCGGCCCGGCCGCCGGGCCAGGGGTCGCGCTCGAGGACGATGACCGAGCGGCCCCGCCCGGCCAGGTGCAGGGCGGCCGAGAGCCCGGCCAGCCCGGCGCCGACGACCACCACGCGGTCGGTGCGGCCGCGGACCGTCCTCATCGGACCCGCTCGGTGCAGCGCAGCGCCAAGGAGGTCAGCGCGTCGGCCGGCTGCTGGGGGAGGCCGGCGAGGTCGAGCACCTCCAGCGCGTGCCGGACCCGGTCGTCGGCGAACTTCTCCAGCTGGTCGCGGGCGCCGGTCGCGGTGATCAGCCGCTGCCAGCGCTCGACGGCGGCGGAGTCCACGACGTCGAGGGCCAGCAACTCCGCCAGCTCGGCGCGCTGCGAGCGGCCGGCCAGCTCGGCGGCGAGCACGACGACGGTGGAGGCCTTCCGCTCGCGCAGGTCGTCACCGACCGGCTTGCCGGTGACGGCCGGGTCGCCGAACACCCCCAGCAGGTCGTCGCGGAACTGGAACGCCTCCCCGACCAGGCCGCCGTACGTGCCCAGAGCCGCGCGGACGCGCTCGTCGCACCCGGCCAGCGCGGCGCCGAACTCGAGCGGGCGGCGCACGGTGTAGTTGCCCGACTTGCGGCGGACGACGTCGAGGACGTCACCCCACGGGGGCAGTGCGCGGGCGTCGTTCACCAGGTCGTCGAGCTGACCGACGGCCAGTTCGGAGCGCAGGTGGTCGTAGACCGGCCAGCCGCGGGCGAGCACCTCGGCGGGCAGGCCGCATTCGCGCAGCAGCTGCTCGGACCAGACGAGGAACAGGTCGCCGGCGAGGATCGCGGCCGACTCGCCGAAGCGCGTGGCGGAGCCGCCGAGCTCCCTTTCGGCGTGCCAGCGGGCGAACGTGACGTGCAGCGCCGGACGGCCGCGACGGCGTTCGGAGCCGTCCATGACATCGTCTTGGGCCAGCGCGAAACAGTGCAGCAGTTCGAGCGCCGACGCGGCCCTCAGTGCCGCTTCGTCGTCCGGCTTGCCGCACCGCCAGCCGGCGTAGGCGAACAGCGGCCGCAGGAACTTCCCGTCGGCCACGAAGTCCGGCAGCGCGGTGACCGCCGCGGTGGTCGCGGCCCGCCCGGTGAAGTGCTCCCGCACCCGGTCGCCGACGAACTCCCGCACCGCGTCGACGCAGTGGCGGGCCAGGCCGTCCAGCCAGGCGGCGGTCACGTCGGCGTCGGAGATCACTGTCATCCGGGCTCCTTCGGTCGACGCGGGACATTCGATACACGATCGATGCGTCTGCTCGGACTTTCCCCGGAAGACCCGGGGATAAACGAGGTTCCCTCGAACGAGAAGCCACGGCCCACCGTGCACGTTCGCTGCGGGGCGTCCACGATGAAGCGGTGACCGTCAGCCAGCGCATCGCCGGGCTCTGGCCGCGGCGATGGCCCGTCCAGCCGTTCCGCGAGCCGAGCTGGGCCAATCAGGAGCCGACCTACCGGGACTGCTCACCCGCGCTCATCGAAGCCGCCGGCAAACGCGCGTCCGCGCGTCCGTCCGGCAACTGGTTCGTCCTCGGCGCCAGCCGGTCGGTGCGGCCGGACCGCCCGTTCGGGGTGACGGTCGGCGGCCGGGAGCTCGTGGCCTGGCGTGACCGCGACGGCGGGGTCCGCGTCGGCCCGGGCGCTTGCCCGCACCTGGGCGCGCCCCTCGCCGACGCCCGGCTGCACCGGGGCGAGCTGGTCTGCCGGTGGCACGGCCTGCGGCTGGGCGGTGATCGTCGCGGCGCGTGGTCGCCGGTTCCCGCGCACGACGACGGCGTGCTCGTCTGGGCCCGCCTCGACGAGATCGGGCGCGAGCAGCCGACCGAGCGGCCGGTGGTTCCCGCCCGACCCGGTGGCGGTGCGCGCATCGACGCCGTCGCCACGCTCAGCGGCGTCTGCGAGCCGGAGGACGTGGTGGCGAACCGGCTCGATCCGTGGCACGGCGCCTGGTTCCACCCGTACTCCTTCGCGCGTCTGCGGGTGCTTTCCGCGCCGCGGGGCGTCGAGGTGGCCGAGGAGGACGACCGCTTCCTGGTCGAGGTGACCTTCCGGCTCGCCGGCCGATGGGGAGTCCCGGTCGTGGCCGAATTCGTCTGTCCCGAGCCGCGCACGGTGGTGATGCGCATCGTCGAGGGCGAGGGGGCCGGCAGCGTGGTGGAAACGCACGCGACGCCGCTGGGCCCCGGTGCGGACGGGCGTCCCCGCACCGCGGTGATCGAGGCGACGATCGCCGCGTCGGAGCGCCCCGGGTTCGCCGTCGCGGCCAAGCTGGCACCGGCGATCCGCCCGCTCGTGCGCCACACGGCGGCGCGGTTGTGGCGCGACGACCTCGCGTATGCCGAGCGGCGGTACGCCTTGCGCGCGTGAACAGGGCCGGCGGCGAGGGACTTACCGGGCGGCCACCCGGAAGAGGGCGGGGACCAGGATCAGCAGCGGGACCGTGAGCCAGTAGGCCACGGCCTTGAGCTTCGGTGCCCGGAAAGCGAACAAGGCGTTCAGGCCGAACACGACCAGTCCCGTGAACAGCAAGAAGACGAGGCCGAGCGGTTGAGGGGAACGCCGATCAGCCAGACCTGATGGGGGCGAAGCCGGCCGCGGACCATGCGGTCATCCTGCCGGAGTGGCGGCACGGCCAGGCCACCCGACGGGACCGTGATGGCGGAGCGGGCCGTCACCCCCGAACCGGGAGGGTGCGCGGATTTGACGGAAACGGGGTGCTCTTCCGTGGCTCCCCCGAAGATGATTCCGATCTTCACCCTATCCATGCTGCTTCCCGCTTTCGAAGG
>NZ_JBEXVF010000060.1:0-60014 GCF_040629235.1 Amycolatopsis sp. NPDC005961 | reverse complement strand
GGTGAACCTGTCGGCGGAGCCGTGCGACCTGCCGGAGGGCTCGCGGGTGCTGTTGTCCCGCCGGGTTCGCCACCTTCTACGTGCCAGAGCACACCCACATCCCGGTCAAGCGCGAGTCACCGCACCCGCGCACGGGCGACGCGTCGCTGCCCGACGACCGCTACAGCCGCACGCTCGACCCGTGGGTGGCGCTGGCGACGGCGGCCGCGGTGACGACGCGGATCCGGCTGTCCACGGCGGTGGCCCTGCCGGTGGAGAGCGACCCGATCACGCTCGCCAAGACCATCGCGAGCCTCGACCACCTCTCCGGCGGCCGCGTGACGCTCGGGACGGGCTTCGGCTGGAACGTCGACGAGCTGACCGACCACGGCGTCCCGGGCAACCGCCGCCGCACCGCGCTGCGCGAGTACCTCGAAGCGATGAACGCGCTGTGGACCTCCGAAGAAGCCTCCTACGACGGGGAGTTCGTCTCGTTCGGCCCGAGCTGGGCGTGGCCCAAGCCGATCCAGGCGCACATCCCGGTGCTGCTCGGCGCGGGCCCGACGGAGAAGACGTTCCGCTGGATCGCCCGCCACGCGGACGGCTGGATCACGACCCCGGCCGACTCCGACCTCGACGGGCACGTGGCTCTGCTGAAGGAGATCTGGCTCGCCGAGGGCCGTTCGGGGGCGCCGCGGATCTGCGCGCTCGGGGAACGGCCCGACCGGGACCGCCTGGCGCACCTGGATTCCCTCGGGGTCACCGAGACGATCTTCGGGTTGCCGGACCGCGAGCCGGACGAGGTCGAGGCCTGGATCGGCCGGCTGGCCGGCAAGCTCGGCCTGGCGGTCTCCCCCGCCGTCTGAAGATCCCGCTCAGAACCAGTGCAGGCAGTGGGGCGGCCGCTCGGCGCGGAAGAGCGCGTCGGCGGCGGCCGCCGCGGCCGGGTGGTGCGCCCGGACGTGCCCGGCCCGCACCAGCGTGCTCGGAGCCGTCCCGCCGAGGTACACCGAACCCAGGTCGCTCACGTCCAGGGACAGGTCGGGCTCCCGGTCCGTCGGGACGCACTCGGCCTCGCCGCCCCGCACGGTCAGCAGATGACGCGCCCGCTCGCCGAGGAACGGGTCGTCGACGTCCAGGACGAGCTCGCCGTCGGCCGCCCAGCCGCGCGTGGTCAGCGCCCGCGGGACGTCGAGCAACCGCACCCAGAGCCAGTCCGTCTCGTCGCTCGCCCGCGCGGCGCGGACGTCGGCGAGCTGCCACCGCAGCGGGTGCTCGGGCGGGCACTGCCGGAAGACCACCTCCGTGGCCAGGTCGTGGCCGAGCAGGAACCGGGCCAGGGCCGTGGCGACCGCGTCGTCGCTCGCGATCGTCTCGTCGACCGTCAAGGTACCGGCGCCTTCGAGCAGGTACGTGGCGTAGCCGTCCGGGACGCCGCCGGCATCGCGGTGGACGGCGACGTACCGCGGCGCCGGGGCGACCGGCGGCCGCCCCGCACCCCGCTCCCACCAGTGGTGCGGCCGCGACAGCGCACCCGGGCGGACCCGGCGGTAGCGGTCGTAGACGTCCTCCAGGATCCCGCCGCACCCGTCCCGCCGCAGCACCTCGATCGAGCCGGGCACCGGGGCGGCCTCGGCCCGCGGGACGGCGAAGGCGGCCTGATGACGCGGCACCGTCAGCCGGTGCGTGGTGGTCGCCGGCCCGTGGCCGAACCTGCGGTAGATCACGGCCTCGCTGCACAGCAGCACGGAGAGGAACTCCCCGCGCGCCCGTACGTCGGCGAAGTGGCGCCGCATCATCGCGGTGAGCACGCCCTGCCGCCGGTGCGACGGCAGCACGCCGACGGCGGTCACGCCGGCGGCCGGGACGGGGACCGCCCCGGGCAGGGTCAGCTCGAAGGAGTACGCGGCCGCGGTGCCGACCCGCCGGCCGTCCGGCGTCACGGCGAACAGGGCGCGGTCCATTTCCAGCGCCGACCAGACCCGGCCGCCCTCGCCCGGGGGTTCCGGGAAGCGCCCGAACGCGGCGAAGAGCGTGTCGACGAAGACGTCGCGATCCTGCGGGGTCGTGAGGCGGATCTCCATCGGTGCTGCGGCCTCCCGGCGTCGTCGTGTCCGGGCTCGTCGTGCCCGGACACAGTGCAGCGGTGCCCCGCCGCCGGGGCAAGCGATTTAGGGACCAAAGCGGCGGGGCACGACGTCACCGTCGTGCCCCGCCGCGGCGACCCCCCGGGGTCAGCTCTTGGCCGCGACCCCCTGCCGCGCCCGGAGGTCGAGCTCGATCTGCTCCAGCGAGCGCCCCTTCGTCTCCGGCACGAGCCACTTCGTGAGCACGAAGAGGACCACGTTGATGCCGGCGAACAGGAACATCGAACCGCCGATGCCGAGCGAGCCCGCGGCGGAGATGAGCGGGAACACCGCGCTCACGATGCCGGTCGCCGCCCAGAGGACGACGCTGCTGACGCCCATGCCGGCCGCGCGGTACTTCAGCGGGAACACCTCGGCCATCATCACCCAGACGACCGCGCCCCAGCCGAGCTCGTACCCGACCAGGTACAGCACCATCATGACCAGCATCAGGATGCCGCGGGTGCTGGTGTCGTGGACGTTCAGCACGACGAGCCCGGCCGCCACCAGCGTGATCACCATGATCACGTTGCCGATGAGCAGCAGCGGCTTGCGGCCCCAGCGGTCCACCACGAACACGACCCACGCGGTGAACAGGAACTTCGTGACACCGAGCAGCACGCCGGACAGCAGCGCGGCCTGCGTGGCGAACCCGAGGCCGATCAGCATCGTCGGGAAGTACGCGTTGATCGCGTTGACGCCACTGAACTGCTGGCCCACCGCGAGCAGGATGGCGACGATCATCATCGGCCGGACGAAGCCCGAGAACAGGTCACGGAACCGGGGCTTGGCCTCGGTGTCCATCTGGATGACCTCGCGGATGGTCGCGATCTCGTCGTCGAGGTTCACGGTGTTACCGTGCGCGCTCGCCAGGACCCGCCGGGCTTCCTCTTCCTGACCGTTCTTGAGCAGCCAGCGCGGCGTCTCCGGCAGGAACGCCAGCCCGATGAGCAGGATCACGGCGGGCACGATCGCGCCGGCGAACATCCAGCGCCACGCGGAAATCGGCCCGAGCCAGTAGCTGGTCAGGAACGCGATCAGGATGCCGAGCACGATGAAGATCTGGTTCAGCGCGCCCATCGCGCCCCGCAACCGGGCGGGCGCCAGTTCGGACAGGTACGTCGGCACGGTCGACGACGAAAGGCCGATGCCGAGGCCGATCACCAGCCGCGAAATCACGAGCAGCGCGAACGTCGGCGAGAAGCTCGCCGCCAGCGTGCCCACGATGACGATCGCCGCGGCGACCATGATGGTGCGCCGTCTGCCGAGCGCTTCGTTGATGCGGCTGGAGAACAGCGCACCCACGATGGCACCGACCGACAGGCTGGCGGTGATCACGCCCTTGTCCCAGGCGGTCAGCGACCAGGCTTTCCCGATGAACGGGAGCACCCCGGAGATCACGCCGAGGTCGTAGCCGAACAAGATGCCGCCGAGCGCGCCGAAGAAGTACAAGGTGGTTCGGCTGATGTGCCGCGCCGGGGCTGTCTGCGTCATTGCCGGGTCGCCTCTTTCGTAGGTCCAGTCCAGCCAGCGGCCACCACACTCACACGCCGGAAAAAGCCGGGCAAGACAGTCGTTGGTAACGATTCAGAAACGTGATCGACGTTCACATATGTGATACCGATTGGCGCGCAACGTCCCTCGTTCCCCTGCGGCATTCAATCCACTGTGGACAGACCACTCCGGTGAAATCGTCGAAGCGTTTGACCAGGCATGATCCCTGGTTTACGGTCACTCTGGAAGCGCTCCCAGAATTGTCGAGACAACCTGTGGAGGCAGACGTGCGTAGCACGCGTTCCCGATCACCGAGACGACTGCTGGCGGGCACGCTCGCCTTCGTCGTGCCGGCCGCCATCGCGGTCACCGTCGCCGCCGCGCCGGCGTCCCCCGCCGCCCCCGCGCCGTACACGTGGCGCAACGCGGAGATCGGCGGCGGCGGGTTCGTCCCCGGCATCGTCTTCAACCAGGCCGAGCCCGGCCTCGCCTACGCTCGCACCGACATCGGCGGCGCGTACCGCCGCGACGCCGCCACCGGGCGCTGGATCCCGCTGCTGGACTCGGTCGGCTGGACCGACTGGGGCCACAACGGCGTGGTCAGCCTGGCCACCGACCCCGTCGACCCGAACCGGGTCTACGCCGCGGCCGGGATGTACACCAACAGCTGGGACCCGAACACCGGCGCGGTCCTGCGCTCGGCCGACCGCGGCGCCACCTGGCAGGCGTCGGCGCTGCCGTTCAAGCTCGGCGGCAACATGCCCGGCCGCGGCATGGGCGAACGGCTCGCGATCGACCCGAACCGCGACAGCGTCCTCTACCTCGGCGCCCCGAGCGGCAACGGGCTCTGGCGCAGCACGGACTCCGGCGTCACGTGGGCGAAGGTGACCGCCTTCCCCAACCCGGGCAACTACGCGCCCGACCCGGGCGACCCGTCCGGCTACTCCAGCGACAACGAAGGCGTCACGTGGGTGACGTTCGACCCGTCGACCGGCACCCGCGGCAGCACCACGCAGACCATCTACGTCGGCGTCGCGGACAAGGCGAACACCGTCTACCGCAGCACCGACGGCGGCACCACGTGGGCGCGGCTGGCGGGCCAGCCGACCGGATTCCTGGCGCACAAGGGCGTCCTCGACGCGACCGGCGGCTACCTCTACCTCGCGACCAGCGACACCGGCGGCCCGTACGACGGCGCGAAGGGCGACGTCTGGAAGTACGCCACGAAGACCGGCGCCTGGACGCGGATCAGCCCGATCGCCTCCGACAGCGCCGACGACTACTTCGGCTACAGCGGCCTGACGATCGACCGGCAGCACCCGAACACGCTGATGGTCGCGACCCAGGTGTCGTGGTGGCCGGACGTGATCTTCTTCCGCAGCACCGACGGTGGCACCACCTGGACCCGGATCTGGGACTTCACGAGCTACCCCGACCGGTCGCTGCGCTACACGCAGGACATCTCCTCCGTGCCGTGGCTGACCTTCGGCGTCCAGGCCGCTCCCCCGGTGCCCTCGCCCAAGCTCGGCTGGATGACCGAGTCGGTGGAGATCGACCCGTTCGACTCGAACCACCTGCTCTACGGCACCGGCGCGACCGTCTACGGCACCTCCGACCTGACGAAGTGGGACAGCGGCGGGAAGATCACGATCAAGCCCGACGTCGGCGGCCTCGAGGAGACCGCGGTCCTCGACCTGATCAGCCCGCCCGCGGGCGCGCCGCTGATCTCCGGCCTCGGCGACATCGGCGGGTTCCGGCACGACAGCCTCGACGCCGTCCCGGCCACCATGTTCACCTCGCCGGTCTTCACGACGACGACCAGCCTGGACTACGCCGAGCTGAACCCGGCGACGATCGTCCGCACCGGCACGCTCGACCGGAGCGCCCGGCCGACCGACAACCGGATCGCCTTCTCCACCGACGGCGGCAGGAACTGGTTCCAGGGCGCCGAACCGGGCGGCGGCGCGAGCGGCGGGACGGTGGCCGCGGCCGCCGACGGCAGCCGGTTCGTGTGGAGCCCGGACGGCAGCGCGGTCAGCTATTCGGTGGGCTTCGGCTCGTCGTGGACGGCGTCGGCCGGCATCCCGGCGGGCGCGGTGGTCGAGGCCGACCGCGTGAACCCGAAGCGGTTCTACGGCTTCGCGGCCGGCCGGTTCTACCTCAGCACCGACGGCGGCGCGACGTTCACCGCGACCGCGGCGACCGGGCTGCCCAGCGCTTCGGTGCACTTCAAGGCGATGCCGGGCAAGACCGGCGACGTCTGGCTGGCCGGCGGCTCCGGCACGACGTACGGCCTCTGGCACTCGACCGATTCCGGAGCGTCTTTCACGAAGCTGAGCGGGGTCGCCGAAGCCGACAACATCGGGTTCGGCAAAGCCGCTCCCGGCCGGACGTATTCGGCGTTATACACCATCGCGAAGATCGGTGGGGTGCGTGGGATCTTCCGGTCGGATGACGCGGGGGTGTCGTGGACGCGGGTCAATGACGATCAGCACCAGTACGGCAACATCGGGGCGGCGCTGAGCGGGGATCCGCGGGTGTTCGGGCGGGTGTACGTGGGGACGAACGGGCGGGGTGTGATCGTCGGGGAGTCTTCCGGTGACCAGCCGCCGCCCACGACGACGACCACTTCTTCCCCGCCCATCACGACCACGACCACTCCGGTGCCGTCTTCGTCGTGCACGGCGGCCTACACCGTCACGAACCAGTGGCAGGGCGGTTTCCAGGCGGGGGTGAAGGTCGGGAACACCGGAGCCGTGCCGGTGGACGGCTGGACGGTCACCTGGTCGTTCGCCGACGGCCAGCGCGTGTCGCAGGCTTGGAACGCGCAGGTGACGCAGGCCGGCGTGGCGGTGTCCGCGGTGGACGCGGGGTGGAACAGGACGATCCCGGCGGGCGGCAGCGCGGAGTTCGGCTTCACCGGGACGTCCGGCGGCACCAATACGAAGCCGTCCGTGATCAGCCTCAACGGCAGGGCCTGCACCACGTCCTGACGAGGAACGGGAACGGGGCGGCGGAAGGATCCGCCGCCCCGCCCCCCACGCCCGGTCCCGTCAGCCGGCCGCGAGGAAGTGGGCGCGGATGCCCGCGCCGAACGCCGTCGGTGTGCCGTCGTAGGCCGAGATCAGGGCCGGGCCGGTGCTGCAGTTCCAGGTGTTCCAGGTCCAGCCGAGGTAGGACGCCTGGTGCCGGTCGAGCCAGTCCATCAGGCCGGTGACGTAGCCGCTCGCGCAGTCGTTCTCGCCGATCTCCCCGGCCACCAGCGGCACCGCGGCGGCGACCGGCGCGAGCTGGCTGTCCCAGCAGGACGACGAGCTGCAGGTGTTGAAGTTGTACGAGTGCCAGGACGCGGCCAGGTTGCCGGCCGGGTCGCTTGGCTTGTACTGGAGCCAGCCGGTGAGGTCGTTGGAGTAGGCGAGACCGCCGAGCATGATGACGTTGGTGGCGCCGGTCGCGCGCACGGCGTTCACCAGCGTCTGCATGCCCGCCACCGGGTAGCCGATGCCGGAGCACGCGGAGCCGCCATCACGCCAGCACGTCCACGCCTGGGCCGAGCCGGACACCGCGCGGTCGAGGTAGGGCTCGTTGAACAGGTCGAGGATCGTGGCGTTGTCGCCCTTGAACGTGGTCGCGACCGAGGTCCACAGGTCCACTGAGTGCTCGGTGTCGGTCATCGGCTTCTGGCAGGTGGCGTTGACGTCGCTGCACGCCGACGAGTTTCCCGTGTAGACGCCGTGCGTCCAGTGCAGGTCGAGGATCGCGACCAGGCCGTTGTCGTGCAGCAGGTCCACATAGGACTTGATCGCCGCGCGGTAGGTGGCGCCGGCGTACCGCGGGTCCACGTCGGACAGTCCCAGCCAGCAGTCCTCGTTGAAGGGGACGCGCACGACGTTCGCGTGCCAGCTCTTGATGGCGGCGACCGAGGCGGCGTCCATCGGGCCGTCGAAGAGGCCGTTGCCCTGCACGCAGGCGAACTCGCCACCCGAGCGGTTCACCCCGCGCAGGGTCACCGGGGTGCCCGCGGCGTCGGCCAGCCGGTTGCCCGAGACGTGCAGCTGGGGCGCACCGCTCGGCGGCGGCGTGGACGTGGTGGTGGTCGGGGTGGTCGGGGTGGTGGTCGGCGGCTGGGTGCCGCCGCACGGTTCGCCGTTCACGCTGAACGACGTCGGTGCCGCGTTGGCCCCGCTGTAGCCGAAGTTGGCGCCGGCGGTGACCGACGCGTTCGGGGCGATCGTGCCGTTCCAGGTCGCCGGGGTGAGCGTGACGGTCTTGCCGGACTGCGTCCACGTGCCGTTCCAGCCCTGCTGGAGCTGCTGGTTCCCGGTGTAGGCGTAGCTGATCCGCCATCCGGACAGCGGCGCCGTGCCGAGGTTCTTCAGGCTGAGGTTGGCGGTGAAACCGCTTCCCCAGTCGTTCACCGTGTAGCCGACCTCGCAGGCCGTCGCCGCCGAAGCGGGTGATGGTGTGCCGAGCGTGAACGCCGTCGTCGCCCCGACGACGGCGAGCGCGGTGACGGCGCCGAGCAGTGCTGGTCCGGAACGCATCGATCACTCCCTTGATCCTGAACAGTCATGAGAGCGCTCCCAGCAGCGCTGGACAGTACCCGGCTGCCCGAGGCGCTGTAAACCCCGCCGTGATCTTGGGCAGGAATTCCCGGAATCCACTCCAACGGCGGCGTCGGGGCCCACCGGCCGGTGGCACAGCGCGACCACGGGATGCACTGCCTCCCAACGGCTTCGGCCGTTCAGGAGTGTTCAGTTGCCCTCGACCACGATCGACGCACCGGAAAACGGACCACCGGGTCGGCTCGCGTCCGGGTCGCGCTTTACAACGACGACACACCGGGGTTACCTTTCCGGCGGCTGGAAGCGCTCCCATGCCAGGTCGCCTCATCAGAACGCGGCCACCACCCAGGGGCGCCGTGGCGCGAGCCGCGGCGCCCCTGTCCGCGTCCCCGGGAGGCCCCGATGCACAGGTTCGCCGCCGCCCTCGCCGGACTCTGCCTCGCGGCCGCCGGCACCACCGCGGTCGTCGCGGCCGGACCGGCCGCCGCCGCACCGGCGTGCGAGGTCGGCTACCGCGTCAACCAGTGGCAGACCGGGTTCACCGCCGAGATCACCGTGACGAACGGCGCCACCGCGCTCACTTCGTGGGCGCTCACCTGGCACTACTCCGGGAACCAGTCCGTGACGTCGGCCTGGAACGCGACCGTCCGCCAGTCCGGTGCCGCGGTCACCGCGGAGAGCCTGCCCTACAACGCCGCGCTGCCCGCCGGCGGCACCGTCTCGTTCGGCCTGCAGGGCACCTTCAGCGGAACCAACGCCGAGCCCGCGGACTTCGCGCTCAACGGCGTCGCGTGCGGGGACACCGCTCCCCCGGTGACGACGACACCGACGACTCCTACGACACCGACGACCACCACGTCCGCGCCACCGCCCGCCGGGTGCGGGGCCGCGACGTTCTGCGACGACTTCGAACAGCAGACGGGCACCGTCCCGGCCGGCCGGTGGACCGTCGGCGCGGCGAACTGCCAGGGCACCGGCACGGTCACCGTCGACACCGCGGTCGCGCACGCGGGCACCCGCTCGGTGAAGGTGGCCGGCGGTGGCAACTACTGCAACCACGCGTTCTTCGGGACGAGCGTGCCCGGCTCCGGTGTGCTGTACGGCCGGTTCTGGGTCCGCCACACGACCCCGCTGCCCGCCGGGCACGTCACGTTCCTGGCGCTGCGCGACACCGCGGACGGCGGCCGGGACCTGCGCGCGGGCGGGCAGAACCGGGCCCTGCAGTGGAACCGCGAGTCCGACGACGCGACGCTGCCCGCGCAGAGCCCGGCCGGCGTCGCCCAGAGCGTCCCGCTGCCGACCGGCACCTGGTCCTGCTTCGAGTTCGAGATCGACGGCGCCGCCGGGCAGCTGCGGACGTGGCTGGGGTCGGCCGAGGTGCCCGGGCTCGTCGTCGACGGCGTGCCCACCCCCGACGTCGACCAGCAGTGGCTCGGCCGGGCCTGGCACCCGGCGGTGACCGACCTGCGGCTCGGCTGGGAGAGCTACGGCTCCGACGCCGACACGCTCTGGTTCGACGACGTGGCCGTGGGCAGCACCAGGATCGGCTGCTAGGCGGAGACGATCCGGTCGATCTCGGCCAGCTCGTCGTCGGAGAACTCCAGGTTCGCGGTCGCCGCGACGGTGTTCTCGAGCTGGGCGACGCTGCTGGCCCCGATCAGCGCGGAGGTCACGCGGCCGCGGCGCAGCACCCAGGCGATGGCCAGCTGCGCCAGCGTCTGCCCGCGCCGCTTCGCGACGTCGTTCAGCGCGCGGATCGTCGCCAGGGTCTCCTCGGTGAGGCGGTCCGTCGTGAGGAACGGGCTGGCGCCGGCCGCCCGCGAGTCGGCGGGGACGCCGTCGAGGTAGCGGTCGGTCAGCAGGCCCTGGCTCAGCGGCGAGTACGCGATCGAGCCGACGCCGTGCTCGTCCAGGGTGTCCAGCAGGCCGTCCTCCACCCAGCGGTTCAGGATCGAGTAGGACGGCTGGTGGATCAGCAGCGGCGTGCCGAGCTCCTGCAACGCGGCCAGCGCGGCCGTGGTCTGCTCCGGCGAGTAGTTGGAGATGCCCGCGTACAGCGCCTTCCCGGACCGGACCGCGGTGTCGAGGGCACCCATGGTCTCCTCGATCGGCGTCTCCGGGTCCGGGCGGTGGGAGTAGAAGACGTCGAAGTGGTCCAAGCCGGTGCGCGCGAGGCTCTGGTCCAGGCTGGCCAGGACGCTCTTGCGCGAGCCCCACTCGCCGTACGGGCCGTCCCACATCAGGTAGCCGGCCTTGGACGACACCAGGATCTCGTCGCGGTACGGGCGGAAGTCGGCGGCGTAGTGCCTGCCGAAGTTCGCCTCGGCCGCGCCGGGCGGCGGGCCGTAGTTGTTGGCCAGGTCGAAGTGCGTCACGCCGAGGTCGAACGCCCGGCGCAGCACCGCGCGCTGGACGTCGAGGGGCTTGTCGTCCCCGAAGTTGTGCCAGAGGCCCAGCGACACCGCGGGCAGCTTCAGCCCGCTGCGCCCGGCCCGCCGGTACGGCATGCCCGCGTACCGGTCTTCGGCGGCGGCGTAAGGCGACATGGTTCTCCTCGTCGGCGTGGGGGTCTCGCGCGCAGTCTAGCCGTGGGTGATCACCGCGCCGGCGAACGACGCGGCGGCCGGCAACGCGGGCAGGAGGGTCGCCTGGTAGGCGTGGTAGATGTCCGGTTTCCCCGCCCAGACCGCCGCCGCGGGGCGGTTCTCGGGGTCCAGCTCGTGGTGCCACGAACCGAGTTCGCGGTCGACGAAACAAGCTTCGGCGTGGTCGCACCACTCGCGGAACCGGTCCAGGTAGGCCAGGTCGCCGATCTCCTGGTGGAGCGTCCACGCGGCGGCGATCGCCTCGGCCACGACCCAGTGCAGGCGGGTGCGCACGACCGGCTTCCCGGCGAAGTCGGTGGTGTAGACGAATCCCGGGCGGCCGTCGACGGCCCAGCCGTGGCGGACGGCCGTCGCGAACAGCGCCTCGGCGTCCGGGACCAACCACTCCGGCGCGTCCGCCCCGAGCGCGCGCTTGAGGTGCACGGCCAGCCGCGCCCACTCGAAGAGGTGGCCGATGGTGGCGCCGAACGGCCGGAAGGGATGGGCGGGCTCGGCCCGGTTGTGCTCCAGCTCGACGTGCCAGCCCGCGTCGTAGTGCTCCGGGAGCAGCCAGCCGTGCGCGCGGGCTTCGCCGTGCACCAGGTGGTCCACAATGGACAGCGCGCGGGTCGCCCAGACCCGGTCGCCGGTGACGTCGGCCGCGGCCAGGAACGCCTCGACCGTGTGCATGTTGGCGTTGGCCCCGCGGTAGTCCTCCAGGTGCGTCCAGCCGCGGTCCCAGACGTCGGCGACGCGGCCCGCGCCCGGCTCCCAGAAGCGGCGTTCGACCACTTCCAGCGCTTCGGCGAGCAGCGGTTCCGCGCCCTCGGCACCGGCGGCGACCGCGCTCGACGCCGCCAGCACGACGAAGGCGTGTTCGTAGGCGCGCTTTTCTGACAACGTTGTCGTCGCGTACCAGCCGTCGTGGTCCGGGTCGCGCAGGACGCCGGTCAACGCTTCGACGCCGTGTGCGACCTGCGCCGCGGTCGCCGCGCCCTGGAGCTGGGCCAGCGCGAAGACGTGCGTCATCCGGCAGGTGATCCAGGTTTCGACGGGCCGGTCGAGGACCGGCCGCCCGGCGTCGTCGAGCCAGGCGAAGCCGCCGGCGGGGTGGGCCGCGTCGGCGGCGAAGCCGAGGAGCCGCGCGGGTTCGGCGCGCACCCAGGCGGGAACCGATGACGGACTGTCCACTCTCTGCCCTTCTCCACGGCCGGCCCGGTGATCGGCTCCCTCCGCCAAGGTAGGCCACGGCACCGCCGGTCGTCACCGCGGGATTCCGGAAGCGACCCCCACCGCGTATCCTGATCGTGAGAGCGCTCCCAGTCTTCGACGCACGCTACCCGACGAAGGGACAGACGTGACCAGGAGACGAAGTACGATCCTCGCCGCCGTCACCGTGTTGCTGGCGAGCTTGACGGTCATCCTGCTGAACACCGGCACGGCCGAAGCGCACGGGGCCATGATGAAACCGGGCAGCCGGACGTTCCTGTGCTGGCAGGACGGGCTCAGCTCGACCGGCCAGATCATCCCGCAGAACCCGGCCTGCCAGTCCGCGGTGAACACCAGCGGCGCCAATTCGCTGTACAACTGGTTCGCCGTGCTGCGCTCCGACGGCGCCGGCCGCACGCGCGGCTTCATCGACGACGGGAAGCTGTGCTCCGGCGGGAACCCGGGCTACGCCGGGTTCGACCAGGTCGGCGACTGGCCGCTGACCCACCTCACCGCCGGGGCGACGTTCGACTTCTCGTACAACGCGTGGGCCGCGCACCCGGGCTGGTTCTACACGTACGTAACGAAGGACGGCTGGGACCCGTCGAAGCCGCTGACCTGGGACTCGCTGGAGGACCAGCCGTTCCTGACCGTCGACCACCCGCCGGTGACCGGCCAGGTCGGCACGGTGGACGGGCAGTACAAGTGGAGCGGGGCGCTGCCGGCGAACAAGTCCGGGCGGCACATCATCTATTCGGTGTGGAAGCGCTCCGACAGCGCCGAGACGTTCTACGGCTGCTCGGACGTCACGTTCGACGGCGGGCACGGCGAAGTGACGGGCGTGCACCAGCCGGGCAGCCCGACGACCACGCCGACGACGCCGACGACCACCCCGTCGGGCGGTGGCTCGTGCATGGCGATGTACGAGGTGACCAACGCCTGGAACGGCGGCTACCAGGCGACGGTGACGGTGATGAACCACGGCACGGCCGCCTACCGCGGCTGGCAGGTGGGCTGGACGCTGCCGGCGGGCCAGACGATCGGCAGCGTCTGGAACGGGACGTTGAGCCAGTCGGGTTCGGTGGTGTCGGTCCGCAACGCGGACTGGAACGGCGCGGTGGCGCCCGACGGTTCGACGACGTTCGGCCTGGTGGTGAACGCGCCGGGGACGAACCCCGCTCAGCCGACGCCGACCTGCCAGGGCACCTGACCGAAGGTGCGGCACCGGTCCCGTCAGCGGGCGGGACCGGTGCTGCCGCGGGTGACCAGCCGCGGTCGCGAGGCCCAGACGTCGCCGACGTCCTGCCCGGCGATGAGGTCCCGCAGCATGGAGGCGGCGAGCCCGCCGAGCTCCACCAGCGGACGCCGGATCGCGGAGAGCGCGGGGCGGACGAGGCTGCAGAGGGCGGAGTCGTCCCAGGAGACAACGGAGAGGTCCCGGGGCACCTCGAGCCCGAGCTCCCGAGCGGCGGCGAGCGCGGCGACGGCGAGCGAGTCGGTGTCGCAGAGAACGGCGGTGGGCCGGGGACGAGCGCTCAGGATGTGCCGGAGCGCGTCCGGCGAGGGTTCGATGTGGACGGTGGGGTGGCGGGACCGGTTTCCGCAGGATTCCAGGCGGTCGTGGGATGCTGCGGAACGGATTCTTGTGCTGACGGCCGGATCCGCGCCGGGGAGGTCTCGGCCGGCGGCGGCCCGGCCCGAACCCCCGCGATCCCCCGAACCGGCAGCAAGTCCCGCACCGAAAAGCCCGCCTGCGGCCCACGAACCGCCGGTCGCTGGACCGCCGCGATCGACCGCACCCACGTTCGGCAGCCCGGCACCCGGGAAACCCCGCGTCCCCGCCGAACCGGCACCCGCGGTCCCTCTGCCGGTCAACCCCAGCCGGCGGGCCTCGGTCGTGAAGGCCCTCCCGCGCTCCCCCTCCTCCGTGAACGCCGCCGCCCCCGCGATCCGGACCACGTGCCGGTGTCCCAGCGCCGCCAGGTACTCCAGGGCCTCCGCCGCGCCCGCCGTGTCGTCCAGGCGGACCGACGGCACGCCCGGAAGGCCGCCCGGCCCGCCGAGCACCACCGCCGGCAGCCCGATCCGGACCAGCTCCGCCGCGCACCCCGGCCCGGTGAGCAGCGCGCCGTCCACCTTGCGCTCGGCGCGCCAGCGGCGGTGGACCGCCAGCGCCGCCTCGCGGCCGGGCACGACCTGGACCAGGAGCTCCTGGGAGAACCCGTCCAGCAGAGCCGGGACGACCAGCTCCGACGGCCCGTCGAGCACCAGCCCGATCGCCCCGGCGCGGCCGCCGGACAGGGCGCGCGCCGTGCTGCTCGGGGACCACCCGAGCTCCCGCGCGATCCGCGTGATCCGGTGCCGGGTCGCCTCCGAGACGCCCGGGCGGCCGTTCAGCGCGTAGGACACCGCGCCCTTGGACACGCCCGCCTCGCGCGCGATGTCGGTGATCGTCGGACGCTTCATCGCCGTCCTTCCCGGTGCGCAAGCGTGTCCGCCCGGACACCCGCCGTCGCGCACCTTGACACCCGGTGGCCCCGGAAACAACACTCCGTCCGGGAGCGCTCCCAATCACGAGGGCGTGATCTGCGGAGGGGCAACGCATGAGGCTGATCCGAAGACGGCTGGCCTTCGCCGTCGCCGTCGTCCTGCTCGTCCTCACCGGCGGCTGCGGCCCGGCGACGCCCGAGCGCATCACGCTCACCCTGGCGACGTTCGGCGAGTTCGGCTACGACGACCTGATCCCCGGGTACCGGTTCACCCACCCCGGGATCGACGTCCGCCAGGTCAAGACCGACCAGGGCGGCCCGTACCACCAGGACCTGCTGGGCAAGCTGCAGAGCGGGCAGGGCCTCGCGGACGTCCAGGCCGTCGAGGAAGGCCACCTCTCCGACGTCCTCGCCCAGTCCGCGAAGTTCGCCGACCTGGCCGAGATCGGCCCGCCCGACGTCAAACCGGGCCGCTGGCTGGAGTGGAAGTACGAGGCGGGCCGCAGCAAGGACGGCAAGCTGATCGGCTACGGCACGGACATCGGCCCGCTCGCGATGTGCTACCGCAAGGACCTCCTCGAGGCGGCCGGGCTGCCGACCGACCCCGGTTCGGTCAAGACCATGTTCGCGACCTGGGACAGCTACTTCGAGGCCGGCGCGAAGTACGTCAAGCGCTCCAAGGGGAAGGCCTGGTTCGACTCGGCGGCGCAGAACTTCAACGCCATGGTCAACCAGCTCCCGGTCGGCTACCTCGACCGCGAAGACCGCCCGACGCTCGAGACGAACACCGCGCTCCGGGAGGCCTGGGACCAGGTGACCACCGCCGTGAAGCAGGGGCAGTCGGCCGGGCTCACCGCCTTCGCCGACGACGGCAACAACGGGCTGCGCATCGGCGCCTTCGCGACGAAGGTCTGTCCTTCGTGGATGCTCGGCGTCATCGAGCAGCAGGCCGGGCTCGGCAACGCCGGCAAGTGGGCGATCACCGACGCGTTCCCGGACGGCGGCGGCAACTGGGGCGGCTCCTACCTGACCGTGCCGGCCGCGAGCGAACACCCGAAGGAGGCCGCCGCGCTCGCCGCCTGGCTGACCGCGCCCGAGCAGCAGCTGCACGCGTTCCGGGCGAGCGGGAACTTCCCCAGCCAGATCGAGGCCTTCACCTCGCCCGACCTGCTCAGCGAGATGAACGGCTACTTCGGCGGCGCGCTGAGCGGGCAGGTCTTCGTCGCCCAGGCCCGGAAGGTCGGCAAGCCGCAGTACAAGGGCCCGGGCGACGGCAAGATCCAGGAGACGGTCGTCGCGCCCGCGCTCAAGGCGGTCGAGCGGGGGGCCGACCCGGCCGCCGTCTGGCAGCAGGTGCTCGTCGGGGTGCACCAGGTGGTGCCGTGACACTTTCCCAGGGGTGGACACCCGGCGTCTCCTGTCTGTGGTCCGGACACAGTGGACCGGCCACGGTGTCCGTTCGAAACGCGGTCGCGCACCACTCCCCCGGTCCGGCACCCTGACCCGATGACGACTCCCGACCTCACCCCGCTCGCGGGCCACCGCGTCCGGCACCCCGGCCCGGACGACCACCTGCCCGTCCTCGCCGTCCTCGACACGTGGTGGGGCGGGCTCGGCGGCGACGAAGGCTCCCGCCAGCGGGCCCTCCTGCTGCCCAAGCTGATGTTCCAGCACTTCACCGGCAGCAGCTTCCTGGTGACCGCGGACGACCGGATCGTCGCGTTCCTGATCGGGTTCCTCTCGCCGTCCCGGCCGGCCGAGAGCTACATCCACTTCGTCGGCGTCGACCCCGCCGAGCGCGGCAAGGGTCTCGGCGCCGCCCTGTACGAGCGCTTCTTCGCCTACAGCCGCGCACACGGGCGCAGCACCGTCCGCGCCATCACGTCGCCGGTGAACAAGGGTTCGCACGCCTTCCACACCCGGCTGGGGTTCGTCACCGAAGCGGGCCCGAAGGAGGTCGGCGGACTGCCGGTCCAGCCCGACTACGACGGGCCGGGCCTGGACCGGCTGTCCTTCCGCAAGGACCTCTAGCCGGACACGCTGAACGAGCGCACGCCCAGCCCGGTCTGGCCCTGCCACGGCTCGAACCCGAACTGGACGCTCGTCAGGTACCAGGCGTCGCTGATCTTGCCGCGGTTCACGCCGTCCCTGGTGAAGTCGGACAGGTTCACGTCGAGGCTGTCCGTTCCGGAGTTCCGGACGTAGGAAATCACGTTCCAGCCGATGTTCCCGAACCAGACGGTCCACGTCGCGCCGGCGAGCTGGGCGGTGCCGATCACGCTGCCGACCGGCTGCGGGGCACCCCGGTGGTTGCCCCAGATCATCACCTCGGCGCCGGTGTTCTGCCCGGACGGGTTCGGCGAAGGGTCGTACCAGACGTCGTAGGCGGCGTCCCACTGTCCCGCCTGGACGGTCGTGTAGTCCACATGGGACCGCAACGAGCCGAGCGACCGGACCTGGCGGGGCAGGCCGCTGCCGGAACTGCAGTTGCCGTAGTGGCAGCCGGCGTAGACGGACGGGTAGCTGCCCGGGGCCCCGTTCGTCGGACGGTTGTGGGACGCCGTCGTGACCGTGAAGCCACTCGCGGACACCGACAGGCACTGGGTCGTGTCGTCGCCCCAGTTGTTGTTCTGCACGATGTACTTGCCGCTCTGGATGCGCAGCGAGCCGTACTTGTCGCACAGCTGCGTGTCGGCGGCGGCCGGTGGGGCGGTCAGCACGACGCCGCCGGACAGCAGCACGCTCGCGGCCCCGAACGACGCCAGTGTGGCCCGTAGCCGGTTCTTCATGCGAACTCCTCTGCTTGCGAAGGGACAGGTGGAGACCCGGGCCGGACGGCGGCTGCGCGGCACCGCCCGGCCCGGGAGCCTTTTACGAAACCGGCGGGTAGGCGTTCTGGACCAGCTCTTCGAACTGGGCCTGGAACCACTTGCCCGACAGCGGCGAGTTCGGCAGGGCGCCGGTCAGGTTGCCGCCGTTGGCCTGGTCGCTGCCGTGGTAGGTCGGGTCGCACATCCGGTCGAAGCCCTTGCCCTCGTCGTTCGGGATCTGCGAGCTCGCGCCGTCGGACTCACCCGGCGGCTTGATCCAGACGTAGGCGTCGAAGTGCGCCGCGGGAGAGGCCGTGGGCCGCAGGCCCAGCCCCGCACCGCTCTGGTTGCACCAGTTGCCGCGGTGCAGCCGCCGGTCGATCCGGCCCGAGTTGACGTAGGCGTCCACAGTGGATCCGGAGGCGCCGCTGGGCCGGGCCGAGCCGCCCCAGCCGTTGCGGGAGGTGTCGACCAGCATGCCGATGCCGCTCGGCAGGCCCGCGGAGACGAACGCGTTGTACATCGCCGTGGCGAACGGCACCTCGGCGAAGTACGGGTTCCACTGGTAGAACGTCGCCGATCGCAGCGGCTGGCCGCCGACGTTGAGGCTCGAGTCGGGCAGGTTCGGCTCGGTCAGCGGGGTGTAGTTCGCCGTGTCGCTGATGAAGCCGTCGATGCTGTTCACCCCGGCCGTCGTGCCCTGCAGCGTCTGCTTGACCAGGTTCACGAACGGCTGGAAGTTGCTGTCCCAGCCCAGCCACGCCGAGTGCGCGATGTCCAGGTAGTTGTAGACGTTGGAGATCGCGTGCAGCTTGTTCAGCGCGTACTGGATGCCCTGGGTGTACGCGCCGGTGGACTGCGCTTCGGCGCACTTGGCCGTCGCGGTGTTGGTGATCAGGTTCGGCAGCGAGTCCGGCTCGACGACCGCGACGACCCGCAGCGGCGCGTACTTCGCGTCCGAGAGGATCGAGGCGATCGGGTCGATGTACTCGGACTTGTACCGGGCCAGGCCGTTCGAGCCGGCCTGCAGCTCACCGTTGGACGCCAGTGCCGCGCAGTCGCGGTTCGGCAGGTCGTACACGACGATCTGGATCGTCACCGGTGTGCCACCGCTCACCTGGCTCAGCGCGGCGTCGAGGTGCCCGCGCAGGCCTCGGGCACTCGAGGTGCCCTCGATCGCCGCGATCCGGTCGAGCCAGACGGCGGTGGAGGTGTTGGCCACCTTCGCCATCTGGGCGCCGAGCGTGCCGCCCTTGGCCGCGGCCGCGGCGGACACCTCGGCCGACCAGTCCGGGTTCACATACCCCTTCGAGCCCGCGTACGGGTTGTCGACGTGGGTGCCGGGCTGCGGCGTGGTCGTGGTCGTCGGGGTGGTGGGCGTGGTCGGGGTGGTGGGGGTCGTCGGCGTCGTGGGCGTGGTCGACGGGCCGCCCGTGCTGCCGTCGCAGACGACGCCGTTGAGCGTGAACGACGTCGGGACGGCGTTCGACCCCGAGTACTGGCCGTTGAAGCCGAGGCTCGCGGTGGCGTTCGTCCCCAGCGTGGCGCCCCAGGACGGGTTCTTCGCGCTGACGTGCTTGCCGGTCTGGGTGAACGTCGCGCTCCAGCCCTGCTGGACCTGCTGGTTGCCGCCGAAGTCCCACTGGAGGTCCCAGCCGGACGTGATCGGGTCACCCAGGTTGGTCACCGTGATGTTCGCGGTGAACCCGGGCTCGTACAGGTTGGTCGCGTAGGTGACCTTGCAGCCGGTGGCGGCGACCGCCGGGCTGCCGCCCGCCACCAGCAGCCCGGCGACGACCGCGGCGGCCGTCACCGAGGAAGCCGCGGCGAGCCGCACCTTCCTCTTCGGGTTCCAGAATTCACTCTTCATCGAGTGTGCTCCTTCGTGTTGTCGGGTCAGGCGCTGCAGGGGGTGGAACCGATGGCGAAGCCGCTCGGGTTACCGGTCGAGGCGCCGGTCGCCTGGAAGCCGATCGACGTCGAAGCGCCGCCGGCCAGGTCCGGCGCCCAGGTGGGCGCCTTGGCCGTCGCCTGCTGCCCGGACTGGGTGACGGTGGCGCCCCAGCCACCGGTGATCTGCGTCCCCGACGGCACGGTCCAGCCGAGCGCCCAGGTCTTCAGCGGCGAGGTGCCGGTGTTCTTGAGCGTCACGGAGGCGACGAACCCGCCCTGCCAGGCGTTGTCGACGTGGTAGGTGACCGCGCAGCTCACCGCGGGCGGCGGATCCGTCGTCCCGCCACCCGAGACCACGGGCGGGATCAGGTACGGCTGCAGGATCGCCTGCTTGGCCTGGTTGACCGTCGTCCAGTCGTCGTTGAGGATGCCGCCGGTGTCACCCGAGTTGGGGTTCCACGACCAGTACGTGAAGCTCATCCCGGTCGTGCCGGTGCCGGCGTACTTCATCAGCTCTTGCAGCCAGGTCTTGTCGCGCGGGTCGGCGAGGGTGGTGCCGAACTCGCCGAGCAGCACCGGCGCGATGTTCTGCTTCTGCAGGTAGCCGAAGAAGTGGTCCCAGAGCGCCGGCAGGTTCGCCGGGAACGACGGGTCGGAGAACCACGGCTGGGCGAACACCGACGTCGCGTACTCGTGGGCCGAGTAGACGAGCTTGTCCGGTTTGGACAGTCGCACCGGGAACTGCCGCGCGCCGGAGAGGTTGCCGCCCCACCAGCCGCACTGCGGGTCGCCGGTGCCGCTGACGCAGTCGACTCCCTCGACGATGACCAGCCAGTCCGGGTTGGCCGCGAGGACGGCGTTGCCCCCGCGTTCGGCGGCCAGGCGCCAGTCGGTCGCGGTGTCGCCGCACCCCCAGCACGCGCCGCCGCCACCCTGGATCGAGTGCGGCTCGTTGTGCAGGTCGGCGCCGATCACCGTGGTGTTGCCCTTGTAGTGCTGCGCGAGCATCGTCCAGTCCGACAGCCAGCGGCTCTCGGGATACGCGCTGGTGTACCAGAGCGGGGACTGCGCGCCGGAGTCCGGCCGGTGCTGGTCGAGGATGACGCGCATGCCTTTCGTGCCGGCGTACGCGATGATCTTGTCGAGCACCTGGAGGCCGGAAAGCCCTTGCAGGTCCGGGTTCTGGACGGCGTCGATGCTGGTCGGTTTCGAACCGCTGTCGAAGAGCTGGTTGGAGTACGGGAGCCGCAGCGTGTTGTAGCCGAGGCCCGCCATCTGGTCGAGCATGTCCTTGTAGTTGCGGCTCCACAGGCCGTGCGGCGAGTAGTTGCCGGTCTCGGCGCCGAACCAGTTGACGCCGGTCATCCGCACCGGCGCGCCGGTCGCGTCGACGAGCTGGGAACCGGACGCGTGCCAGTAGCCGGTCCCGGTACCGGAAGCCGCGGGGGCCGCGGTGGCCGGGGACGCCGTGAGAACGGCGCCCCCGACCAGTGCGGCGACCGCGAGGGCGAGCAGTCGCTTCATCGAGTGCCTTTCAGCCGAACAGGGCGACGTGCGCGGCGAACGCCGTGGCGATCTCCGACTGCGCCCAGAACCGGTGGTAGGTGAACGTCGGCGCGGCGCCACCGTCCAGGTAGGACTGGACCTTCGGCCACTGCGGGTCGCTCTTGTAGAACGACCGGATCGACTCGAACGTCGAGCCGGAGTTGATCGCGTCGCCGTTCGGCATCGTGCCCGTCCAGCCCGTGGGCACGTACAGCCCCTGGTCCGTGGTGGCGTTGTAGGCGTCGTCGAACCGGTTGTAGTCCGTCCGGGTCTCCGGCACCGCGATGCCCTTGGTGTCGGTGTTGGCCGACAGCGCGGTGAGCAGCTGCTCCCCGACCGTCTTCGCCTGGGCGTTGCTCGACCCCGACGCGTAGTAGAGCAGCGTCTTGGCCAGCGAGGCCGCGACCCCGACGTCGTTGCTGTAGTTCTTCACCGTGACGTGCAGGCCGGTGTTCGCCCCCGGGCTGGTGGCGTTCCAGGTGTCCGGCGCGCCGCTCCAGGTCAGGTCGGCCGGGATCTGGAAGCTCCCGCCCGCGCCGACCGTGGTGTTCGCGATCGCCCACGGGACCCACTTGTCGAGGATCTTCTTCGCGCGGGCGTCGCCGGTCGCCTGGTAGTACTCGGCGATGCGTTCCATGCCCCAGGTCTGGAAGCCGAACCACTGGTTGCTCGGCGGGTCGTGCCAGACCGGTTGCTGGTCGTAGAACATCCCGTAGAACGTCGGCGTGCCGGACGGCGGGGTGCCGTACTGGCCTTCCCAGCTGTTGGTCGCGCCGCCGGCGAGCCCGCCTTCGGACGACTGCAGCCACTGCAGGAACTCCATCTGCCGGCCGAGGCTGGTCGCCCAGTCCTGCGCGCCGGTCGCCGAGGTGACCTTCAGCCCCGGGTCCGCCGACAACGCGTACGCGGCCAGCGGGTTCTGGTAGCCCTGGTGGGCCGCACCGTCACCGATGCGCCAGGCCCAGGCGCTGGACGAGTCCATCGAGCCGCCCCAGGCGTAGTACCAGGAGACGAGGTAGTGCTCGCTGTCCTTGCCGGTGCCCGCCGCGCAGGTCGACGCCCCGACGCAGTTGCCGATCTTCTTGAAGTACTTGTCGAACAGCGAGTACCGCAGGTAGTCGCCCATCTTCGACGCCTTCTTCACGACGGCCGCGACGTCGGCGCTCTTGCCCTGCGCGCCGGCCCACTTCTCGGCCTGGAAGGCCACCTGCACGGCGCGGGCGTCCGCGTCGGGCGCGTCGGTGTACTTCCACTGCTTGGCGTAGGACGAGTCGCCGGTGAACAGGTCGAGGTAGCCGTTCTTGCCGCCGAACTTCAGGATGTCGCAGCTGGGCTGGGTGACCGTCTCCCAGACCGACTCCTGCGAACCGCGCTGGAAGGTGTTGATGAACGCCGGCGCGGTGTTCGTGCCGTCCTCGCAGTGGCCGAACTTGTAGATGTTGTCGACGTCGAGCAGCCAGTGCATGCCGTAGACGTCCGCCGAGCCGTAGGCCGCCTTCAGCTCCGCCGCGATCGGGTCGGCGCCGACCGACACGCCGGACTGCAGCTGCGACGGGTACTGCTTCGGGCTCGGGTACTCGGCCGCGTAGGTGGCCGGCTTGCTCGCGTTGTAGCCGGAGTTGCCCGGCTGGTCGGCCGCGGACGGGATCGCGTACGTCTCGATCGACGTCCAGGCCTGGTTGAACGGGGCCCAGTCACCGGTGACCCGCCCGTAGGACGCTTCCAGCCACAGGTAGTAGCTGAACGCCTCCGACGTCGTCTCGTGGCCGTGGTCCGGCGCCTCGACGATCAGCGTCTCGATCGAGTGGTAGGGCACCAGGATGTTCCCGAACTTGCGGAAGTAGCCGTTGTTCGGGTCCTTGATCTTGTTGTACTGGGTCAGGAACGCGAGCTGGTAGTCCGAAGTGGACGACGAGATCTCGTTGACCGTCACCGTGGCCGCGGTGTAGCCGCTGCTGCTCGCGGTGAACGTGGCGCTGCCCAGCGCTCCCCCGTTGTCGGCGCTCTGCACGGTGACGTTCTGCGGAGTGCTCCAGTTCGCCGTCGTGAAGGTGAGGCTCGCGGGGCTCGCGGTCAGGTCGGTGCTGCCCGCCGTCCTGGCCACCGCGACGGTGACCGCCGCGGTGGGCGCGCCGGCGAGGCTGACGGCGAACGTCGTCGTCCCGCCCTGCTTGACCTGCGCGGTCGCCGGGGTGGCGACGATCGTCGGTCCGGAAAGGACCTTCACGCTCACCGGGCTGGACGTCGTGGAGGCGTTCTTGTTGTCGTAGGCCTTGGCCGTGATCGAGTACGTCCCGGCCGGGACGCTGCCCCAGCTGCCCTCGAACGGCGCGGCCGTGTCGGTGGCCAGGAGGGTGTCGCCGGCGTAGAACTCGACCTTGCTCACCGTGCCGTCGGCGTCGGCGGCCGTGGCGGCGAGCGGGATGGTGGCCGGGGCGTAGTAGGTGCCGGACGACGTCGGCGCCGTCAGGCTGACGGTGGGGGCCTTGTTGGCGCCGGTGCACGCGGTGCCGTTGACGGAGAAGTCGGCGGGCGGACGGTTGGCGGAGCCCTTCGAGCCGTTGAAGCCGAAGCTCGTGCTGGCACCGGTGTCGAGGTGGCCGTTGTAGGAGAGGTTCGTCGCGGTGACCGCGGCGCCGGTCTGGGCGAAGGTGGCGCTCCAGCCCTGCTGGACCTTCTGGCCGTCGAGGAACGTCCAGCCGACCTTCCAGCTGTCGAGCGGCGCGCCGTCGTTGCGCAGCGAGACATTGGCGGTGAACCCGGTGTCCCAGTCGTTGGTGGTGTAGGTGACGGAACAGGCGACGTCGGCGGCGAGCGCCGAGGAGGGGACGACCAGCGCCGCGGTGAACGCGACCACGGCCGAGGCCATGCTCAGCGCGCGGCCGCGTAACCAGCGCGTTCGGCGCACAGGGCGCCATCGGGGGGAGGAACGCATGGCTTCGGAACTCCTTTGTCCGTAGGGAGCCAGCGATCTGGGAGCGCTTCCAGGCGCAGACGGTAGCCAGCCGGAAACGTGGATGTAAAGAATCGAGTCAGAAGGACACCGCGGACGAAGACGTCACACCTACGCTCCCGGCTCGGCCCGGCCCACTGAACACTCCTGAACAGCCGCGGCCGATGGTCGCCACCTCACTCGAACGGCCCAGCGGAACGGTCACGCGCCGTGTCGAGGAAACGCCGTTTAGCGCCAAAGGCGTGCACCTCAGCCGGGATCGCTCCCAGCCACCGGTGCCCACCACCGTGTCGACCCCGCAATCACGCGTGTCGACCCTTCAGTCACGCGTGTCGACTCCCCGATCACGCGAGTCGACCCTCGGGACACGCGAGTTCGCCGACCGGTCCGTGCGGCAAGGGTCGACACGCGTGATCAGGAGGTCGACACGCGTGATTGGGGAGTCGACACGGGGGTCAGCTCGAGGCGCGGACCGCCAGGGAGACCGGGAGGATCTGCTGGCGCGGCTTGAGGCTCTGGTCGTCGAGCAGCTGCATCAGCGTCTCGACCATCGCGTGGACCTGCTCGCGGGGGTCCTGGTGGACCGACGTCAGGGGCGGGTCCATCGCCGGGGCGAGCGTGGCGTTGTCGTCGAAGCTGACCACCGCGACGTCTTCGGGGATGCGGCGGCCCGCCGAGTCCAGCGTGCGCAGCGCGCCCACCGCCATCATGTCGCTCGCGACGAACACCGCGTCGAGGTCCGGGTGCCGGGCCAGCAGCGCGGACATCGCGTTCGCGCCGCCGGACAGCGTGAAGTCGGCCTCTTCGGCCAGGTCGGCGGGGTCGAGCCCGGCGTCCAGGAGGGTCTTGCGCCAGCCGGCGAGCCGGTCGATCGGGGCGCTCTGGTCCTGCGGCCCGGCGATCGTGCCGATCCGGCGCCGCCCGGACGCGACCAGGTGCTCCACCGCCAGCCGGGCGCCGCTCTCGTTGTCGAAGTCGACGACGTGCACGCCGCGGCGGATGCCGGCCGCCTGCCCGCCGAACACCACCGGGATGCGCAGCAGCCGCAGCGCCTTGGGCAGCGGATCGGCCCGGTGCGGCGCGAACACGAGCGCGCCGTCGACGTGGCCGCCCTCGAGGAACCGGACGGTCTTGCTCAGGTCCTCGCGCGTGTCGCTGAAGATGAGCACCATCTGGCGGCCGACGTCGGCGAGCTCGCGGTAGCCGGCCCGCATGACGGCGGTCCGGTACGGGTCGTCGAGGAGGCGGGCCTCGGGCTCCGAGAGGACCACGGCGACGGCCCCGGTGCGCCGGGTGACCAGGGAGCGAGCCGCCTGGTTCGGGGAATAGCCCAGGTCACGGGCGGCGGCGAGGACCTTCTCGCGTGCCGCCGCGCTGACGTAGGCGTCGTCGTTCAGCGCACGTGACGCCGTAGACCGCGACACGCCGGCGAACGCCGCGACGTCCTCCAGCGTCGGCCGCTCTTCATCCCCTGCTCGAGGCCCCACGGGCACCGCCCTCACTCACCACAACCACCCTGACGCCGACAGCTTAACGGTCACGCAGGGCGATGTCCGGGAGCGCTCCTCGCAGGAAACGCTCCGGTTACGACCCCTTGACACCGGTGAGACCCCCAAGCAGACTCTGCGACACCTGGGAGCGCTCCCAGATTGATCGGGCTCCCAGCAGTGAGAGCGCTCATTCCCGTCAACAAGGTGGTTGGACACGTGAGAACGATCCGGAACGGCCTGGTCCTGGCACTGGGCATCACGATGACGGCGCTCGGCGCCACGGCCTGTGGTGGCGGCGGTGACGCAACGCCCCCCGCCGCCGGTCCGAACGAGCACGTCGACCTGACGCTGGCGACGTTCACCGAGTTCGGCTACGAGGCCCTCATCCCGGAGTACGAGCGGCTGCACCCGAACATCAAGATCACCCACCGCAAGACCGGCCAGGGCGGCCCGTACCACGAAGAGCTCGTCACCAAGCTCGCCGCCGGCTCGGGCCTCGCCGACGTCACGGCGCTGGAAGAGGGCCACCTGTCCGACTTCCTCGACAAGGGCTCGAAGTTCAACGACCTGAGCAAGATCGGGCCGGCCGACGCCTCCCCCGACCGCTGGCTGAGCTGGAAGTACGACGCCGCCAAGACCAAGGACGGCAAGCTCATCGGCTACGGCACCGACATCGGCCCGCTCGCCATGTGCTACCGCAAGGACATGTTCCAGGCCGCCGGCCTGCCGACCGACCCCGAGCAGGTCAAGCCGCTGTTCGCCACCTGGGACAGCTACTTCGCCGCCGGCGCCGACTACGTCTCCAAGACGAAGGGCAAGGCCTGGTTCGACTCGGCCGCGCAGAACTTCAACGCGATGGTCAACCAGCTCCCCCAGGGCTACATCGGCAACGACGACAAGCTCGCCGTCGAGAGCAACCAGGGCATCAAGGACGCCTGGACCAAGGTCACCGACGCCGTCGCCAAGGGCGAGTCGGCCAAGCTGACCGCGTTCAGCAACGAGTGGAACACCGGCTTCAAGCAGGGCGCGTTCGCCACGAAGGTGTGCCCGGCGTGGATGCTCGGCGTGATCAAGGAGCAGGCCGGCCCGGAGAACGCGAACAAGTGGGCCGTCACCGCGGCCTTCCCCGGCGGCGGCGGCAACTGGGGCGGTTCGTACCTGACCGTGCCGACGCAGTCGAAGCACCCGAAGGAGGCCGCCGAGCTCGCGGCCTGGCTGACCGCGCCGGAGCAGCAGATCAAGGCGTTCCAGGCCAAGGGCACCTTCCCGAGCCAGGTCAAGGCCCTGTCGGACCCGGCGCTGCTGAGCCAGACCGACGCCTACTTCGGCGGCGCGAAGGTCGGCGAGCTGTTCGCCGAGCAGGCCAAGAAGGTCCAGAAGCCGCAGTACAAGGGCCCGGGCGACGGCCAGATCCAGGAGAACGCGTCCAGCCCGGCCCTGCAGGCGGTCGAACAGGGCAAGTCGGCGGCGGACGGCTGGAACCAGATGGTCGACGCCGCGAAGAAGATCACGCGCTGAGCCGATGACCGTCCTCGACAAGGTCGCGCCGGAAGGGAGCAAGGCCGGGGAGCGCACGTCTCCCCGGCCCACCTTCCGTCACCGGTTGAGCCGGTGGGACGTCAAGGTCTCGCCGTACCTCTACATCGCGCCGTTCTTCATCCTCTTCGGGATCGTCGGGCTGTTCCCGCTGCTCTACACCGCGTACGTCTCGCTGTTCAAGTGGGAAGCCGGGAGCGACGACCCCGACTTCATCGGCCTCGACAACTTCAAGGAGCTCTTCGCCGACGCGCAGTTCTGGAACGCGCTGACGAACACGATCAGCATCTTCCTGCTCTCCAGCGTCCCGCAGATCATCATCGCCGTGCTGCTGGCGGCCATGCTCGGCGCCCGGCTGCGCGGGGCCACCGGCTGGCGGGTGGGCATCCTGCTGCCGTACGCGGCCAGCCTCGTCGCCATCGGCATCATCTTCGCCAACCTGTTCGGCCCCAAGTACGGGTTGATCAACGGCGTGCTGCAGACCATCGGGCTGGACCCGGTCGACTGGCAGGCCAGCCGCTTCGGCAGCCACGTCGCGATCGCGATCATGGTCAACTGGCGCTGGACGGGCTACAACGCCCTGATCGTGCTGGCGGCCATGCAGGCCATCCCGAAGGAGCTGCACGAGGCGGCGCTGATCGACGGCGCCGGCACGTGGCGCCGCTTCTGGAACGTCACCCTGCCGCTGCTCCGGCCGACGCTGATCTTCGTCACCATCACCTCGACGATCGGCGGCCTGCAGATCTTCACCGAGCCGAAGCTGTTCGACGCCATGCCCGGGTCGAACAACGGCGGTTCCACCAACCAGTTCCAGACCGTGACGCTGTACCTCTACCAGACGGCGTTCCAGAACGCCGATCTCGGCTACGCCTCGGCGATCGCCTGGGTGCTGTTCGTGATCATCGTGCTGATCGCGCTGGGGAACTTCTTCCTCACCGGCCGGCTCGCGCGTCCCCAGGCGGTGAAGAAGAAATGACGACACTCCACAGCGACATTTCGAAAACGGGACTGCGACAGAAGGTCGCCACGCTCGGCAAGCCACGCAAGGCGACCTACGTCGTGCTGGCGATCTTCGTGCTCGGTTCGCTGTTCCCGTTCTACTGGTCGTTCCTGGTGGCCAGCCGCGACAACGGGATGCTCACCGAGCGCATCCCGCCGTTCGTGCCCGGCGGCAACTTCTTCGCCAACGCCGCGCGGGTGTTCGACACCGTGCCGTTCTGGAAGGCACTGGCCAACAGCGTCATCGTGTCCGGCACGGTGACGCTGACGACGGTGCTGTTCTCGTCGCTGGCCGGGTTCGCCTTCGCGAAGCTGCGGTTCCGGGGTCGCAACAAGCTGTTCGTGTTCATCGTCGTCACGCTCGCCGTGCCCACCCAGCTGGGCATCATCCCGTTGTTCATCGCGATGTCCGAACTGGGCTGGACCGGGAGCCTGACGGCGGTGATCGTGCCCAACCTGGTCACCGCGTTCGGCGTGTTCTGGATGCGGCAGTACACAGTGGACGCGCTGCCGTACGAGCTGATCGAGGCCGCGCGGGTCGACGGCTGCAGCATGATCCGGATCTTCTGGAACGTCTGCCTGCCCGCGGTCCGGCCGGCCGCGGCGATCCTGGCGATGTTCACGTTCATGATGTCCTGGAACGACTTCCTGTGGCCGCTGGTGGTACTGGACGCGGGCAACCCGACCGTCCAGGTCGCGCTGGAGAAGCTCCAGAGCGGCTACTACGTCGACTATTCGCTGGTGCTGGCCGGCACGACCCTGGCCACCATCCCGATCCTCATCGTCTTCGTCCTCCTCGGCCGCCAGATCGTGGCCGGGATCATGCAAGGTGCCGTGAAAGGGTGACCATGTCCGTACATCCCGACAGCGTTCGGGCGGAGACAGCGCAGATGTTCCCGCCCGGCTTCGTCTGGGGCGCCGCCACCGCGGCGTTCCAGGTGGAAGGAGCCACCACGGCCGACGGTCGCACCGACTCGGTCTGGGACGTCTTCGCACGCCGTCCGGGCGCGGTCGTGGGCGGCGACACCGGCGACCCGGCCGCCGACCACTACCGCCGGTACTCCGAGGACGTCGGCCTGATGCGCCGGCTCGGCCTCGGCGCCTACCGCTTCTCGCTGGCGTGGCCCCGGGTGCGCCCGGACGGCGGCGCCCCCAACGCCGACGGACTCGCGTTCTACGACCGGCTGGTCGACTGCCTGCTGGAAGCCGGGATCCAGCCGTGGGCGACGCTCTACCACTGGGACCTGCCGCAGGCGCTGGAGGACAAGGGCGGCTGGACCTCGCGGGACACCGCGTACCGGTTCGCCGAGTACGCCGAGACGGTGCTGGAGCGCCTCGGTGACCGCGTCGCCAGCTGGTCGACGCTCAACGAGCCGTGGTGCGCGGCGATGCTCGGCTACGCGGGCGGCATCCACGCACCCGGCCGCACCGACCACCCGGCCGCCGTCGCCGCCACGCACCACCTGCTGCTGGGGCACGGGCTGGCGATGGACGTCATCCGCCGGCACGCGCCGGGCGTCCCGGCCGGGATCACGCTCAACCTCTACCCCGTCGTGCCGCACGACCCGGCGAACGTCTCCGACGTGTCGGCGGCCCGGCGGATCGACGGCCTGCAGAACCGGCTGTTCCTCGACCCGGTGCTGCGCGGCGGCTACCCGGACGACCTCGTCGCCGATCTCGCGCCGTTCGGGCTCGGAGACGTGGTCCGGCCGGAGGACGCGGCGATCATCGCCGCGCACATCGACTGGATGGGCGTGAACTACTACCGCGACTACCGCGTCGCGGGCCGCCCGGTGGCGGGCAGCGAGCCGGCGGGCCCGGAGTGGGTCGGCGCGGGCGACGTCCACTTCGTCCCGGACCCGGCGGCGCCCCGCACGGACTCCGGCTGGGAGGTCCAGCCGGCCGGGCTGACCGAGTCGCTGCTGCAGGTCCACCGCGGCTACCGCCCGGTGCCGCTGTACATCACGGAGAACGGCGCGGCCTACCCGGACGTCGTCTCCGACGGCGGTGACATCGTCGACACCGACCGGATCGCGTTCCTGGACTCCCACCTGCGAGCGGCGCACGACGCCCTGGCGGCGGGCGTCGACCTGCGCGGGTACTTCTACTGGTCGCTGCTGGACAACTTCGAGTGGGCCGAGGGGTACGCGAAGCGGTTCGGGCTGATCCACGTCGACTACGAGACCCAGGTCCGGACGCTGAAGCGCAGCGCTCACTGGTACTCCCGGGTGGTCGGGCTCAACGGCCTCGGCTGAGTTTTCGTGGAGGCCACCGGCGCGGGTGGCCTCCACGAAAACACCGGGAGAAACGGGTCCGGCCCGCGAAGGCGTGCATTCCGCGACCGCCGTTGCCAGACTGGCCGGTATGGGACTGCGCAGCGAAGCTTGGTTCAACAACCCCGCCGACCCCGGGATGACCGCCCTCTACCTCGAGCGGTACATGAACTGGGGTCTCACCCGGGAGGAGCTGCAGTCCGGCCGGCCGATCATCGGCATCGCGCAGACCGGCTCCGACCTGTCCCCCTGCAACCGGCACCACCTGCAGCTCGCCGACCGCACCCGCGAAGGCATCCGCGAGGCCGGGGGGATCGCCATCGAGTTCCCCGTGCACCCCATCCAGGAGACCGGCAAGCGCCCGACCGCCGCCCTGGACCGGAACCTCGCCTACCTCGGCCTGGTCGAGACGCTCTACGGCTATCCCATCGACGGCGTCGTCCTCACCACCGGCTGCGACAAGACCACCCCGGCGTGCCTGATGGCCGCCGCGACCGTCGACATCCCCGCCATCGTCCTGTCCGGCGGTCCGATGCTCAACGGCTGGTACAACGGCGAGCGCACTGGCTCCGGGACGATCATCTGGAAGGCGCGTGAACTGCTCGCCGCCGGGGAGATCGACGACGCCGGGTTCATGGAGCTCGTCGCGTCGTCCGCGCCGTCACCGGGGCACTGCAACACCATGGGCACCGCCTCCACGATGAACGCGCTGGCCGAGGCGCTCGGGATGAGCCTGCCCGGCTGCGCGGCCATCCCGGCGCCGCACCGCGACCGGGCGCGGATGGCCTACCGCACCGGGCTGCGGATCGTCGAGATGGTGCGCGAGGACCTCAAGCCGTCGGACATCCTGACGCGCGAAGCGTTCGAGAACGCCATCGTCGTGAGCTCGGCGATCGGCGGCTCGACCAACGCGCCCATCCACATCGGCGCGATCGCCCGGCACGTCGGCGTCGACCTGCCCCTCGACGACTGGCAGCGGCTCGGCCACCACGTCCCGCTGCTGGTCGACCTCCAGCCGGCCGGGAAGTACCTCGGCGAGGAGTTCCACCGCGCGGGCGGCGTGCCGGCGGTGGTGCACGAGCTGATGCGGCACGGCCTGATCCACGAGGACGCGCCCACGGTCAACGGCCGCACGCTCGGCGACAACTGCCGCGAGAGCGAGGCCGGCGACCGCGACGTCATCCGCACCTTCGACACGGCCCTCACCGAAGACGCGGGCTTCCTGGTCTTCAAGGGGAACCTCTTCGACGCGGCGATCATGAAGTCCAGCGTGATCTCGCCGGAGTTCCGGCGCCGGTACCTCGCCGGCGGCGTCTACGAGGGCACCGCGGTCGTGTTCGACGGCCCGGAGGACTACCACGCCCGCATCGACGAACCGGACCTCGGCGTCGACGAGCACTCGCTGCTCGTCATGCGCGGCACCGGGCCGCTCGGCTACCCGGGCGCGGCCGAGGTGGTGAACATGCGGCCGCCGGCGGAGCTGATCAAGCGGGGGATCCGCGAGCTGCCGTGCCTCGGCGACGGCCGTCAGTCCGGTACGTCCGGCTCGCCGTCGATCCTCAACGCCTCCCCCGAAGCCGCGGCGGGCGGCGGGCTCGCCGTGCTGCGGACCGGCGACCGCGTGCGGATCGACCTCGCCGCCGGCACCGCGGACGTCCTGATCCCGGACGAGGAGCTGGCGCTGCGCCACAAGGAGCTGGCCGAGGCGGGCGGGTACCCGGTCCCGGACGCGCAGACGCCGTGGCAGGAGATCCAGCGGTCGCTGGTCGACCAGCTCTGCGACGGCATGGTGCTGCGCCCGGCGGTGGCGTACCAGCGGATCGCGACGACGAAGGGCATCCCCCGCGACAACCACTGATCCCACCGGAAAGTGCCGCTTCGAACGGGCCCCGAGGGGGTATTCCAGCGATAGCCGAGGCGAGGAGGCCACTGATGCTGCCGGATCGCGAACGCCACGCCCTGCGCGAAATCGAGCTGGAGCTGCAGGCGAGCGATCCCGCGTTCGCGGCCGCCTTCGCCGGCCGCACCCTGCGCGAGAAGCGGCGCTGGACCCTGCTCCTCGTGCTGTGCGACGTCACCGCGGCACTCATGCTGCTCGTCGGCCTGTTCGCCCGCGACGCCGGCCTGGTGCTCTGGGGCACGGTCGGCGCCGGCGCGCTCGTGGCGTGGCACATCGCCCGCGCCGAGACGACCCGCGAGCCCGCGCCGGACGGAACCACCCCGGCCGCCGGCTCGCACTGAACGCTTTCGAGCCGGTTGTCCTCGCCGCGGATGGGCAGCTCGCGCTCCCCGTGACCGGCGGGTTTACGCACCCACCGCCCGGGGAATGCCCGGCACATGCCGGACACCCGCGGCGCGGAGCCGCCGGACACCACCGACCTCGACCGCCTGCGTTCGGCCGCGTCGGACTGCCGCGGGTGCGCCCTCCACCAGGACGCCACGCAGACCGTGTTCGGCGAAGGGCCCGAGAAGGCGAAGATCCTGGTCGTCGGCGAGCAGCCGGGCGACAAGGAGGACCTCGCGGGCGAGCCGTTCGTCGGACCCGCCGGGAAGCTCCTCGACCGGGCCTTCGCCGAGGCGGACTTCGACCGGAAGACGCTGTACGTCACCAACGCGGTCAAGCACTTCAAGTTCAAGCGCGACGAACGCGGGAAGCGGCGCATCCACCAGAAGCCGGGCCGCACCGAGGTGGTCGCCTGCCGGCCGTGGCTGCTGGCGGAGCTGCGCGCGGTGCGCCCCGAGCTGGTGCTGCTGCTGGGGGCGACCGCCGCGCAGTCGTTGCTGGGTCCGAAGTTCCGGCTGACAGCCCACCGCGGCGAACCCGTCGAAGCACCCGACGACGTGGCCGAGCTGGTGCCGTCGGCGGTCGCGACGGTGCACCCGTCGGCCGTCCTGCGCGCACCGGACCGCGACGAGGCTTACGCCGCCTTCGTCGCCGATCTGAAGGCGGCTGGCAAGATACTCGAGTGAGCTGCTTCTGCGCCGCTTCCCTTCGCTCGGCTCACGACGCCTTCAGCGCTTTCTCCAGCTCGGCGCGCGTCATCTTCGAGCGGCCCTTCACGCCCTGCTCGCGCGCCAGCTTCTCCAGGTCGGACTTGGTCAAGCCGGACAGGTCCTGCTTGCCGCCCTGCTTTCGCCCGCCCTTGCGGTTCTTCACGCTGCGCGCCAGCGCCTCGAAGAGGTCGACGACGTCGGCCGACGGCTCCGGCTCCTCTTCGTGGGCGATCTCCTTGCCCTGTTCCTTGGCTTTGATCAGCTTTTCGACGCGCTCGGAGTACTCGTCACGGTAGTCATCCGGCTTCCACGGCGCGGTCATCTGGTCGACGAGCGCGAGCGCCATGTCGAGCTCCTTGGGCCGCGGCTTCGGCAGGCTGGGCAGCCCGCCCATGACGTCCTCCGGCTTCCGCAGGTCCGCGACGAAGTGCAGCGTGTTGAGGACCATCACGCCTTCGCCGGCGCGGACCGCGCAGAGGTACTCCTTGCCGCGCAGCACGAACTTCGCGACGCCGGCCTTCTCGCTGCGGTCCATCGCCTGCAGCAGCAAGCCGTACGCCTTGGCGAAGTCCTCCTTCGCCGGCTTGAGCCAATACGTGCGGTCGAAGAACCACGGGTCGATCTCGTCCAGCTCGACGAACTGCTCGATGTCGATCCGCCGGGACCGCTCGGGGGCGATCTCGTCCAGCTCGTCCGGCTCGACCAGCACGTGGTCGCCGCCGCCGAGGTCGTAGCCCTTGACGATCTCGTCCTGGGTCACCTCGTCGCCGGTCCGCTCGTTGACCCGGCGGTTGCGGATCCGGTCCGACGTGCCGCGTTCGAACTGGTGGAAGTGGATCGTGTGGTCCGCCACCGCCGGGTACAGCTCCACCGGAACGGTGACCAGCCCCAGGCTCAGCGCCCCGCTCCACACCGGTCTCGCCATGTCTCGACCTCCTCACCGGCAGCGATACCCGCGGGCCCGGAGCGCGAAACACGGAGGGTGACGCGCCAAAGCCCGCCGCGACCGGGTGGTCACAGCGGGCTCCGGCGTGCGTCAGGCGACTTCGCTGCTGCGACTGCCGGCCCGGTGCAGGCCCAGCATGTCGAGCAGCTGCGCGCAGTCTTCAGGGTCCTTCGCGTTCGCCGCGACGGCCAGCGCGGCCTTGCGCCGCGTCGACGCCTGGGCCGGCGTGTCCCCGCCCTCCAAGAGCAGGTCCGCCACCGGTCGCAGGTCGTTCCGCTTGTCTCGCATGTTCGCTCCCCTCCGGCTATCCCCGGTCACCCTTCGCCGGGCGATTACCCCGTCTCATCCCCCTGAACACAAGAGGCACCGAACGGGTTCCCGGAGACAGCCGACGCTAGGCCGAACGAGTGAATTCGGCCGGTTCCGACCGGGAACCCGGCAAGGTGTGTGAGACCCACGTCACACAGGAGGCCGGATGGGCACCCAGATCCGCATCAGCCGTGAGGACGGGTCGCTGCCCTGCGAAGTCTGCGGCTTCCCGACGATGCACGTCGCCCAGGTCGTCGCCGACGACGGGACCGTGCTCGGCCGGACGCTGGTCTGCACGACGTGCCAGCGCAGCCGGCACCGGCCCGACCCGATCGCCGAAGCCGAGGCACCACCGGACGAGGTACCGACCAGCTAGCCGGGTGTCACGCCGTCGTGGTCGCGACCGCCTCCACGAACTCCGCCGCCACCTCGTGGAGCTTGCGGTTGCCGTCCTGGGAGCGCTTCACGAGCCGCTGGAACGCTTCCTCCGCGCTGATCCGGTGCGCGGCCATGAGGATGCCCTTGGCCTGGTCGATCACCGCGCGCGTCTCGAGCGCGCGGTTCAGCTGGTCGATCAGCTCGCGCGCCGCGAAGTAGCGGCGCGCGCTGCGCAGGCCGATCACCACCGTCGCCGTGTACAGCTCGAGGATCTTCGTGCCCAGCTCGCTGAAGCCGTGCTCGCCGAAGCCGAACAGGTTCACCGCGCCGGACATGTCGTCGTCCACCGTCAGCGGCGCGGCCAGGAAGCTCGCGACGCCCAGCTGTTCCGCCTTCGACACGAACTGCGGCCACACGTCGCCCACGGCCCCGACGCCGACGCGCACCGGCTGCCCGGTTTCGGCCGCGCGCAGGCACGGGCCGTCCCCGATCCGGTACTGCTCGCGATCGAAGTTCACCGCCCGCTGGTCCGTGCTGGCCACCGTTTCCGGCTCGCCTTCGCGCACCAGGGTGATGCTCGCCATGTCGGCTCCCGGCACCACCTGCACCACGTGGTCGCAGACCGCCTGCAGCATCTGGCCCAGATCGAGCTCCGAGTCCAGCATCGCGGTCAGCGATTCCATCGCTACCGTGACTTCGTCCAACCGCGCGGTGAGCTGCTCATCGCCGCCCGTCATCCTGGTGACGCCCCTCTTCTTGTGCTCAGGGCGCTAAGAACCAGGGAGGACCCGGGCGCGCGCCACTAGTGGGCCGCTAGCGCTTTAACGGGTCCAGCGCGAGATTACTGCATCCTCGTCGGCACGGGCACAAGCGGTCACCGCCGCGGCGCGCCACACGCCCGTTCGGAGCAACGACGGTTGCGAGCCGCTCGCCCACGGTTAGGCTCGGGTATCGGTTCAGCACAGCAGCCGGCTCGGAAACCCCTCGAGCGCGGCGCTGCGGCCCCGCGCCACACCAGGACGGCGGCGAACCGCATCATGCTTCCCCGAACACGAAATCCCGCCCTGCGGCTACGCACGTCGTGGCCCGCTCCGCACGCGGTGCTGATCACCGCCCGCGGCGCCCTCGACACCGCGACGGCCGGCGATCTGGCCGCCCTCGTTTCGGACCGCCTGTGGGCGACGCCGGAGCGGCTGACCCTCGATCTGTCCGAAGTGGACTTCCTCGGCGTGGCGGGCGTCCGGATGCTGCTGCACGCGGCGCTGCAGGCCGAGCAGAGCGGCACGGACTTGCTGGTCGTCACCGGGCCGAACCCGATGGTCCGCCGGGCCTTGCGGGTGACGGAGGCCGACCGGCGCCTCACCGTCGCCGCGCTGCGACCGGAGCCCGCGCCGGCCTGAGCGACCGGCGCGTCAGCGCGACGAACCCGCCGCGCCCGCGTGCCCCTCCCGCGCTCCGGACGGACTCGCGGCCCGGTCCAGTGCCCGGGCCTGGGCCCGCTTGGAGCGCACGTGCCGCTCCTCCGCCATCCGCTCGACGGCCTCCGGGTGGTGCAGCTCGAACGCGGGCCGCTCCGACCGGATGCGCGGCAGGTCCAGGAAGTTGTGCCGCGGCGGCGGGCACGTCGTCGCCCATTCGAGGCTGTTGCCGAAGCCCCACGGGTCGTCGACCAGGACCCGCTCGCCGTAGCGGTAGCTCTTCACGACGTTCCAGACGAACGGCAGCGTCGACGCGCCGAGGATGAACGCGCCGATCGTCGAGATCGTGTTCAGGGTCGTGAAACCGTCCGAGGTCAGGTAGTCCGCGTACCGGCGGGGCATGCCCTCGTCACCCAGCCAGTGCTGGATGAGGAACGTGGTGTGGAAGCCGATGAACGTCGTCCAGAAGTGCCACTTGCCGAGCCCCTCGTCGAGCATCCGGCCGGTCATCTTCGGGAACCAGAAGTAGATCCCGGCGAACGTCGCGAACACGATCGTGCCGAACAGCACGTAGTGGAAGTGCGCGACGACGAAGTACGAGTCGGTGACGTGGAAGTCCAGCGGCGGCGACGCCAGGATCACGCCGGTGAGGCCGCCGAACAGGAAGGTGACCATGAAGCCGACCGACCACAGCATCGGCGTCTCGAAGGTCAGGTGCCCCTTCCACATCGTGCCGATCCAGTTGAAGAACTTGATCCCGGTCGGCACCGCGATGAGGAAGGTCATGATCGAGAAGAACGGCAGCAGCACCGCGCCGGTGGCGAACATGTGGTGCGCCCACACCACCGCCGACAGGCCGGTGATCGCGACGGTCGCGAACACCATCAGCCGGTAGCCGTAGAGCGGTTTCCGGCTGAACACCGGCACGATCTCGGTGACGATCCCGAAGTAGGGCAGCGCCACGATGTAGACCTCGGGGTGGCCGAAGAACCAGAACAGGTGCTGGAACATGATCGCCCCGCCGTTTTCCGGGTCGAACACGTGCGCCCCGAGCCGGCGGTCCGCTTCGAGGCCGAACAGCGCCGCGGTGAGGATCGGGAACGCCAGCATGATCAGGACCGCGGTGAACAGGATGTTCCAGGTGAAGATCGGCATCCGCCACATCGTCATCCCGGGCGCGCGCAGGCACACGATCGTGGTGACCATGTTGACCGCGCCGAGGATGGTGCCGAGCCCGGACACGATCAGGCCCATGATCCACAGGTCGCCGCCGATGCCCGGCGAGTGGATGGCGTTGGACAGCGGGGTGTAGGCCGTCCAGCCGAAGTCGGGCGCGCCGCCCGGGGTGAGGAACGAGCTGATGACGATCAGCCCGCCGAACAGGTAGAGCCAGTAGGCGAAGCCGTTGAGCCGCGGGAACGCGACGTCGGGCGCGCCGATCTGCAGCGGCAGGATGTAGTTCGCGAACCCGAAGAGGTTCGGGGTGGCGTAGAGCAGCAGCATGATCGTGCCGTGCATGGTGAACAGCTGGTTGTACTGCTCCGGCGACAGGAACTGCAGCCCCGGCCGGGCCAGCTCGCCGCGCATCAGCAGCGCCATCGCGCCGCCCGCCATGAAGAAGGCGAACGACGTCGTCAGGTACAGCAACCCGATCTGCTTCGGGTCGGTGGTGCGCAGCAGGGCCAGGAGGGTCCCGCCCTTGGGGCCCCGCCGCGCCACCGCCAGCGGTACCGCCTGGAGGGTCGGCTTCACGTCGGTCATCCGCAACTCCCGTCGCCGGACTGTCCGTACTGCGCGTCTTACTCCTGCCGGCATAGATCCGCGTTACCCCGAACGGGTGGAGCTACTCCCGCAACGCCGGGAGCAGCTCCTTTTCGGCGAAGTCCAGGAAGCCTTCCTGCTGGTCGCCGCCGATCTGGATCAGGGCGACGTCGGTGAAGCCCGCCTTCTCGAACTCGCGGACGCCCGCGACGATCGGCTCGACGTCCGGGCCGCAGGCGATCGAGCCGGCGACGTCGTCCTCGCGGACGAACTGCGTGGCCCCGGCGAACCCGGCCGGGCCGGGCAGCTCGGCGTTGACCTTCCAGCCGCCGGCGAACCAGCGGAACTGCTCGTGCGCGCGCTTCACGGCGGCCTCGCGGTCGGTGCCCCACGACACCGGCAGCTGGGCGATCTTGCGGGTCGGGGGACCCGGCTTCGTCGCGTCCCATTCGCTCACCAGCTCGGCCTTCGGCTCGACGGCGACCATGGCGTCGGCCACCGGGGCGAACCGCCGGATCGACTGCGAGCCGGACACCGCGACGCCGATCGGCGTCCGCTGCTCCGGCAGGTCCCACAGCTTCGCCGAGTCGACGCGGAAGTGCTTGCCCTCGTAGTCGAAGTACCCGCCGTCGAACAGGCCGCCGATGATCTGCAGGGCTTCGGCGAGCATGTCGTGCCGGACGTTCGCCGGCGGCCAGCCGCGGCCGACGACGTGCTCGTTGAGGTTCTCCCCCGCGCCGAGCCCGAGGGTGAACCGGCCACCCGAGAGCGCCTGCACGGTCGCCGCCTTCTGCGCGACCACCGCCGGGTGGTAGCGCATGGTCGGGCAGGTCACGAACGTCATCAGCTCGGCGCGGTCGGTGACCTGCGTGACGGCGCCCAGCACGCTCCATGCGTAGGGCGAGTGCCCCTGCTCGGCCAGCCAGGGCGAGTAGTGGTCGCTCATGACCTCGAAGTCGAAGCCGGCCTGTTCCGCACCGGCGGCGAACCGGACCAGTTCGTTCGGCCCGGTCTGCTCGGTCATCAGCGTGTACCCGATCCGCATCGGCGCCTCCTTTCGCTCCCACCCCGCGTACCCGCTCCCCGGTCGGGTAACCGGCCGCTCACCGCCCGGAAGTGGCGTTTACCCGATGATCAACCGGGTACCCCGTCCACGCAGTCGAAGGGAGCGGTCATGCCTCAGTCGTGGAGCAAGAAGCGCGAGCGCCAGTACGAGCACGTCAAGGACTCGGCCGAGGACCGTGGGGCCGGTCCGGAACGGGCCAAGGAGATCGCGGCCCGCACGGTGAACAAGAACCGTGCGCAGGCGGGCGAGTCCCGCGAGGCCAGCCGGACGTCGATCGAGGACAAGTCGCCCCAGCAGCGCGGCGGCGAACGGTCCGGCAACCGGAAGGGTCCCGGGGGCCCGACCAAGGACCAGCTCTACAACGAGGCGAAGAAGAAGAACATCGATGGGCGCTCGAAAATGACCAAGAAGGAACTCGAACGGGCGCTGGGCCGGTGACGAAACCGGAAATCCCTGGCCACGAAGTGTCGTCATTCGCCCAGATGGGTAGTACCTTCGGCATGGAAGAAACACGAAGCGGTAGCTCGCACGGCGGCAAGCCGACGCTGGAAGAGCTGCTCGAGGAACTGGTGGAGCTGCGGCTGCCCGCGATGGCCGAGCAGATCCCCCTCGTCCGCATGCTCACCCACGGCGTGGTCTCGCGCGCCGATTTCGGGCTGGACGCCATCGCCGACGCCAAGATGGCCGTCGACGAGGCCTGCGCCCAGCTCGTGCAGCTGGCCGAGCTGGGCAGCCAGCTGCATTGCCGCTTCCGGCAGGGTCCCGACGGCCTGCACGTGACGATCTCGACGCGCTCCAGCGACCCGCGGCCGCCGAGCGACCGCACTTTCGGCTGGCACGTGCTGACCACGCTGAGTGGTTCGGTGACTGCGCACTGCGACGTCCTCCCCGGCGGGGGTGCGGGCATCGTCACGATCGAGCTGGTGCTCAACGCGGGAACGAGCGCGTGAGCACCGAACGCAAAACCGTCCTGCACCGCCCGGATGAATACGCCCACTGCGAACCGCTGTTCGAGGAGCTGGGCACCCTCGGCCCCGACGACCCGCGGCGCGAGGTCGTCCGCAGCAGGCTGGTGACCGAGTTGCTGCCGCTCGCCGAGCACATCGCCACCCGGTTCTCGGGCCGCGGCGAGCCCCGCGAGGACCTGGTGCAGGTGGCCCGGATCGGCCTGATCAACGCGGTCGACCGGTTCGACCCCGCCCGCGGTCACGACTTCCTGTCCTTCGCGGTGCCGACGATCATGGGCGAGGTGCGGCGGCACTTCCGGGACACCGGCTGGTCGGTGCGGGTCCCGCGCCGCCTCAAGGAGCTGCACCTGTCCCTGAGCCAGGGTTCGGCCGCGCTGTCCCAGCGCCTGGGTCGCGCGCCCACCCCGACCGAGCTGGCCGAGCACCTCGGCCTGGACGTCGACGAGGTCCGCGAAGGGCTGCTGGCCGGCAACGCCTACCAGGCCCTGTCCGTCGACAAGCCGGTGCACGACGACGCCGAGGCGCTGTCGCTGGCGGACACCATGGGGGAACCCGACCACGAGATGACCATGGTCGAGAACCACGAGGCCCTCCAGCCGCTGCTCCAGGAGCTGCCGCCGCGCGAGCGCGCGATCCTCGTGATGCGGTTCTTCGGCGGGCTGACCCAGACGCAGATCGCCGACCGCGTCGGCATCTCCCAGATGCACGTCTCCCGGCTGCTGTCGCAGACCCTGGAGCAGCTCCGCGGGAAGCTCACCGGCGAAGGCTAGACCCGGATGTCATGAACGAGCCCGTTCATGACATCCGGCGTCCTGACCAGGCCGTTCCCGGCCTCCCGGACGGCGTCAGCGCAGCCAGCCCGGCCGCTCGCCCTTCCGGAGCCGCCGCCACTCCCCCGCGAACCGCCGGCGCAGCTTCTCCGCCGTCTCGGCGTCCCGCTCGTAGAGCAGCCCGAACGTGAACGTGTTCTGCCCTTCGCCGTGCCCGGCGATGGTGAGGTGGTGCAGGACGTCCCGGCCGACCGCGGTGTCCTGGTGCTCGCCCAGTGTGCCCTGGACGGTCTTGACGTTCTTGCGCCACTGCCGCAGCTTCTTGCCGTAGACCGGCTTGACGGTGTCGGCGGCGTAGCGGGCCCGCTTCGCCTTCTTGCGAACCTCGTGCAGTGCGGTCTCGAGCTCGTGGCCCGTCAGCCCGCGCGTCGCCGCTTCGGCCCGGCGCAGCTTCGCGGCGGCCTTGCGCACGGGCTTGCGCAAGGCGGACTTCGCCGGCTTGCGCGCCCGGCGGGTGCGCGGCGGGTCCTCCACCAGGGTGTCCAGCGTGCGCAGCAAGGTCCGGTACCGCTTGCCGGTCAGCGCCGCCATCGCCCGGGTCCGCCCCTCCTCCGCCTCGCGGGCGAAATAGCGGGTGAGATACTGCCGCAGGGGCCCGAACACCAGCTCGGACGGGATCTCGTCGAGCTGCTCGCGCAACCGCTGCTCGCTGACCTCCGCGTCACGGGCCGGCGCCAGCTGCTGCCCGAGCCACTTCAGCTCGGCCGTGAGCGTCTCGTCCTCGGCCACGACGGACCCGAACGTCTTCAGCGAGCTGCGCAGCTTCCGGGTCGCGACGCGCATCTGGTGGACGGAGTCCTCGACGTCCAGGCGCACCCCGACGTCGGCGCGGCGCAGCCGGGCGTAGTGCTCGCGCAGCGACGTCAGCACTACGTCGCCCGCCGTCGGCTTCTTGCGGCCGCGGGGCGGCGCGGGGACGCGGTCGCCGATCAGGCGCCGCAGCTTCGACGGCCACGGCGAGGCCGAGGCGCCGGCTTCCCCGAGGGCCCGGTCGAAGTCCTCGAGCCGGCCCGGGTCGGTCGCGGGATCGAGTTCCAGCTCCAGCTCGCGCCACTCGTCGAGCCGCGCGCTCTCGCCACCGGCTTCGCCCGTCACGTGGTCGTCGGTGAGGGTCGCGACGGTCCGGCCGTCGCCGTCGGCCAGCCGGTGGGCGAACCGGTCGGTGCGCAGGTGCGCGATCGGCACCAGCTTCTCCCCCAGCGTGTAGGCGCGCACGAGCCGGCGCAGCCGTCCGGGGACCTTGTTCGGGTCACCGCCCAGCGGCAGCTGGATCTCCTGCCGCTCGTCGGCGGAGACCGGCAGCTTGAGGTGCCAGCCCGCGTCGTGCCCGCCGACGCGGCGCCGCAGCGTGATGCCGCCGCGCGCCAGCCGGAAGGTTTCGGTGTCGTAGTAGGACGCGTCGAGGATCTGCTCGACCGGGTCGTCCTGCGTCTCGACGCCCGCGACGCCGACGAGCCGGGGCACGCCACTGCCCGCCACGATCTCGTACTTGCGTTCGCGCTCGATCACCGACGACGGCGCTGCCATGGTCATCCTCCTTCGGGGCCGGTTCCCCCGGCGGGTACCCGGCGGGCACCGGGCCGACACGGGATTCGGCCGCCGGTCAGCGGGTATCCGGTCCGGGAAAACCCGAGTCCGGACCAGGAGCGTGCATGAACGGCAGCCAGCCCGCAACCGACCTGACCACCGTCCTCGCCGGCGACCACCGGAGACTGGACCGGCTGTGCACCGAGCTCGAGCTCGGCCAGGGCAGCCCCGAGAACCGCAAGGACCTCGCCGACCACCTGATCGCGGAGGTCGTCCGCCACGCCGTCGCCGAAGAGTCCTTTGTCGACGGCGAAGGCGACCTCGCGGAGGCGGACGGCCTGATGCGCGAGCTGGAGGGCGTCGGACCGCAGGAGACCCGGTTCGAGCGCCTCCTGGGCGGGCTGATCCGCGCCGTGCGCCGGCACGTCCGCGAAGAGGGCCCGGAGGCGGTGCGGCAGGTCCGGCTCACGTGTTCGCCGGAGCGGCGCGCCGAGCTGGGCAAGGAGGTCATGGCGGCCCGGGACGACGCGGCGACGCTGCCGCACCCGGACCTGTCCGACCGCATGCCCCAGGCCGACCAGCTGTGGCCGGGCCCGGGCTTCGTCGACCGGGCGCGCGCCGCGCTGCGCCACGCGGCCGGCTCGCCCGGTTGAGCACCGACGTCGGGTTGAATGGGGGTACATCCCGAAGACGACGGAGAAGCATGAGCATCGACGAAGACGAGTGGGCGCGGGAACGCGCCGGGTTCGGGCAGGACGGCGCCGGGCCGGCCGGGCCGCTGGCGCGGCAGTTCGCCGATCTCACGCGCACGCTGCTCGACGTGACCCCGACCGTCGGCGGCGTGCTCCGGCTCGTCGTCGGCGCCGCGAGCGCGCTCGTCCCGGACGCCGACCTGGTCAGCGTCACCCTGCGGGAACCCGACGGCCGGTACCACACGCCGGTGGAGACCGACCCGGTCGCGGTGCGGCTGGACCAGGTGCAGTACGACCACGACGAGGGGCCGTGCGTCGAGTCGGCGCGCCCGGACGGGCCGGCCATCGCCTGGTCGCAGGACGTCGGCCGCGACCCGCGCTGGCCGTCGTTCGGTCCGGCCACGGCCGGCTACGGGTACCACTCGGTGCTGGCGACGGCCCTGCTCCCCGACGCCCGTCCGCCGCGGCGCTCGGGCGCGCTCAACATCTACTCGAGCCGGCCGGGTGCGTTCGACGGCGCGGCGATCGACCTCGCGCTCCTGCTGGCGACCCACGCGTCCCTGGCGCTGGCGCACACGGAGGCCGTCGTGGCGGCCGAGCTGGAGGCGGAGCACCTGCGCCGCGCGGTCGAGAGCCGGGACGTGATCGGCCAGGCGAAGGGCATCCTGATGCAGCGCCGCGGCATCACCGCCGACGAAGCGTTCGACGTGCTGCGCCGCGCGTCCCAGGACCTGAACGTCAAGCTGGCCGACCTGGCCCGGACGCTCGCCACCCGCCACACCGAGGTGGAGCTGCCGGCGGACCACTGAGCCCCGGGCACGGACAAGGGCGGCACTTTCCCGGGAAAGTGCCGCCCTCGGGCCGGAATCCGGTTACGAAGCCGAGTACGGGGACCGGTTCTCCAGCGACGGGCTGACGTCCGGGTAGGTACCCGGCTGACCCGGCGCCGGCGTCACGGTCGGGCGCTGCGGCTCGGGTTCCACCCGCTGCTGCGGCCGGGGGCCGCGCTGGACGACCGCCTCCACCTCCTGCTCGCCGCGGATGCGGGACAGGACGGCGAGCGTGATCGCGTGGGCGATGGCCAGGATCAGCAGCAGAACGCCGACGCGCTTGACGACGCCGGGGATGCCGTCGCCGAGGTCGATGGTCGACATGAGGGCCAGGATGCCCAGCGTCGCGAGGTGGAACAGCACCGTGACCAGCCGGGTCATCGACGCTCCCGCCGCCGGGTCGCCGTAGGAGTTCTCCAGGTAACGGCGTCCGCTGCGGTAGATGATCTGCCCGTCGACCAGGACCAGCACCACCCCGATCACGAGAAACGACAGGTACGCGTTGGTGCTCATGCCGGATGCTCCTTCCAGGGGGACCTCTCCGGGTGAGGTACCCGGGCGGTTGCGGAGGGAAACGCCGCGGTCACCCCGTGAAGGTCTCCGGGTCCGGCCCGGTGCGCCGGCCGGCGTCGAGCTTGCCGATCGCCGTCATGTCCTCGTCGTCGAGCTCGAAGCCGAAGACGTCGATGTTCTGCTTGATCCGCTCCGGCGAAGACGACTTGGGGAAGACGATGTTGCCGAGCTGGATGTGCCAGCGCAGCACCACCTGCGCGGCGGTCCGGCCGTGCTTCTCGGCCAGGTCGGTGAGCACCGGGTCCGAGAGGACTTCGGCCTGGGCCAAGGGACTCCAGGCTTCGGTGGCGATGCCGTGCTCCCGGTGGTAGGCGCGCAGTTCGGTCTGCTGCAACGCCGGGTGCAGCTCGATCTGGTTGACCGCGGGCACGGTGCCGGTCTCCTCGGCGAGCCGGTCGAGGTGCGCGGGCTGGAAGTTCGAGACGCCGATGGCGCGGGCCTTGCCCGCCCGCAGGATGTCCTCGAAGCCCCGCCACGTCGCGACGTAGTTGTTCTTGTGCGGCAACGGCCAGTGGATCAGGTAGAGGTCGACGTAGTCGAAGCCCAGGCGCTGCAGGCTGCCCTCGAGCGCGGTGATGGCGTTGTCGTGGCCGTGCGCGTCGTTCGCCAGCTTCGTCGTGACGAACACGTCTTCGCGCGGGATCCCCGACTCCGCGATCCCGGCGCCGACTCCCTGTTCGTTGCGGTACATCTGCGCCGTGTCGATGTGGCGGTAGCCGGCCTCCAGCGCGGTCCGCACGGCCTGGGCGGTCTCCTCGGGCGGGATCTGGAACACGCCGAACCCGAACTGCGGGATCCGCACGCCGTTGTTCAGTTCCACGGCCGGGACGTCGGGGGAAGTCATGCTTGCCGCCTACCCGAGGCCCCCGGACGCGAAACACCGCGGTGCGTTCCCGCCTCGCCGCGTCACCCGTTCGTGTGGCGTTGGGGTGTGCGCCGGCGTGCTCCCGGACCGGGGCCGACGACCGGGAAACCGCCTACCCGGTGCCGCACCGGTCAAACCCGGCGTGGTTGACCCCGGGCCCAGTGGGTACACGGCGGCCAGGCAAGGAGGTGTTCCGTGATCGAAGAAGTCAACAAGCAGCCGGCGGCCGACCGCTCGGTCGGCGAGCTGGTGACGGACCTGACCGGCGAGGTCAAGCGGCTCGTCCGGGACGAGATGCGGCTCGCGGTCTTCGAACTGCAGCGCAAGGGCAAGAAGATGGGCCTCGGTGCCGGGCTGTTCGGCGCGGCGGGCCTGTTCGCGCTGTTCGGCGCAGCCACGCTGGTCGCGGCCGCCGTGCTGGCGCTCGCGCTCGTCGTACCCGGCTGGCTGGCCGCGGTGATCGTCGCGGTCGCGTTGTTCCTGGTCGCCGGGATCGCCGCGCTGGTCGGCAAGAAGGAAGTCACGCAGGGCGTGCCACCGGTGCCCGAAGAAGCCATCAGCGGCGTCCGCGAAGACGTGGAAACCGTGAAACAGGGAGTGCACACATGAGCGGGGACTTCCCGAAGAACGCCGAAGAGGCGCGGCTCGACCGGGACACCACCCGCGAAGAGCTGACCGAAACGCTGGAAGCGCTCGGGCAGAAGCTCGACGTGAAGACCCGGGTCAAGGAAAACGTCGACGAGAAGCTCGACCAGGCGACCGCGAAGGTCGCCGACGTGACGAACGAGCCCACCGCGGTCAAGTTCCGCCAGGGCGCCGACGTCGTGCGCAGCAACCCGCTGCCGATCTTCGCCGGGGTGCTGGGCCTGGTGATCGTGATCCGGCTGATCCTGCGACGGAGGAACGACTCGTGAACAAGGTGCTGTACAAGCCGCTGAGCTGGGTGGTGGGCGCGCTCGGCGGCATCCTCGCCGGCCAGGCGTTCAAGCAGGTCTGGAAGCGCGTCGCGGGCGAGGAAGACGCGCCCGACGCCACCGACCGCGACTACACCTGGCGGCAGGTGATCATCGCGGCGGCGGTGCAGGGCGCGATCTTCGCCGCGGTCAAGGCCGCGACCGAGCGGGCCGGCGCCATCGGCTACGAGAAAGCCACCGGCGACTGGCCGGACGACTGACCACAGTGTCTTTACTGTCCACAGTGGACGACGGGAGGCGGGACCGGCGGGCGGTCACGCCTCCCGGCCGGGCTCGGCGACCGGGGTCAGGTCCGCGAGCGCGGCGCCGACCCGGGGGTGGATCTCCAGCAGCACGTCCGCGCCGGTGGCCTCCAGCGAGCGGGTGACGGCGTGGCCGCCGAGGACGACGGCAAGGCGCGCGCGGTTGTTCGCCGCGAGCAGGGACCGGACACCGGCGCAGCCGAGGAAGGCGACGCGGGTCAGGTCGACGACCAGCCGCTCGCCGGTGGCGAGGGCTTCGTCGAAGGTTTCGACAGTGGCGGCGTCGACGTCACCGACTATGGTGACCACGCGGACGCCGCCCGGTCGCTCGGTGGTGGTGTAGGTCAGGCCGGACGGTTCGTCGATCGTGCGAAAGCAGTACATGGCGCTCCCTAACGCAGTGTGCAGGGGCGCTGACCGGAGCACGTGAGTCTGAACAACAGCCAACGCCTCTGACCGTACGCCCCTGGGCCCCCAGGTCAACCCCGCGGGTTTCCCCGCGCTGACCTCGGGTAATCGCCGGAAGACCGAAATCCGGCCCGGAAGGAGCTCCATGCGAGTCGTCATCGTCGGCGGTGGTTTCGCCGGCTACCACGCGGCCAAGAGCCTGCGCAAGACGGCCGGTGCGGACGTCGAAGTGGTCGTGCTCAACCCCACGGACTACTTCCTCTACCTGCCGCTGCTGCCGGAGGTGGCGGCCGGGATCCTCGACCCGCGGCGCGTGACGGTTTCGCTCCCGGAGACCCTGCCCGGCGTCCGCCTGGTGCTCGGTACCGCCACCGGCGTCGACTTCGACGCTCGCCAAGTCACCTACACGGATCCGGAGGACCAGGATCACCGGATCGGGTACGACCGGCTGGTGCTCGCCGCGGGCAGCGTCAACAAGCTCCTGCCGATCCCGGGCGTCCCGGAGTACGCGCACGGGTTCCGCGGTGTGCCCGAGGCGCTGTACCTGCGCGACCACATCACGCGCCAGATCGAGCTCGCCGCCGCGGCCGAGGACCCCGCCGAACGCGACGCGCGCTGCACCTTCGTCGTCGTCGGTGCCGGCTACACCGGGACCGAGGTCGCCGCGCAGGGCCCGGCGTTCACCGACGCCCTCGCCGCGCGCCACCCCGAGCTGGCCGGGCAGAAGATTCGCTGGCTGCTGCTCGACGTCGCCGAGCGGGTGCTCCCCGAACTCGGCAAGCGGCTGGGGAAGACCGCCGACGAGGTGCTGCGCGCCCGCGGCGTCGAGGTGCTGATGAAAACCTCGGTGGACCACGCCGACGCCAAGGGCGTCACGCTGACGAACGGCGAGCCGGTGCCGACCCGGACCCTCGTGTGGTGCGTCGGCGTGCGGCCGGACCCGCTGGTGGCCGACATCGGGCTCGAGACGGCGAAGGGCCGCCTCTGCGTGAACGAACAGCTCGTCGTCCCCGGCCACGAGGACGTCTTCGCCTGCGGTGACGCGGCCGCCGTGCCCGACCTCACCCGGCCCGGCCAGTACACCGCGATGACCGCGCAGCACGCCGAGCGGCAGGGGAAGCTCGCCGGGCGCAACGTCGCGGCGTCGCTCGGCTACGGCCGGACCGGTACCTACCGGCACCACGACCTCGGTTTCGTCGTCGACCTCGGTGCCGGCGCCGCCGCGGCGAACCCGCTGCACATCCCGCTCTCCGGGCTGCCGGCGAAGGTCGTGACCCGCGCCTACCACCTGATGGCGATGCCCGGGAACCGCGTGCGCACGGCCGTCGACTGGATCCTGGACCGGCTGACCGGCCGCCAGACCGTCCAGCTGGGACTGGTCCGCTCCGGCGCGGTGCCGCTCGACACCGACTCCCCCGAACTCCCCCGGCGCTGAAGGGAAAACCCATGACCGCCGCCGCATCGGATTCCGCCCGCGCCGCAGGCCCGTCCGTCGTCACCGCCGGCGACCCGTCCGGGCCGAAGGTGATCGTCCTCGACCCGGCGGGCGCCGGGAAGCACGACGGGCTGCCCGCGACCTGGCGGCCGCTGGCCGAGCGGCGTGGCGTCTTCTGGTGCCGGGTGCCGGCCGGCGGTGCCCTCGGCGAGGCCGACGACCTGCTCGGCGACCACGGGCCGGGCGATCCGGAGATCGCCGTCGTGGCGGGCGGTTCGTCCGCGGCCACCGCGCTGCAGTTCATCGAGCGCCACCCGGGCGCGGCCACGTTCCTGCTGCTGGTCGACCCGGACTCGGACTCGGACTCGCCGGCCGGGCGCGACGACGTCGTGACGAAGGTGCGCGAAGCGGGCACGGACGTGCAGGTGCTCTCGGCGGACGCCGAAGACCCGCTGCCGCTCGGCCACCCGGACGTCGTGGCGGCCGTCCGGGCGGCACTGGGCGACGTTTAGCCGCGCGACACGGGCGGTAACCGCCGCGCATGAGCGAAACCGTTGCCGACCACCTACTGGCCCGATTACGAGAATGGGACGTCGACCAGGTCTTCGCCTATCCCGGGGACGGGATCAACGGACTCGTCACCGCGTTCGGCAAGGCGGATGACGCACCCCGGTTCGTCCAGGCGCGCCACGAAGAGATGGCGGCACTGGCCGCGGTCGGGTACGCGAAGTTCAGCGGCAAACCGGGCGTCTGCATGGCGACGTCCGGTCCCGGCGCGATCCACCTGCTCAACGGCCTCTACGACGCGAAGCTGGACCACGTCCCGGTGGTGGCGATCGTCGGGCAGACCGCACGCAGCGCGATGGGCGGCAGCTACCAGCAGGAAGTCGACCTGCAGGCGCTGTTCAAGGACGTCGCGAGCGAGTACCTCGTCGAGGTCAACGTGCCCGAGCAGCTGCCCAACGCGCTCGACCGGGCGATGCGCACCGCGATCGCGCAACGCGCGCCGACGGCGGTGATCATCCCCGCCGACCTGCAGGAGGAGACGTACTCGGCGCCGCAGCACGAGTTCAAGCAGGTGCCGTCCAGCCCGCCGTTCCACCCGCGGGCGAGCGTCGTGCCGCCCGCGGACGAGCTGGCGCGGGCCGCCGAAGTGATCAACGCGGGCGAGCGCGTCGCGGTGCTCGTCGGCCAGGGCGGCCGCAACGCCGTCACCGAGCTGCGCGAGTTCGCCGAGCTGACCGGCGCGGGGATCGCGAAGGCGTTGCTGGGCAAGGACGTCCTGCCCGACGACCTGCCCTACGTGACCGGGGCGATCGGGCTGCTCGGCACCCGGCCCAGCTACGAGCTGATGCGCGACTGCGACACGCTCGTCATCGTCGGGTCCGGTTTCCCGTACTCCCAGTTCCTGCCCGAGTTCGGGCGGGCGCGGGCGGTCCAGATCGACGTCGACGCGCGGTTCCTCGGCCTGCGCTACCCCACCGAGGTGAACCTGCTCGGCGACGCCAAGAGCACCCTCGAACGGCTCCTGCCGCTGCTGGAGCGCAAGAGCGACACGTCGTGGCAGGGCAAGGTGGCGCACAACGTCGCCGAGTGGCACGAGACCGTGGTGCGGCAGGCGATGCTGGAGGCCGACCCGGTCAACCCGATGCGGATCGTGCACGAGCTGTCCGAGCGGATCCCCGACGACGCGATCGTCACCGCCGACTCCGGCTCGGCCACCAACTGGTACGCCCGCAACCTGCGGATCCGCGGCCGGATGCGCTCCTCGCTGTCCGGCACGCTGGCCACCATGGGCCCGGCGGTGCCGTACGCGATCGGCGCCAAGTTCGCCCATCCCGAGCGGCCCGTCGTCGCACTGACCGGGGACGGCGCCATGCAGATGAACGGCATGGCGGAGCTGCTGACCATCGCCCGCTACCGGGAGCTCTGGGCCGACCAGCGGCTGGTGATCTGCGTGTTCCACAACGGCGACCTCAACCAGGTCACCTGGGAGCTGCGGGCGATGGGCGGCGCACCCAAGTTCGAGGCGTCGCAGTCGCTGCCCGAAGTGTCCTATGCGGACTTCGCGCGCGGCATCGGGCTGCGCGGCATCGCCGTCGACGACCCGGACCAGCTCGGCGACGCGTGGTCGGCCGCGTTCGGCGCCGGCGTGCCGACGGTGCTCGACGTGCGGTGCGACCCCGAGGTCCCGCCGATCCCGCCGCACGCCACGGCCGAGCAGCTGAAGTCGATGACCGAAGCGGTGCTGAAGGGCGACCCGAACGCCTGGCACCTGTTCACCCAGGGCATGAAGACCAAGCTCCAGGAGCTCTTGCCCACCAAACGCTGAAGGGAGTCCCTTGTGGACACATCCGCGTTGCGCGACCTCACCACGGCCGGCGGGCCGTTCGCATCCGTGCACTTCGACGAGTCGCACGACACCGAAGACGCCGCCAAGAGGCTCACGATCCGGCTGAAGGAAATCGAAGCGGCGTTGAGCGACCAACGGGCCGACGCCGAGACGGTGCACGCCGTCCTGCAGGCCGTCGTCGGCAGCGAGCCGCCGGTCGGCAAGGCCGGCCGCAGCATCGTCGCCGCGCACGGCTCGGTGCTGCTCGACCGGCGCCTGGCCGCGCCGCCGCCGGAGCAGATCGTCCGGTTCTCGGCGCTGCCGTACCTGCTCCCGCTCGCGACGCACGAGGCGGAGACGCTGCCGTACCTCGTCGTCGTGACCGACCAGGTCGGCGCCGAAGTCACCGAGCACGGCCGGGGCACGCCGCGCACCGAGACGGTCGAAGGCGTGGACCCGCTCGAGGTCCAGGGCGGCAGCGGCCCGGCGCACCGCGACAAGCAGACCGGCGAGACGGCCCGGCAGAACTTCGAGGAGATCGCGCGACACGTCGCGAAGGCAGCCGAGCGCTCGCGAGCCGAGCTGGTCGTCCTGGCCGGCGAGGTACAGGCGCGCACGGCGTTGCACGAACGGCTGCCGGAGCCGGTCCGCCGGATCACCACCGAGGTCGAGGGCGGCAGCCGCGCGCCGGGCTCGTCGCGCGACGAGCTGGACCGCCGGGTCCACGAGCTGCTGGCCGGCCGCCGGCTGGCGAGCCTGGACGACGTGGCCGAGAAGTTCCGGGCGGAGTCGGGCCGCGAGTCGGGACTGGCGGTCAGCGGCCTCGAAGCCGTGACGACGGCGCTGGCCGAGGCCAACGTGGCCACCCTGCTCGTCGGCTCCCCCGGCGCCACGTCGGTGTTCGCCGGGCCGGAGCCCACGCAGGTGGCGGTGGGCAAGGCCGGGTTGCAGGCGCTCGGCGTCGCCGAGCCGGAGCAGCGCCGGGCGGACGAGGCGATCCCGTTCGCGGCGGTCGCCACCGGTGCGGAGGTCGTGGTGCTGGACGAGCGCCTGGACCTCTGGGAGGGCTTCGGAGCCTCGCTACGGCACAGCTGAGCCGACTTGTCCGGCCGACGAGCGTTGGTGGTTGCCGATGGGCGTGGTCAGTCGTCCGGTCGCCGTCAGTCGTCGTCGAAGGCGGACAGGGCCTGGCGGCGGTGGAGGCGGTCGACGGCCTCGTCGAGCTGGCGTTCGAGGTCCTTGAGCCGGAGGCGCTCGGCGGGCGTGAGCCCACCGTGGTGGAGGGCGCCCGTGCGCAGGCGGTGCTCCTCGTCGATCAGGTCGGCGATGCGGTCGGTGACTTCGTGGCCTGGCATGCGAAACCCTCCTGTCCGCCCGCGATCATACGCCGCGCGGGTACCCCTGCCCGGGTGATCCGGGTCGCCGAGAGGGCCCGCGCGGCTTCGCGGTCGGCGCGCGGATGAGTCGTCGTCCGGACCGGCGGTGGGCAGTCCCAGCCGCGCCTACCCTTCCGCGCCGCGCGCCATTTCCACGAACGCCCGCACCACCGGCGCCGCCGTCCCGGCCCGCCAAGCCACCCCCAGGTCGATCACCGGCACCGGCTCCGCCACCCGACGCAGGACCACTCCGCGCCGCTTCAACCCGCGCGCCCGGTGCTCCGGCACCGCCGCGATCCCCGCTCCCTCCGCGACCGCGCGCATCAGCTGCTCGTCCTCCGGCTCCTCCCGGACGATCCGCGGCACCCCGCCCGGCCAGACCTGCGCGCTGATCGCGTCGTACTGGCCAGGGCCGTTCTCGCGCGGCCAGAACACCACCGGCTCCTCGGCGATCCACTCCCGCCGCAGCCGGCCGCGCCGCCGGGTCAGCGCGTGGTCCGACGGCACCGCGATCAGCACCTCCTCCGACCCCACCACCGCCACCTCGATGCCCGGCGCCACCACCGGCGGCCGGACGAACCCCACGTCGATCTCGCCCGCCGACAGGCGGGCCAGGTTCAAGCTCGTCCACCCCGTCTCCAGCGCCAGCGAGACGTCCGGGTGAGCAGCGCGGTACGCCGCCACCAGGTCGCCGGCCAGCGGGCCCGGTGCCGAACGCGTGTACGCGATCCGCAGCCGTCCGGCGTCGCCGCGGCCCGCCGCCGCGATCACGCCGCGGGCCCGGTCCAGCCGGGAAAGCAGCTCCCGCGCCTCCTCCGCCGCCACGCGGCCCGCCTCCGTCAGCGCGAACCGCGGGCCCAAACGGTCGAGCAGCGCCACCCCCAGCTCCGCCTCGAACGCCCGGATCTGCTGGCTCAGCGAAGGCTGCGAAACGAACAGCCGCGCCGCCGCCCGCGTGAAGTGCATCTCCTCGGCGAGCACGGCGAAGTAGTGCCATCGGCGCAGGTCCACCCAGCCACTATAGGACCGGCCTATAGATCGAGAAGGACGAAGTCTTGGACCGCCCGCCGAACCCGGCCCGAGACTGGGGAGGTGAACCGCACCGACCGCAAGCTCCACGCCCTCGCCGCCGCGGCGGACCAGCACCTCCTCGACCCGATGGCCGGCTTCGTCGACCTCGCCGGGATCCGCGAAGCCGTCGAAGACTTGGCCAAGGCGTTCGCGCCGCTCGGGCGCGTCCAGCACACCGTCGCCGCCAAGGCGTGCGGTCTCGCGCCGGTCCTGCGCTACCTCGCCGACCTCGGGGTCGACGCCGAGGTCGCGAGCCCGGGCGAGACGGCCGTCGCCGAAGCCGCCGGCATCCGCGGTCCGCGGCTCGTCCTCGACTCCCCCGCCAAGACCGTCGCCGAGCTCGCGCACGCCCTCGCCGAAGGCACGGCGGTCAACGCCGACAACTTCCAGGAGCTGGGCCGGCTCGACGACCTCGTCGGGGACCGCCCGCACTCGGTGCTCGGCCTGCGGATCAACCCCCAGGTCGGCGCGGGCCGGATCGGCGACACCAGCACCGCGACGACGACGTCGAAGTTCGGCATCCCCTTGCGGGACAACCGGACCCGCGTCGTCGAGGCCTTCGCGCGGCGGCCGTGGCTGACCCGGCTGCACGTCCACGTCGGCTCGCAGGGCTGCCCGCCGCAGCTGATGGCCGACGGCGTCGCCGCCGTGCACGGGCTGGCCGAGGAGATCAACGCCCGAGCCGGGCGCCGGCAGGTCACCAGCCTCGACCTCGGCGGCGGGCTGCCGGTGAACTTCGCCTCCGAGGACGCCGGCCCGACCTACGCCGACTACGTCGCGACGCTGCTGGCCACGGTCCCCGCCCTGGCCGACGGGCGCTACACCTTCGTCACCGAGTTCGGCCGGTCGCTGCTGGCGAAGAACGGCTTCCTCGTCAGCACCGTCGAGTACACGAAGGTCGCGGGCGGCCGGCCCATCGCCGTGACGCACGCGGGTGCGCAGGTCGCGGCCCGCACGGTGCTCCAGCCGGAGCACTGGCCGCTGCGGCTGACCGCGCTCGACGCCGCGGGCCGGCCGAAGACCGGGCCGGACGTCGCCCAGGACATCGCCGGGCCGCTGTGCTTCGCGGGCGACCTCCTGGCGAAGGAGCGACCGCTGCCGCTGCTGGAACCGGGCGACCTCGTCGTCGCGCACGACACCGGCGCCTACTACTTCGGCGCGCACTACGCCTACAACACGCTGCCGCGCCCGGCCGTCCACGGCTTCACCGTGTCCGCGCGCGGACACGTGGAGTTCACGCCGATCCGGCGCGCGCAGTCGATCGCCGAGCTGGTCGCCGACGCCGGCGGCGAATACGTCGGAGCGCTCCCGCGGGCGTGATCACCGGCGTAGCATCCGGGCACGCCGAGGGGGATTGCCATGGGGGCTGGTCGGGAACTGCCGCGGTTCGCCGCACTGCCGGTGGGCGTCGTCGTCATCGTCCAGGCGGTGGTGCTGACCGTCCTGTCCGGACGCTACGGCTTCCACCGCGACGAGCTGTACTTCGTCGCCGCCGGGAAACGGCCGGACTGGGGTTACGTCGACAACCCGCCGATCACGCCGTGGCTCGCGCGCGCGTCGACGGCGCTGTTCGGCGAAACCCCGATCGGACTGCGGGTCGTCGCGACCCTGCTGGGCATGGCGACGGTGGTGGTCGTCGCGCTGATGGCGCGCGAGTTCGGCGGCGGTCGCCGCGCGCAGCTGTTCACGGCGGTCGCGACCGCGCTCTCGACGTACGTGCTGGCCGTGACGCACATGCTCGCGACGAACACCGCGGACACGTTCCTGTGGTCGCTCGTCACCTTCTTCGGGCTCCGGTTGCTGCGCACCCAGGACGGCCGGTGGTGGCTCGCCGTCGGTGCCGCGGCCGGGGTCGGCCTCGCGAACAAGTGGCTGGTGCTGCTCCTGCTGGCCGGGCTCGGCGTGGGGGTGGCCGTCGCCGGGCCGCGCCGGGTGTTCCGGACCTGGTGGCTCGCCGCCGGCATCGGTGTCGCCGTCGTGCTGGCCGCGCCGACGGTGCTCTGGCAGGCCTCGCACGGCTGGCCGATGCTCACGGTCGCGGGCGGGATCAGCGAGGACGACGGCGTGGAGAACCGCGTGCTGTTCGTGCCGATGCAGCTGGTCTACCTGTCGCCGGTGCTGGTGCCGGTGTGGATCGCCGGGCTCCGGCGGCCGTTGTCCGACGAACGCGTGCGCTGGGCCCGCGCCCTCACGATCGCCTACCCCGTGGTCTGCGTCGTGCTGCTGGCGCTGGGCGGGAAGCCGTACTACTCGGTGCCGCTGCTGCTGCCGCTGGTGGCCCTCGGTGCCGAGCCCGCACTGGCGTGGCTGGCCCGGGTCGGCACGGTGGCGCGGACCCTGACCGGCGTGGCCGCGGCGGTGTGCGTCGCGGTGTCCGTCCTCATCGGACTCCCGGTGCTGCCGGCCGGCGCGCTGGGTCCGGTGCTGGCGGTCAACAAGGAGCCCGGCGAGCAGGTCGGCTGGCCGGAGTTCACCGATACCGTCGCCCGCGCGTGGGCGAGCATCCCGGCCACCGAGCGGGACACGGCCGTGATCGTCACCTCGAACTACGGCGAGGCCGGCGCGCTCGAGCACTACGGACCCGCGCGCGGGCTGCCCCAGCCCTACTCGCCGCACATGTCCTACGCCGACTGGGGTCCGCCGCCGGACCGGCTGGTCGGCCCGGTGCTGCTCGTCGGAGGCCACGAGCGCGACTCGCCCGCGGCCCGCCTGATCACCGGCTGCCGCGCGGTGGCCAAGAACCGCACGGTCGAAGGCGTCGACAACGACGAGAACGGCACCCTTCTCTCGCTGTGCACGCTGACCGAGCCGTGGTCGACGGCCTGGCCGAAGCTGCGGCAGTTCTACTGAGCCCGGTTCGCGCTACCCTCGGGCGCATGGTGGCGAGGCGCACGGCGGTGGCCGTGGTGGGGGCGGGCCCGGCCGGACTCACGGTGGCGAACCTCTTGCGGCGGGCGGGAATCGACTGCGTGCTCCTCGAACGGGAGAGCCGGGCGTTCATCGAACAGCGGCCGCGCGCCGGGTTCATCGAGGAGTGGGCCGTCCGCGGGCTCGAACAGCGCGGGCTCGGCGAGCAGCTCGTCGCGAAGGCACCGCGGCACGAGAAGTTCGAGTTCCGGTTCGCCGGGCGGCGGCACACCTTCCGCTACGGCGACGTCACCGGGCAACGGCATTTCGTCTACCCGCAACAACTCCTGGTCACCGACCTGCTCGCGCAGTACACCGACGCGGGCGGCGACGCCGTCTTCGAAGTCTCCGACGTCCGGCTGCACGACCTGACGTCGGACTCCCCCGCCGTGACGTTCCGGATCGCGGACGGCGAGCACCGGCTCGACTGCGACTTCGTCGCCGGCTGCGACGGCGCGCGCGGGGTATCGCAGGGCTACCTGCCCCCGGAATCCACCGTGAAGTCCCACCACGACTACGGAATCGGCTGGCTGGCGCTGCTCGCGGAGGCACCGCCGTCGGCCGACGGCGTGCTGTTCGGCATCCACCCGCGCGGCTTCGGCGCGCACATGGCCCGCACGCCCGCGGTGACGCGGTTCTACCTCCAGACCGCGGCGGGCGAAACCGAAGCGGACTGGCCCGACGAGCGCGTCTGGACGGAGCTGCGGGCCCGCCTGGCCGTGCCCGACGGCCCGATCACCGAAGGAAAGCTGATCGAGAAGCGGATCCTCGGCATGCACAACTACGTCGTGGAGCCGATGGCGCACGGCCGGCTGCACCTGGCGGGCGAGTCGGCGCACCTGGTCGCGCCGATCGCGGCGAAGGGCATGAACCTCGCCCTGCACGACGCGTTCCTGCTCGCCGAGGCCTACCAGGCGCACTACGCCGGCGACCCCACCGGGCTGGCCGGGTACTCCGCCGCGTGCCTGCCGCTGGTGTGGCAGTACCAGGAGTTTTCCCTGTGGCTGTCCGACATCTTCCACCACACCGCGGCCACGGGCGACAACCCGTTCGCGGCGCGCATCGCGGAGGCCCGGATGCGTCGCCTGCTGGGTTCGCCCGCGGCCGCGGCGGCGTTCGCGGAGCTGTACATCGGCAAGAACGCGGATCTTTAAGAAGACACAGCTCTAGCTCCAGGCGATCTTGAACGTCCAGGCGAAGCGGCCCGCCTGCCGGGCCGCGGCCGGGACGTCGATCACCAGCGAGCCGTTTTCGACCGTCCAGTGCAGGGTCCCGCGGTAGCCCAGGAGCGTGACGCGGTCACCCGAGCGGATCGGCACCGGCGCGTCGACGACCAGCCGGCTGCCCGGCGCCACCAGCGAGTGCACGTAGAACGCCTCGTTCTGCTTCACCGTGAACCGCAGGTCGCCGAGCTGGGCCATCCGCGACCAGTACGTCGTGCCGTAGATCGCCTCGCCGTTGACCTTCAGCCAAGCACCCGCGTCCCGCAGGTGCTTCTGCATGACGTCCGGGATGGTGCCGTCGAAGTCCGGGCCGATGTCCAGCAGGAAGTTGCCGTTCTTCGACACGATGTCGACGAGCGTCCGGACGACCTCCTCCGCCGTCATGTACCGGTCGTCGGGGGTCGCGCGGTTGTAGCCGTAGGAGAACGGGTCGAGGCCGCGGCTCGCCTCCCACTTGGCCACCACGGTGTTCGGGTACGTCGTGTACTCCGGCGTCGTGAAGTCGTGGTCGGGGATGCCGCCGCGGTCGTTGTAGGTGACGTCCTTGGGGCGCTTGCGGTTCTTCGCGTGGTTGAAGTACTCGGTGAGCACGGTCCGGCTGTCGTTGACGCCGCCGATGTCGAACCACAGGACGTCCGGGTCGAACTCCGAGATCAGCTCGAGCAACTGCGGCGCCTGGTAGTCGCGGACGAAGTCCTTCCCGGCGGTGTACCCGGTGTAGGGCAGCGCCGCGCCGGTGTACGGGTTGCGCGGCGCGTGGCCCATCCACGGGTTGTCCGGGTTGAACCACTCCGGCAGCGAGAAGTACAGGCCGTTGCGCAGCTGGGGCGTGTACTTCCGGGACGCCGCGAACAGCTCGGCGATGATGTTCCGGCGTGGGCCGAGCTTCACGGAGTTGCGGTCGCTGACCTTGGTGTCCCACAGCGCGAAGCCGTCGTGGTGCTTCGATGTGAGGACGTAGTACTCGGCGCCCGCGTCGGCGATCAGGTTCAGCCAGGTGCGCGGGTCGAACTTCTTCGCGGTGAACAGCGGGATGAAGTCGTCGTAGCCGAAGTCCTCGCCGTACTTTTCCCTGTGGTAGGCGTAGGTCGCGCCGTTCGGGTCCTGCTGGTTCTGCCAGTACCACTCCGCGTACTGCTGCCCGACCGGCGCCCACGCGGGCACGGCGTACACGCCCCAGTGGATGAAGATGCCGAACTTGCTGTCGGTGAACCAGTAGGGCGCCCGGTGCGTCGACAGGGACGCGTCGGTGGGCCGGAAGTCCGGGACGCCGAGGGTGATCGGGACCTGCTGGGTGGCGAGCGTGCCGCGCCCGGCCGTGACGCGGACCTGGCCGTTCGTGGTGGTCCCGGGCGGCACGGAGGCGTTCGGCGCGAGCCCCAGCCGGACCGTCGCCTGCTCCCCCGGCGCCAGCGCGCGGATGGTCGCCGGCACGGTCGTGCGGCCGCCGGGGACGTCGACCGTGACGGTGATCTTGTCGCGCGCCCCGAGCCACACCGTTCCGGCGTTCACGACGGTCGCCTCGGCGGCCTGCGGACCGCCGTCGGTCAGGAGGTTGGCCGTCGAGCGCCCGTCGAGGATCAGCGCCGAGCGGCCGACGGCGACCGGCTGCAGGGTGAGCGCGAAGACGTGCAGGCTGGAGACGTTCGGCGCCGGCGTGGCCGTGGTGGGCAGGGTCAGCGCGACGGCGTCGCGGGCCGGGTCGACCCAGACCTGGCCGGTGGCCAGGGAAACCGGGTTGGTGTCGACGACCCCGCCGGGCGCGTAGCGGAACGGCGAAACGAGGGCTCCGGTGCCGGTGTACCAGTCGGGACCGGACAGGGAGCCGGTGCTCGTGCTGCCGTCGGCGTAGTGCACGGTCGCCGTGCCGCCGGTGGTGCCGTAGCTGGCGGCGACGAGGAAGTAGGCGACGAAGTACCGGCCCTTCGGCAGGTCGATCGTCTGGCCGGTGGCGGCGATGTTGTTCTTCGCGCCCGCCGCGGCGGAGCCGAGCGTGAACGGGACGCCGCCGACGGTCGCCGTCTGCCCGACCGGAAGGTGTTCGGCCGGGAAGGTGTAGCCGGAGCCGTCGAAATCACCGCCGGTGGCCGAAGCGCTGTCGATGCCGTCGTTGGAGAACCAGGCGTCGAGCGCGACCGGGACGGGTGGCGGGGGCGGTACGATCGGGGTGCCGGGGCTGTCGGGGGCGGCGTCCACGGGCACGGCGGCACCGGCCGGGGTGAGGCCGGCCGCGCCGAGGGCGACGGCACCACCCAGGGCGATGCCGAGGGCTTGACGGCGACGGAAGGTCGTCACTGAACCTCCAGGGATCGGATGACTACGGCGGAATGGCGACAGAGTTCCGCCCTGTTAGGGCATTCTGTCGGTGGCGGAGCTGATTCATCCGATGAATGACCCTGCTCGCTGCGCCTTCCGCTGTCAAGAGGCGATCGAAGTGAACCTCGCTCACGTCCGGCGCGTAGTCATCGGTGAGAGCTGCAGCGCTCGCCGCCAGAACCCAGCCGCGCACCGAAAGGCCAGACCGATGTCCCCCTACCCGAACGCGCTGAGCCGCCGCGCGATCGCCATGCTCAAGGCGGTCGGCGACGGGCGTGCCGAGCTCCGCTGCAGCTGTGAACCCGACCTCCGCGTGGACGGGCTGTCGTGCTGCGACCAGAACACCGCCCACGACCTGGCCCGCGCCGGGCTGATCCGCGCGGTCGGCGTCACCGCCGTCGGGCAGTGGGCCCCCGCCGAACTCACCGACGCCGGGCACCGCGCGCTCGGCGGAGGTTTTCCGGCCGCGGCCTGAGCCGCCCATCTCGGAAGCCGTGAATGGCCCATCGAGGGACTCGAAGTCCCTTCGTGGGCCGCGCATCGCCGGCGAGCCGGGCCGCGCCATCGCCGGTCCCGGCACGGTCACGCTGTACGAAGTCGGCACCATCAAGGACGTCTCGCTCGGCG
>NZ_JBEXVF010000059.1:0-60117 GCF_040629235.1 Amycolatopsis sp. NPDC005961 | reverse complement strand
GCCGGCGCGGCCGCCGACGCCGCGCAGCAGGCCCGTGACGCCGCCGCCCGCGCGGCGCAGGCCAAGGCCGACAACGACAAGCTGCTCACCGACGCGGCCGACCCGGCGCTGACCGTGCCGAACGGCCGTCGCGCGTCGGTCTACCTGCTGCGCACCGGCGGTGCCGCGGTCAAGAACGCCGCCCGGACCGCGCTGAGCGGCTCGGACGACGACGTCGTCACCTTCGTGCGCAGCGGTCTGATCGCCGCGCAGGAGACCGATGACCGCGCCGCCGTCGCGGCGATCGCGGCCGACCCCGCGGCCCGGGCCGGCCTGCGCCAGGCCGCTCGTGACGCGCTCGCCGGGCCGTACGCCGGTGTCGCCGCCCTGCTGCGCACCGGGGATTACCCGGGCCGTGACACCGACGACCGCGTCGAGGTCAACCAGATCATGGCGGCCGGTGGCCCGGCGACGAAGTCGGCGGCCCAGCAGGCGCTCGACGGCACGGTCGCCGACGTCCGGGCGTTCCTGGCCACCGGCCGGTTCGTCGCGCGGACGCACGACCTGCGGATCAAGGTGGCGCAGTCACTGTCGGAAGGCCCGGAGGTCAACGCGGTCGCGCAGGGCGTCCTGGACGGCCCGGAGTCGTTCCTGCAGCCGTACCTCGACAACGACCTGGGCAAGGCACGGGCGCGTGACGCCTTCACCGCCGCGCACGTCGCCAAGGTGAACGCGATGGTCGCCGAGGTGAACGCCCTGAGGTCCTGACCGCACGGCGAAGGTTGTCGGACCCTGACGGTATTGTCGCGGCGTGGCTCTCGCGCTGTACCGCAAGTACCGTCCGGCAACCTTCGCCGAGGTCGTCGGGCAGGAGCATGTGACCGAACCCCTCCGGACGGCGTTGTCCGCCGGGCGGATCAACCACGCCTACCTCTTCTCCGGCCCCCGCGGCTGCGGCAAGACGTCCAGCGCGCGCATCATGGCGCGCTCGCTGAACTGCGTGAAGGGGCCGACGCCGGACCCGTGCGGCGAGTGCAACTCGTGCAAGGCGCTCGCCCCCGAGGGGTCGGGCAGCGTGGACGTCACGGAGCTCGACGCGGCCAGCCACGGTGGCGTCGACGACGCCCGCGAGCTGCGTGACAAGGCGTTCTACGCGCCGGCGGAGTCGCGGTACCGCGTGTTCATCATCGACGAGGCGCACATGGTCACCACGCAGGGCTTCAACGCCCTGCTGAAGATCGTGGAAGAGCCGCCCGAGCACGTCATCTTCATCTTCGCGACCACCGAGCCGGACAAGGTGCTGACCACTATCCGCTCGCGGACGCACCACTACCCGTTCCGGCTGATCCCGCCGGGCGCGATGCGCACGCTGCTGGAGAGCAACGTCGCGGCCGAGGGCGTCGAGGTCGAGCCCGCGGTGTACCCGCTGGTCATCCGGGCGGGCGGCGGTTCGGCGCGGGACACGCAGTCGGTGCTCGACCAGCTGCTCGCCGGCGCGGGCCCGGACGGCGTTTCGTACTCGCGCGCGGTCGCGCTGCTGGGCGTCACGGACGTCGCGCTGATCGACGACATGGTGGACGCGCTTTCGACCGAGGACGCCGCGACGGTGTTCGGCACGGTCGAGAAGGTCACCGAGGCCGGGCACGACCCGCGCCGGTTCGCGACGGACCTGCTCGACCGGCTGCGCGACCTGGTGCTGCTGCGCGCGGTGCCGTCTTCCGCCGGTGGACTGGTGTCCGCGCCGGAGGAAGAGCTTTCGCGGATGGTCGCGCAGGCGGAGCGGATCGGACTGGCGACGCTCTCGCGGTACGCCGACATCGTCCACAATGGACTTCTGGAGATGCGCGGGGCGACCTCGCCCCGGCTGGTGCTCGAGCTGCTGTGCGCGCGGATGCTGCTGCCGTCGGTGACGGAGGCGGAGAACGCGCTGCTGGCCCGCCTGGAGCGGCTCGAACGCCGCGCGACGCTGGCGGGCGGAGGTGGCGCGCCCGCCGAGGGCGGCGTGGAGCCGCCGGTGCGGGCAGCGTCGGAGCGGTTCTCACGTCCTTCGCAGCGTCCGGCTTCGGCGGATCCGGCGCCGGTCGCGCCCGAGCCGGCTCCGGCGCCCGAGCCGGTTTCGCGGCCCGCCCCCACGCCCGAGCCCGCTCCGGTGGCGAAGCCCGCCGAGCCTGCTCCGACGGCCAAGTCCGCGGAGAGCGGCTGGGGGACGCCGCGAACTCCTGGTGGCGGCACTCCCGCTCCGGCGGCCGCTCCGGCCGCTCCGGCCGCTACGCCCGCTCCGCCGCCCGAACCCGCTCCGGCGGCGTCACCGGCCGCCGCGTCCGGAGGCCTGGACGCCGCCGCGATCCGGAACGTCTGGCCGCAGCTCATGACCGCGCTGCGCAAGTTCACCGGCGGCCGGAGCCTCGAGGCGATGCTCACCCAGGCGACGGTCGCGACCGTCGAGGGGAACTCCCTCACCCTCACCCACAAGTCCGAGCCGCTGGCCCGTCGCCTGTCCGACCAGGACAACGCCCGCAAGATCGCCGGCGCGCTGGCGGACGTCGTCGGTGGCGACTGGCAGGTCCGCTGCGTCCACGGCAACGCTCCGGCCGCGCCCGCCGCGCGCACGCAGCAGGCCGCGCCCGCGGCGGAGCGGTCGTTCACCCGGCAGTCGGCGGCCCCGGCCGCCGCCGCACCCGCGCAGGCGCCCGTCGCGGCGCCCGCCCGGCCCGCGCCGGCGCCCGCCGCCGCACCGGTCCGGCCCCGCGTCGCCACGTCCGAGCCGGACATCCCGCTGCCCCCGGAACCCTCCGACGAGGACGACGAGGACCTCTACAACGAGGACGCCAGCCCGGCCCCGCCGCCGCCCCCACCGCCGCCGGACCAGGATCCGGACGAGCTGGCCCGCAAGCTGATCTCGGACCACCTCGGCGCCCGCCCCCTGGACTGACGCCGACCCTCCGGGCACGGTGTCAGGAAGCCAGGTAGGCCTCGATCCCCGCCGCGATGGCGGACGCGTACTGCTGGCGTCCTTCCGCGCTGGTCATCCGGGCCGCCTCCGCCGCGTTGCGCATGTTGCCGCACTCGACGAGCACCGCGGGCCGCGTCGACAGGTTCAACCCGCCGAGGTCCGTGCGCGCCGAAAGGCCGTTGCCGCCGATGTAGTTCGACGTGCTGAACCCGCCCGAGCGCAGCGTGTCCCGGACGACCTGCGCCAGCCGCGTCGACGGCTCGCCCTGCGCCGCGTTCAACGGCGGTGACGAGTACGCGACGTGGAAGCCGTTCGCGCCGGCCGCGGTCGAGCCGTCGGCGTGGATGGAGACGACGGCGTCGGCGTTCGCTTCGTTGCCGATCGCGGCCCGGCGGTCGACGCAGGGGCCGACGCCGGTGTCGTCCGGTCGCGTGTAGACGACGCGGATTCCCTTGGCCGCCAAGGCTTGCCCGACCCGCTGGGCGACGTCCCAGGTGAACGCGTGCTCGGGGTAGCCGGCGTTCGTCGCGGTGCCGGTCGTGTTGCACGGCTTCCGCTGCCCGCGCCCCGAGGGCACCTGCCGGTTGATCTCCGCCGGGTGGGCCGCGTTCCCGCCGTTGTGCCCGGGGTCGAGCACGACGACCTTCCCGGCCGCGACCGGCGGCACGGCGGCCGGCGGCGGCGGCACCGACGGCGAGGGCGACGCGGGCGGCGTCACGGTCGTCGGCGTGGGCGTGACGGTCCGGGTCGTCAGGGGAGCGGGCGCCGGCGCGGCCGGAGCCGCGGGGGTGTCTTCGGAGCAGCCGGTGAGCAGCAGGGCACCGGCCAGCAGGAGAGGGGCAATCGCGCGTCGCACGGCGACCACGGTGCCACAGCCCGGCACCCGGCGTGGCGCGACTACCCTGGCGGAGGACACAGGCGTGCAGAGAGGACCGAGTGCGATCATGGTGCAACCCGGCGGCGGCTTCGACATTTCCCAGCTGATGCAGCAGGCCCAGCAGATGCAGCAGAAGCTCGTCGAGGCCCAGGAGGAGCTCGCCAACACCGAGGTCACCGGCACGGCCGGTGGCGGGCTGGTCACCGCGACCGTCTCCGGTGACAGCCAGCTCAAGAGCCTGCAGATCGACCCGAAGGTCGTCGACCCGGACGACGTCGAGACGCTGTCCGACCTGATCGTGGCGGCGGTCCGCGACGCGTCGGCGAGCGCCCAGAAGCTCACCGAGCAGAAGCTCGGCCCGCTGGCCGGCGGTCTCGGCGGCGGTGGCGGCATGCCGGACCTCGGCGCCCTCGGCTTCGGCGGCTGACGAACTTGTACGAAGGTGTCGTCCAGGACCTGATCGACGAGCTCGGGCGCCTGCCCGGGGTCGGGCCGAAGAGCGCCCAGCGGATCGCGTTCCACCTGCTGGCCGCGGACCCGGCGGACATCTCGCGGCTGCAGGACGTCCTCGGCAAGGTCAAGGAGGGCGTGCAGTTCTGCGAGGTGTGCGGCAACGTCTCCGAGCAGCAGAAGTGCCGCATCTGCCGCGACGAGCGCCGCGACCTCACGGTCATCTGCGTGGTCGAGGAGCCGAAGGACGTCCTGGCGGTCGAACGCACGCGCGAGTTCAAGGGCCGCTACCACGTCCTGGGCGGCGCGCTCGACCCGCTGTCGGGCATCGGCCCGGAGCAGCTGCGGATGCGCGAGCTGCTCAAGCGCATCGGCGAGGCGGACATCAGCGAGATCATCATCGCGACGGACCCCAACACGGAGGGCGAAGCGACGGCGACGTACCTGGTGCGGATGCTGCGGGACTTCCCGGGGTTGAGCGTGACGAGGCTGGCGTCGGGCCTGCCGATGGGCGGTGACCTGGAGTTCGCGGACGAGCTGACCCTGGGCCGCGCGCTCTCGGGCCGCCGTGTCCTTTGACGGGCGTCCGGTTCCGCCGATCCGGACGCTCGTGCTCATCGGGCGGGGGCGGAAGGGGCGGTACGTCGACATCGCCGACTGCGCCGAGCTGCCCGGATCCGCGAAGTCCGGCCTCGTGGAAGGTTCGATCGAGCTGCCGTTCGGAAAGCCCGCCGTCATCGGCCGCACCACGCTCGACACCGAGGTGGTCATGATGTGGTCGCAGATCGCCGGTCTCGTGGCCGGCTACCGCGAGACGGGCAAGGCCACGACCGACCTGCCCGACCAGCCGGGCGAGCTCCGGCTGGAGGCGATCCCCGGCGGTCTGGCGCGGCTCACGCTGGCGTACAGCGAAGACACGAGCCTGAGCCACGTCACCGGCGAGGAGGACCTGCTCGCGGCCCTCGCTGTGGGCGGCGTCGGGTTCTTCGAGAAGCTGGCGGAGCTGACCGGCCGCTTCCACGACCGGGAAATCGACCAGCTCACCGGTCGAAGCGTCTCAGGTCGTAGAGGTCCATCAGCCTGATCACCTTGTTCGCGTACTCCGGGTCGGTGGCGTACTTGCGCGCCACCGCCCGGACGAACGCGTCCGGGTCGTCACGCACCGGCAACGCCGCCGCGTAGTTCGAGGACGTCGTCAAAAGCCGCCCGTAATCGCGGAACGAGTCGAAAACCGACGCGTACGAACGGAAAAACGCATCCACCGGATGACACGGCGACGGAATGCACTCCGTCGTCGGGTATCGCGCGCACCGCAACGCGATGGGTCCCGGGCTCGTCGGCGTCACGCACTTGAAGCCGAAGTGGTTCAGCTCGGCCGTCGACAGCTTGCTGCGGCCCCAGTTCGACTCCAGGATCGCCTGCGCCACCGTGACCGACGCCGGGATGTCGTACGCCGCGTGGATCGCCTGGGCGATCGGGCCCGCCGAACCGACGTACGCCTCTTGGAAGCCCGACGAAAGCGCGGCGTCCCGCACCGACGCCTGGTCGACGGGAGGCGGGATCACCACCAGCAAAGCCGCCAGTCCGATGTGGATCATGGCGGCCAAGCTGCCCGATCGCCGCGGCGGCGGCGACCGGGATCACTCCAACGAGACCGTCAGCAGTAGCCGAGCTGGGCCAGCGTGTCCACGATGATCTCGGACGGGTGGTACTTGTCCATCCAGGACTCGCCCCGCCGGTTCTGGTACGTGTCGAGGAAGTTCTGCAGCTTGTCGCCGCGCATCTCCGTCAGCACGACCGTCTCGCCGAGGTGCTGCGGCGTCTCCGTGCGCTCGCGGTGCACCGCGCACGGCAGGCCGAGGTAGTAGCACTCGGCCGAAAGACCACCCGAGTCGGTGACGACGTACTCGGCGCGCGCCACCAGCGGGAGGAACTTCAGGTAGCGCATCTTCGGCTGGACGATGAACTGGTCGTCGAAGATGTTGCCGATGCCCAGCGCGCGGATCTTCTCGCGCTCCGGCGCGCCGGCCATGTACAGGATCGGCATCTTGCGGCTCTGCTCGCGCAGGATCTCGAGCGCCTCGCGGTACTTGTCCGGGCGCGAGACCAGCTCGAAGCGGTGCAGCGTGGCGAGACCGAACTTCTCCGGCAGGTTCGGCACGTCCAGCGGCTGGTTGATGGCCAGGCGCATCGCGTCGATCGCCGTGTTGGCCTCGGTGTCGACGACCACGCCGCGCGCGTGCCGCAGGTTGTTGACCTCACGCGCGCTCGGCGCGAAGTGCATGTCGACGATCTTCGCCGCGATCTTGCGGTTCAGCTCCTCCGGCAGCGGCGACAGGATGCTGCCCGACCGCGCGCCCGCCTCGACGTGCCCGACGCGGGACTTGAGGATGCGCTTCCCGATCAGCGAGCCGTACGGCGTGGTGAACGTGTCGCCGTGCACCAGCACCAGCGGGGGACGGCCGTCCTCGTTCAGCGCGGCGCGCAGCTCGTGGCGGCGGCTCCAGGCGGTGCGCATGACCTGCGCGGCCCAGCCCGGCACCTGCGCCGGCGACTCGAGGTTGTGCGCCTTCTCCTCCGGCACCAGCCAGACGTCCGGCGCGGGCATGTCCAGGTCCGCGAGGACGTCCGCGACCTCGTCGACGTGCTGCGCGGTGAACCAGATCTTCGGCCGCATCCCGCGATCGCGGATGCCGTGGTAGACCGGCGCGATCTTGATCAGTTCCGCGGTGGTGCCGAGAATGAAGGAAATCACCAGAGGAGCCCATTTCCGGTCGGGTGCGGTGGCGTAAGGATACTGGCCGACCCGTCGCGGGGGCCGCCGGGTAGCCTCGGCCCGGTGAGTGCGAACCCGCTCCTCCCCTCGCTCAGCGTCGTGATCCCGGTCTACAACGAGCAGGACTGGATCGAACGCAGTGTCGGCGCGCTGCTCGCCTCCGCGACGGAGGCCAGCTGGCCGATCGAGGTCGTCGTCGTCGACGACGGCAGCACGGACGCCACCCCCGCGCGGCTCGACGACCTGCGCGAACGCCACGGCATCACCGTGCTCAGCCAGGCCAACTCCGGCCGCTTCGAAGCTCGGCGGGCGGGCATCGCCAAGGCTTCCGGGAACCAGATCCTGCTGCTGGACAGCCGCGTGGTGGTGGACACCGGCGCGCTGACCTTCCTGCGCGACCAGCTGGTCGACCACCCCGAGCGGACGGTCTGGAACGGCCACGTCAACGTCGCCTCCGAGGACAACCCGTACGCCGGTTTCATGGCCGGGCTGGTGAAGATCCCCTGGCGCCGGTATTGCGCGGATCCGCGCCTGATGTCCTTCGGCATCGAAGAGTTCGACCTGTTCCCGAAGGGCACCGGATTCTTTTCCGCGCCGCGCGCGGTTCTCGAGTCGGCTTCGGACGCTTTCGTTTCGCTGTTCGACGACGTCCGCTTCGCCAGTGACGACACCGGCGTCCTGCGCTGGATCGCCGAACGCCACCGCATCTTCCTGGCCCCGGAGTTCTCCGCGACCTACCACGGGCGCGACAGCTTCAAGAAGTTCGCCGCGCAGGCGTACTTCCGCGGGACTACCTTCGTGGACTCCTACCTCGGCTCGCCGGGCCCGGCCCGCAACGGCCTGTTCGCCGCGTTCGGCGTCGGCCTGCTCGGCCTCGGCGTCGCGGCCAAGCGCCCGAAGACGGCCGTGCTGCTCGCGGCCGCCGGGTCCGCCGCGGCCGGTGCGGCCGTGACGCGCTTCGGCGCGACGAACGCGGAGGCCAAGGCCGTCGCGAAGCTGGCCCCGGTGTTCGGCGCCGGCTTCGGTGCCGGTGCCGTGCGTGGTCTCGTCATGGCGCTGCGTGCCCGCCGGCGGCGGGGACGATGAGCTCGCCGGTGACCCACGAGTCCGACGAGGCGGACGGGCGCAGCCTGGCGAAGGAAACCGGGCGCTCGGCCGGGAAGATCGGCATCTCGCTGCTCGTCGCGATCGCGCTCGGCTACGTACTGACGCTGGTCGCCACCCGCTGGCTCGGGCCGGAGAACAGCAAGGTCTACCTCTCCTTCTGGGGCATCCTGATGGGCCTCGGCAGCGCGCTGTCGCCGCTGGAGCAGGAGCTGTCCCGCCAGTCCGCGGTGGCCGCGCTCGACGGCGGCAAGGCGGGCAAGCCCGCGCTGCGCGCCCTGACCGTCGGTGCGGTGACCGTGGCCGTCGTCTCCGCGCTGACCCTGGTCGTGCCGGTGCTGTCGGACCGGCTCTACGCCGGGCACACCGCCCTCGGCGTCGTCGTGCTCTGCGGGGCGATCTCGTTCGCGTGCCAGTTCGCCGCCCGCGGCCTGCTCGTCGGCCAGCAGCGGATCAAGCCGTACTCGGGGCTGGTGGTCGCCGAGGCGGCCGTCCGCGTGCTCGTCCTGCTCGGGATCGCCGCCGCCGGCCTCACCGGCCTGACGTCGTTCGCGATCGCGGCCGCGACCGGCTCGTTCGCCTGGCTGCTGTTCGTCCGCCCGGTCGCCGGCCTGGTCGACCCGCACGCCGACGGCGACGGCTGGGGGCCGGTGACCGCCCGGATCCTCGTGCTGATGGCCGGCGCGGGCCTGACCGCCAGCGTCATCACCGGCTACCCGGCGATGGTCAGCCTGCTCGCCCCGGGCGGGTCCGACGCCGACGTCGGCGTCCTCTTCGCGACGCTCACCGTGTCCCGGGTGCCGCTCCTGCTGCTCTCCCCGCTGCAGGCGCTCGCGGTGCCGACGGTCGTCCGGCTTTCGGGCACCGAGGAGGGCACGCACCGGCTGCGGCGGCTGCTCGCGCTCGGTGCGCTCGGCACGGTCGTCCTCGGCGTCGTCGGCGCCCTGGTCGGCTGGCTCATCGGGCCGTGGCTGGTTTCGCTGCTCTACGGCGCGAAGTTCGTCGCCCAGGGCTGGTGGGTGGCGTGGATGGTGTGGGGTGCGGTGCTGCTCACGGCGTTGCAGCTGATGACGGCCGTGCTCGTGGCCCGCAAGGAGGCGAGCAAGGTGCTCGTCACCTGGGCCGTGGTCGCGGTCGCCACCGCGGCGACGTTGCTGCTCGTGCCGGGCGACCCGATCCTCAAGGCGGTCGCCGGGCTGGCCGGGGGCCCCACGCTGGGCCTGCTGGTCGTGTTGATGTTCGTTCTGCGGCGTCCGGGCAACGTGCGGCCCGCTCCGGACGTCCCAGTAGGGTGACCCCGGCCGGACCCGGGGACAGGATCGGCGGGGAACCGCCGGTGAGGTTGGACAGCGGAAAACCATGAACGTACTTCTGGTCGTGCTCGCCTTCTGGCTGCCGGGCCTCGCCTTCGGGGCCGCGATCCGGCTGCGCGGCTGGCTGCTCGCCGCGGCCGCGCCGATCCTGACGTTCGGCATCGTCAGCCTGGGCGTGCCGGTGCTCGGCGGGCTCGGTATCCGCTGGTCGATGCTCGACGTCGCCCTGTGGACGCTCGTCCTCTCGGCCGTCGGCTTCGGGCTTTCGTTCCTCGTCCTGCGCTTCACCGCGCGCCGCCACCCGGACTGGGCCGAGCAGGACGCCGCCGTGGCGGCCCCCGCCCGGTCCCTGCGCGACCACCTGCTGATCGGCGCCGGTGTCCTGGCCGGCAGCCTCGTCGGCATCGTCACGTTCCTGCGCGGCGCCCGCGGCCTGAACCAGGTCCAGCAGGGCTGGGACGCGCCGTTCCACGCCAACCTGGTGCGCTGGATCGCCGAGCACGGCGACGCCCGGCCGTCGACGGTCGGCACGATCGCGAACCTGCCGGACCAGACGAACTACTTCTACCCGGACACCTACCACGCCCTGCTCGCGCTGGTCTTCGACAAGGCCGGCCTGGCGATGATGCCGACGCTGAACATGGGCGCGCTCACGGTGATCCTGTGCGTGCCGATCGGCGTCGCGGCGATGTGCCACGTATGGCGGATGCCGCCGCTCGCGGTCGCCGCGGCCGCGGCGGTGTCGGCGTCGTTCACCAACTTCCCGTACGACTCGCTGTGGCGCGGCCCGCTCTGGCCGTACGTCGCCGGCGTCGCGCTGATCCCGGCCATGCTCGCGCTCGCCCGGCTGCTGCTGGAGCCGCGCGGGCTCGCCGGCCCGGTCGCGATCGGGATCGGCGTCGCCGGGCTGATCGGCCTGCACACCAGCGTCGCGTTCGTCGTCGTCGTGTACTTCCTGCTGATCCTGCTCGCCGTGCTCTTCCGGTTCGAGCGGATCGACTGGCGCCGGTCCGGGGCCTCGCTCGGGGCCACGATCGCGCTCGCCGTCCTCTGCGGGCTGCCGCTCGCGTTGCCCTCGCTGTACAACGCGGGTGGCGTGACGGGCGCGTCCTGGGCGTCGCAGGCCACCGTCACCGGCGGGCTCGGCGAAACGATCACGTTCTCGCCGATGGCGGCGTTCCCGCAGTGGTGGATCGGCGTGCCGGCCCTCATCGGCATCTTCCTGCTGGTGAAACACCGCCGGATGCTGTGGATGGTCGCCGCCTACGTCGTGTTCGGCGGGCTGTTCGCGGCCACCGTGTCGCTGGAGACGCCGCTCATCCACACGCTCACCGGCATCTTCTACAACGACCACTGGCGGATCGGCGCGCTGGTCCCGCTGGCCGGGGCGGTCGCGTTCGGGGAGTTCACCGACACCGCGGCCCGCTGGTTCGGGCGGAAGGCGGCCACCCGGCTGCCGAACGTCTCGCCGGCGACGCTCACCACGGTCGGCGTCGTGCTGCTCGTCGTGGTGATCGGCGGCCTGAGCCGCGGCGGGTACATCGGCCGCAACGCCGCCCGCCTGCAGATCAACTACAGCGGTGGCCCGACGGTCAGCGAAGACGAGCGCAAGGCCTTCGACTGGCTCGGCGCGCACGTCGCGCCCGGCGAGCACGTGATGAACGGCAAGGCCGACGGTTCGGTCTGGATGTACGCGCTCGACGGCGTCAAGCCGGTCGAATGGACCTTCTACGGCGCCGAGCCGGACACCCCGGCCGGCTACCTCGGCATCTACCTCGACGACATCGACCGGTTCCCCCACGTGCGGGAACTGCTGACCGACCTCAAGGTGCGGTACGTCTTCGTCGGCAAGGGCAAGGTCACGTCGGAGACGAACAACGGGCCCGGCCTGAGCCACCTCGACACGACCCCGGGCTTCAAGGTCGTGTTCCAGAACCCCGGCGCCTCCGTCTACGAGATCGAGGGCCAGCAGGGCGTTGTCGCCGCTGGTGCCGCTCCAGGGTCCGCAGTCGGTAACGGGCAGTGAAAGGCTAGAGTGATCGCGTGTCCAGCACCTCCGTGACCAGCCGCCGCGTGCTCATCGTGATGCCCGCGCTGAACGAGTCCGCGAGCGTCGCTTCGGTCATCGACCAGGTGAAACGTGCTTTGCCGACCGGCGATCTGCTGGTCGTCGACGACGGCTCGGTCGACGACACTGCCAAGCTCGCGCGCGCGGCCGGGGCCGAGGTCGCCCGCCTCGCGGTGAACCTGGGTGTCGGCGGCGCGATGCGCACCGGGTTCCGCTACGCCGCCGCCCGCGGGTACGACGTCGTCGTGCAGGTGGACGCGGACGGCCAGCACGACCCGGACGAGCTCGACGCGCTGCTGCGCGGCCTGGAGGACGCCGACATCGTGATCGGCTCCCGGTTCGCCGGCAAGGGCTCGTACAAGGCGAGCGGGCCGCGCAAGTACGCGATGGTCGCACTGTCGCTCGTGTTCTCGCGGCTCGCGAAGACCAAGCTCACCGACGTCACGTCGGGCTTCAAGGCGATGGGGCCGCGCGCGATCAAGCTGTTCGCCGGCTACTACCCGGCGGAGTACCTCGGCGACACCGTGGAGTCCCTGGTCATGGCCATCCGGGCCAAGCTGACCATCCGGGAGATCCCGGTCGTCATGCGGGAACGCGCGGGCGGCACGCCCAGCCACTCGCCGCTCAAGTCGGCCGTCTACCTGAGCCGGGCCGGGCTCGCACTGCTGCTGGCGTTGGTGCGTCGCCGCCCGGCGGTCGACTCCTCCGACTCGGCGTAAGGGGAAGCAGAAATGCAGGGTTGGCGCATTCTCAGCATCATCGTCGCCTGCGTCGTGCTGTTCGTCGTCCTCGAGATGATGCGGCGGCGGAAGCTCCGGGAGAAGTACGCGGGCGTGTGGCTCGTCGTCTCGATCGGCGTGGTCGTCCTCGCGGTGCTGCCGCAGGCGGCCGACTTCCTCGCCAAGCACACCGGCGTGCAGACGCCGTCGAACTTCGTCTTCCTCCTCGCCGGCGTCGTGCTGGCCCTGGTGTCGCTGCACCTGTCCACCGAGGTCGGGCACCTGGAGGAAGAGGTGCGCACATCGGTCGAGGAGACCGCGTTGCTGCGCTGCGAGCTCGAGGACGCCAAGCGCGAGCTGGCGGGCCGGATCGCCGAGCTGGAGGCGCGGACCACCGCGCCGGACAACGTCAAAGGGCTTCCCGAGGTCGAGCGCGTCAGCAAGTGAAGAGCTGATCGACGCCCTGCTCGCCGCTCCCGCCCGGCTGGGGGCGGTGCGCGTGCTGGCCGTCGACGGCCCGTCGGGCGCCGGGAAGTCCACTCTGGCCGGTCGAATCGTCGCCGGGCTGCGTGCGCGCGGGTGCCGGACCGAGCTGGTGAGCACCGACGCCTTCGCGACGTGGGACGACCCGGTTTCGTGGTGGCCGCGGCTGCTCGACGGCGTCTTGAAGCCCCTCGCGAACGGCGTCGAAGGCGCTTACCGGCGGATGGACTGGGCGGGCGGGGCACCCCGCCCGGGGGAGCCCGTCCGGGTGCCCGTGCCGGACGTCCTGGTGCTCGAGGGCGTCTCGTGCGGCCGCACTTCGGTAAGACCCCTGCTTTCGCACCTCTGCTGGCTCTCCGGCGGCTCCGCGGCCGAACGGCTGGCCCGGACGGTCGCGCGCGACGGCGTGGCCGCACGGGCCGAACTGGCCCGCTGGCAACGGTTCGAGTGCGGCTGGTTCGCCGTCGACGGCACCGCCGAGGCCGCCGGGACCCGACTTTCGTCGGAACGAAGCGGTCACCCTGCGTGAGTGGACCACTCCGGATCGATCAAGGCAAGTCGGTCGGGTCACCACGACCGGTCTAACGTTGGTACCGCCATCTGAGTTAGTGATCCGGCACCGGGCGCAGTGGTCGGCTCCAAATGGTCACAGTCTGTCGTGATTTACGGACACATTGCGGTCAAATCGGCGCGCACGTAGCGCGATCGTAACCTCACGTACTTAAGCCCAGGCCGACTTCCCGCTAGTGTCGGCGGGCACACCGACCGTCCGTCGAGTTCCTGACCGACCGGACGGTGACTTTGAAACCCGAACATCTCCCAAGGGGTGCCAGATGCAGCAATTGCGGCTGACCCGAACACGCCGCGTGGCCCTGATCGGGCTCGCCGGCGCGCTCGCGGTTTCGCTGTCCGCCTGTGCGGAATCCAAGCGTGACGAGGGCGCCGGGGGTGGTACCGGAGGCACGATGATCTTCGGTGCGGCCGGTAACCCGAAGATGTTCGACCCCGCGTTCAACGACGAGGGCGAGACCTTCCGGATCACGCGGCAGATCTACGACACGCTGATCCAGAACAAGCCGGGCACCGCCGACCTCGAGCCGTCTCTCGCCGAGAAGTGGGAGCAGAGCAACGAGGGCAAGACCTGGACGTTCACCCTGAAGTCCGGCGTGAAGTTCTCCGACGGCACCCCGATGGACGCCACGGCGGTCTGCTACAACTTCGACCGCTGGTACAACATGAAGGGCGCCGCCGCCCAGAGCCAGATGATCTACTACGGCGACGTCTTCGAGGGCTTCGCCAAGAACGAAGGCGACGCGAGCGGCGACCCGGTCTACAAGAGCTGCGAGGCGAAGGACCCGACGACCGCGGTCCTCAACCTGAACAAGGCCAAGGGCGCGTTCCCGTCGGCGTTCACGCTGCCGTCGTTCTCCATCGAGAGCCCGGCCGCGCTCAAGGCGCACAACGCGGACCAGGTCACCCAGAGCGGCGACTCGTTCACCTACAGCGAGTACGCGAACAAGTTCCCGACCGGTACCGGTCCGTTCAAGTTCGAGAGCTGGGACCAGGCCAAGGGTGAGATCACCCTGGTGCGCAACGACACCAGCCCGTCGCCCGCGAAGCTCGACAAGCTGATCTTCAAGGTGATCCCGGACGAGAACGCCCGCAAGCAGGCGCTCAAGGCCGGCGACATCAACGGCTACGACTACCCGAGCCCGGCGGACTACGGCCTGCTGCGCAACGACGGCGAGCAGGTCCTCATCCGCCCGTCGTTCAACGTGCTGTACCTGGGCATCAACCAGGCCAACAACCCGAAGCTCAAGGACGTGCGCGTCCGGCAGGCGCTGGCGTACGGCATCAACCGCGAGCAGTTCGTGAAGTCGAAGCTGGCCGAGGGGTCCGAGGTCGCGACCGAGTTCGTCCCGAAGGTCATCTCGGGCTACACCGACGACGTGACGAAGTACCCGTACGACCAGAACAAGGCGAAGGACCTCCTGAAGCAGGCCGGTGCCGAGAACCTCACGCTGAAGTTCTACTACCCGACCGAGGTCAGCCGTCCGTACATGCCGAACCCGGCGGACACCTTCACCGCGATCTCCGAGGACCTCAAGAAGATCGGCGTCACGATCGAGGCCCACGCCGAGCCGTGGAACGGTGGCTACAAGGACGACGTGCAGAAGGCCGGCAAGCAGGACCTCCACCTGCTCGGCTGGACCGGTGACTACAACGACGCCGGCAACTTCGTCGGCACGTTCTTCGGCCGTGAGAAGAAGGAGTTCGGGTTCAACAACCCCGAGCTGTTCGCGGCCCTGAGCGCGGCGGACGCTTCGCCCGCCGGTGACGCCCACGCCAAGGCGTACCAGGAAGTCAACAAGAAGATCATGGACTTCCTCCCGGCGGTCCCGATCGCGTACCCGACCCCGGCGATCGTGGTCGGCCCGAAGGTCAAGGGTCTGGTGGCGAGCCCGCTCACCGACGAGCGTTTCAACACCGTGACCGTGAGCTGACTGAAGGATTTCAGCCAAAGGCAGGGGGTGGGTGCTACCGCACCCACCCCCTGCGCCTGATTCCCGGGCTGGCAACAAAGGACTGCAAGTGCTCCGTTTTCTCGTGCGTCGGCTGCTACAAGCGATCCCGACGCTCTTCATCCTGTCCATCTTGGTCTTCGCTTGGCTCCGGTCCCTGCCCGGCGGTCCCGCCGCCGCTCTGCTGGGGGACAAGGCGACGCCGGAGAAGATCGCCAACCTCAACCACGTGCTCGGCCTCGATCAGCCGATCTTCGTGCAGTACTTCGGATTCCTCGGCCGGGCGCTCACCGGCGACTTCGGCAACTCCCTGGTGTCGACCCAGCCCGTGATGGGCGAGATCGTCACCTTCCTGCCGGCGACCATCGAGCTCGGTCTCTCCGCGATGATCATCGCGGTCGTCATCGGCATCCCGGCCGGCTACCTGTCCGCGCGGTACCGCGGTGGGCCGGTCGACAACGTGGTCATCGTGCTCAGCCTGATCGGCGTCGCGGTGCCGGTCTTCTTCCTGGGCTACATGATGCAGGACATCCTGGCCGCACCGCTGGGCCTGCCGTCCCAGGGCAGGCAGGCCGCGGGCCTCGACGCCACGGCGATCACGAACTTCGCCATCCTCGACGGCATCATGACGAGCGAGTGGGACGCCGTCTGGGACGCGATCAAGCACCTGATCCTGCCCGCGTTCGCGCTCGCCACCATCCCGCTCGCGGTGATCACCCGGATCACCCGCGCGTCGGTGCTGGACGTCCTCAACGAGGACTTCATCCGCACGGCCAACTCCAAGGGCCTGACCCAGCAGGTGGTGCGCACCCGGCACGTCCTGCGCAACGGCCTGCTGCCGGTGGTCACGACCATCGGCCTGCAGACCGGCGCGCTGCTCGGCGGCGCCGTGCTGACCGAGCGGGTGTTCAACTTCCGCGGCCTCGGCTTCCTGCTGGCCGAAGGGATCGAACGGCGTGACTACCCCCGGCTGCAGGCGCTCCTGCTGTTCGGGGCCGTGGTCTACGTCCTGGTGAACATGCTGGTCGACATCTCGTACGGGATCATCGACCCGAGGGTGCGTGTGCGATGAACACTCTGCTGAACAAGAAGAAGGAACCGATCGACAAGCTCGCCGCGGCGAGCGGGCGCAGCCTCGGCGGGGAAGCGCTCCGCCGGATGCTGCGCAGCCCGGTCGCGATCACCGGTGGCGTCATCACCGGCCTGTTCCTGATCGTCGCGATCTTCGCGTCGGTGCTGGAGCCGAAGGACCCCGACGTCCAGTACCTCGGCGACCAGGTCCGGCCGAACTTCATCCCCGGCGCGCAGTCCGGGTTCCCGCTCGGCGTGGACGACTTCGGCCGCGACTTCCTGTCGCGGCTGATCGCCGGCGCCCAGCAGACGCTGATCGTCGGTGTGCTCGCCACGATCGTCGGCGTGCTCATCGGCGTGATCATCGGTGGCCTGGCGGGTGCCTTCGGCGGCTGGGTCGACACCATCCTCATGCGACTGGTCGACGTCATGCTGGCGTTCCCGTCGCTGCTGCTGGCCATTTCGATCGCGGCGCTGTTCGCGAAGCCGAGCCAGTGGACGGTCATCCTGGCCGTGTCGATGATCGGCGTGCCGATCTTCGCCCGGCTGCTGCGCGGTTCCATGCTGTCCCAGCGGGACGCCGACCACGTGCTGGCCGCGAGGTCGCTCGGCGTCAAGCGCTGGCCGATCGTGTTCCGGCACATGCTGCCGAACTCGCTCGGCCCGGTCATCGTGCAGGCGACGCTGACCCTGGCGACGTCGATCCTGGAGGCCGCCGCGCTGTCGTTCCTCGGTCTGGGCGACCCGGACCCGTCGCGGGCGGAGTGGGGGCTGATGCTGGGCAAGGCCTCGCACCAGTTCCTCGACGTCCGTCCCGAGCTCGCGTACTACCCGGCGATCGCGATCATCATCGTGGCGCTCGGGTTCACGCTGGTCGGCGAGTCCCTCCGTGAAGCCCTCGACCCGAAGAACAGGCGGTGAACCACCGTGGCACTCCTTGAAGTCCGTGATCTGTCCGTTCGGAAGGTCGCCGCAGGTGGCCCTCGCCCTCGACCCGAAGAACAGGCGGTGCTGTAACACATGGCACTCCTCGAAGTCCGTGATCTCACGGTCAACTTCGTCCGCCGGGGCGAGCGCCCCTTCACCGCGGTGGACGGCGTCAGCTTCGATGTCGAACCCGGCCAGACCGTCGGCCTCGTCGGCGAGTCCGGCTGCGGCAAGTCCGTGACGTCGCTGGCGATCATGCGGCTGCTGGCCCGGCGCGGCAACAAGGTCAGCGGTTCGGTGCGCTTCGAAGGCACCGACCTGCTCAAGCTGTCCGACAAGGACATGCGCGACCGCCGCGGCCGCGACCTCGGCATGGTGTTCCAGGACCCGCTGTCCTCGCTGAACCCGGTCATCCCGATCGGGCTGCAGATCACCGAGGTGCTGGAACGCCACCGCGGGATGTCGCGCAAGGCGGCGTCCGTCGAAGCGACGGACCTGCTGGACAAGGTCGGCATCCCGGACCCGTCGCGCCGGCTTTCCGAGTACCCGCACCAGCTTTCCGGCGGGATGCGGCAGCGCGCGCTGATCGCGATCGCGCTGGCGTGCCGGCCGCGGCTGCTCATCGCCGACGAGCCGACCACCGCGCTGGACGTCACCATCCAGGCGCAGATCCTGGCGCTGCTGCGGGAACTGGTGCAGGACACCGGCACCGCGCTGATCATGATCACGCACGACCTCGGCGTGGTCGCCGGGCTGTGCGACGAGGTCAACGTGCTCTACGGCGGCAAGATCGTCGAGCGGGCGCAGCGGCACCAGCTGTTCGCCGAGCCGCGGCACCCGTACACGCACGGCCTGCTGGCCTCGATCCCGCGGCTCGACGCGGGCCGGGGCGAGAAGCTGATCCCCATCCGGGGTTCGGTGGCCGACAACATCCCGTGGAACGGCGGCTGCGCGTTCGCGCCCCGCTGCCCCAACGCGCTGCCGGTCTGCCGCGAAGTCTCGCCGCAGCTGGTGCCCGACCGCAACGGGCTGCTGCGCTGTCACAACCCCGTGCGACCGGCGGTCGTGGCGGGAGGAGGAGCCCGATGACCCGTCCTGCTGGTGACGTGCTGCTCGAGGTCACCGACCTCAAGGTGCACTTCCCGATCAAGAGCGGCGTCGTGTTCGACCGGACCGTCGGGCACGTCTACGCGGTCGACGGCGTCGACCTGGCCATCCGCCGCGGGGAGACCTACGGCCTGGTGGGCGAGTCCGGGTGCGGCAAGTCCACGCTGGGCCGGGCGATCCTGCGGCTGAACGAGCCGACCGCCGGCCAGGTCGTCTTCGACGGCACGGACGTCGCGAAGCTCAAGGGCGAGGACCTGCGGAAGGCCCGGCGCCGGATGCAGATGATCTTCCAGGACCCGCTGTCCAGTTTGGACCCGCGCCAGTCGGTCGAGTCCATCCTGCTCGAGGGCATGCACGCCCACGGACTCGACAAGGACAAGGACGCCACCCAGCGGCGGCTGCGCCAGCTGCTGTCGGCGGTCGGCCTCCCCGAGACGTCGCTGCGGAAGTACCCGCACGAGTTCTCGGGCGGGCAGCGCCAGCGCATCGGCATCGCGCGGGCGCTGGCCGTGGAGCCGGACCTGATCGTTGCCGACGAGCCGGTGTCCGCGCTGGACGTCTCGGTGCAGGCCCAGGTGGTCAACCTGCTGGAGGACCTGCAGGACCAGCTCGGCCTGACGTACGTGGTGATCGCGCACGACCTCGCGGTGGTGCGGCACATCTCCGACCGCATCGGCGTGATGTACCTGGGCGCGCTGGTCGAGGAGACCGACGCGGACTCGCTGTACCGCGAACCGCTGCACCCGTACACGCGGGCGCTGCTGTCGGCGATCCCGGTGCCGGACCCGCAGGTCGAGGACACCCGTGAGCAGATCCTGCTCGCGGGCGACCTGCCCTCGCCGGCGAACCCGCCGTCGGGCTGCCGCTTCCACACGCGCTGCCCGTGGAAGCAGGCGAGCCTGTGCGACACGGACCGCCCGCAGCTGCGCGAGATCGGCGGCGGTCACCGGGTGGCTTGCCACTACGCCGAGGACATCCGCGACGGGCGCATCCAGCCGCACGAGGTGAAGCCGGAGCTGGTCGAGCTCACCGGGGCGCTGAACCCCGACCTCGGCCCGCCGGACATCGGCACGTCCGCCGAGATCCTCTGAGGTTCTCTTCCGAACGGCCGGCCGGGATTCGTCCCGGCCGGCCGTTCGTCGTTTCGCTTCTGCGCCTCTCCGTCATGCCATCCTGGATTTCGACATCGGCCGGGAGGCGTTCGTGAAGTACGTGGTCCTGATCTACGGCAACCCCGAGTCGCGCGCGGCCTGGGAGGGCATGAGCGACGAGCAGCAGGCCGCCGGGCTCGCCCACTACCAGCAGCTCAACGACGACCTCGACGCGTCCGGCGAGCGCGTCGTCTCCGAACGGCTCGCCTTCCCGGAGCTGTCCACGCGGGTCAGCGTGGGCGAGCGCGGCACGACGACGACCGACGGCCCGTTCGCCGAGGCCAAGGAGTTCCTCGCCGGCTTCTACCTGCTCGACTGCGACAGCCGCGAACGCGCCGTCGAGATCGCCGCGCGGATCCCCGAAGCCGCGTTCGGCGTGGTCGAAGTGCGGCCGGTGATGGAGCTGCGGTGAACCCCGAGCTGCTGCGTTCGCTCGCCCCGCAGGTCCTGGCGGCGCTGGTCCGCCGGTACGGCGACTTCGAGGCCTGCGAGGACGCCGTTCAGGAGGCGCTGCTGGCGGCGTCGCAGCAGTGGCCGTCGTCCGGGATCCCGGACCACCCGAAGGGCTGGCTGATCACGACGGCGTCCCGGCGGCGCATCGAGCAGTGGCGCAGCGAGACCGCCCGGCAACGGCGCGAGGAGAGCGTGGCGCTGGCCGAGCCGCCCGGCCCCGCGCCGGTCGGGGTCGACGACACGCTGACGTTGCTGCTGCTCTGCTGCCACCCGTCGCTGACCCAGCCGTCCCAGGTGGCGTTGACGCTGCGTGCGGTCGGCGGCCTGACGACGGCGGAGATCGCCCGCGCGTTCCTCGTGCCGGAGGCCACGATCGGCCAGCGGATCAGCCGCGCCAAGCAGAAACTCCGCGGCGAGCGCCTCACCCGGGACGGCGGTCCGGAGCGCCTGGCGGCGGTGCTGCAGGTGCTGTACCTGATCTACACGGAGGGCCACACGGCCAGTTCGGGCGACGAGCTGAACCGCGTCGAGCTGACGACGGAGGCGATCCGCCTGGTCCGTCAGCTGAGCGCGGAGGTGCCGCACGACGGCGAGGTGACGGGTCTCCTGGCGTTGATGCTCCTGACGGAAGCCCGCCGCCCGGCCCGCGTCGACGGTGCGGGTGCCCTGGTCCCGCTGGCCGAGCAGGACCGGAGCCGGTGGAACCCGCGGCTCGTCGAAGAGGGTGTTTCGCTGATCACGGGCGCGTTGGCGACGGCACCGGTGGGGCCGTACCAGCTCCAGGCGGCGATCGCGGCGGTCCACGACGAGGCGGCGTCGGCGGCGGAGACGGACTGGGCGCAGATCCTCACGCTGTACGACCTGCTGCGCGTGGTGGCGCCGGGGCCGATGGTGACGTTGAACCGGGTGGTGGCGTTCGCGCAGGTCCACGGGCCATCGGCCGGGTTGGCGGAGCTGGCGGACGCCGAGTTGACGGAACACCACCGGGTCGACGCCGTGCGGGCGCACCTGCTGGAGCTGGCGGGTGACGCGGCCGGGGCGCGGGAGGCTTACCTGGCCGCTGCCCAGCGGACCTTGAGCCTGCCCGAGCAGGAGTACCTGCGATCGCGGGCCGCCGGGCTGACCGGCAGCTGACAGTTGTCCACATGGGGGTGAACCCTGTGGACAACTCTGGTGTCCAGCGAACCCGCCCCACCTGCGGGAGGATCACCGCATGCAGGTCACCGTGCTGGGCGCGACGGGACGAACCGGGATCCACGTCGTCCGCCTGCTCGCGGCCCGAGGTCACCAGGTCCGCGCCGGCCTGAGAAGCCGCAGACGGGCCGACGTCCTCCGCGACGAGCCCGCCCGACCCGTCGTAGCCGACGTCACCGCCGATCGTGACGACCTCGTCGAGGCCCTCAAGGACTCCGACGTCGTCATCAACACCATCGGGGCCCCCGATCCGGAACCCGAATCGGTGAACCTAGTCGACCGGGACGGGGCCATCGCCGCCATCCGGGCCGCCGAAGTCGCCGGGGTTTCGCGGTTCATCCAGCTCTCCGCCCAGTTCGCCGACTCCCCGGACCAGGGCGACCGCCTGGTCCGGTCGATCCTGCTCGCCAAGCAGGTCTCCGACAGCGTCCTGCAGAAGTCCGCGCTGACCTGGACCATCGTCCGGCCCGGGACGCTGACCGACGGCCCCGCCACCGGCCGCGTCAAGGTGGCGGGCCACCTCGAACCCGGGCGGATCACCCGGCGGGACGTCGCCGCCGTGCTCGTCGGGGTGCTCGGGGAGCCGCTCACCGAAAACCGCGGCTTCGACGTCGTTTCCGGGGATTTCCCGGTGGCCCCCGCCCTCGCCACGCTCGAGTGAACCCCGACTTGAGTCGTACCCCCCGCAATACCTGAGTAGGCCGCCCCGAGCGCCCCACCCCCGGTACCCTGCGGAAAGCAGATTCGGCGAACAGCAGGGGGTACGACCGGTGCACATCGACCAATGGCTGGAGGCGATCCCGCCGCTTTCGGTGTACCTGATCGTCGGCGCGGTGATCATGATCGAAAGCCTCGGCATTCCGCTGCCGGGCGAGATCGTGCTGGTCAGCGCCGCTTTGCTGGCTTCGCAGCACAGCAACCTGAGTCCGCTGTGGATCGGCATCCTGGCCAGCGCCGGCGCCATCATCGGCGACAGCATCGGGTACCTGATCGGAAAGACCGGTGGTCAACGGCTGTTCGCCTGGGCCGGCCGGAAATTCCCGAAGCATTTCGGCCCGACGCACCTCGCCAACGCCGAACGGATCTTCGACAAACGCGGCGTGTGGGCCGTCTTCCTGGGCCGCTTCATCGCGTTCCTGCGCATCCTCGCCGGCCCGCTCGCCGGGTCGCTCAAGATGCACTACCCGAAGTTCCTGATGGCGAACGCGGCCGGCGGCATCGTGTGGGCCGGCGGCACCACGGCCCTCGTCTACTACCTCGGCGTCGTCGCCGAAAAGTGGCTCGGCAACTTCTCCAAGTACGGCCTGGTCGCCGCCATCGTGATCGGCGTCGTCGTCTTCTTCGTGATGAAGAAGCGGCTCGGCAAGAAGCACGACGAAGAAGAGAAGCAGGAAGTCAGCGAGCCGACCGCCTAGACCGCGACGAGCTCGGGTTCGCGCTTGCGCGTGAACCGCAGCGAGCCGAGCAGCACCCCGGCGATCACGACGGCGGCCGCGCCGATCTCCAGGCCGGTCGGCCGCTCGCCGAGGAAGACGAACGACGCCGTCAGGCCGACCACCGGCACGAGCAGCGAAAACGGCGAAACCACGCCCGCCGGGTTGCGCCGCATCAGCGTCGTCCACAGGCCGGACCCGACGACCGTGCCGATCAGCACGACGTAGGCCAGCCCGCCCAGCGCGGTCAGCCCGGTCGGCGTCCCGAGCGTCGTCAGCGAGCGCCACTGCGCGGCCGGGCCCTCCATGACCAGCGAAAGCGCGAACATCGGCAGCGGCGGCACCACTGACATCCACAGCGTGAAGTGCAACGGGTTGTCCGGCTCGGCCTTGCGCGTGCTGAGGTTGCCGAACGCCCAGCTCAGCGCGGCCAGCAGCGTCAGGACCATCGGCAGCAGGGCCGCGTGCCCGGACTGCTGCCACGCGATCGCGACCATCCCGGCGACGGCCAGCGCGATGCCGGCCAGCTGGTGCGGCGTGACGCGTTCACGCAGGAAGACGGCGCCGAGCAGCACCGTGAACGGCGCCGACGCCTGCAGCACCAGCGACGCGAGCCCGGTCGGCATCCCGGTGTCCATCGCGATGAACAGGAACGCGAACTGCCCGGTGCCGAAGCCGAGGCCGTAGCCGAGCAGGTGCCGCACCTTCACCTTCGGCCACGGCACGAACAGGATCGTCGGCACGGCGATGACGGCGAACCGCAGCGCGCCCGCGAACACCGGCGGGAACTGGCCGAGCGTGGCGTGGATGGCGAGGAAGTTGAGGCCCCAGAGCACGGCGACGAGCACGGCGAGCAGGCGGTCACGGGTGGGCATACCTCCACTCTCGCAAGGCGGACAGTGAAGGACCAGCGAGATTATCTGCACGAACCTTGTAGCTGAGCTTCACGAAAACGACCGCTGACCTGGGCCGATCGGTGGACGTCACCTCTCGGGCCTTGCTCCCCCCGCCCGGACGCTATTGCCCGCGATGTCCGATTCCGGACACGATGAGCCTCCGCCGACGACTGGGGAGTTTCCGATGCTGCGAGGCGTACTGCCACTGACCGGGGTTCGCGGCGCTGACTGCGCCGTGACGTCGTGATGATCAACGTGACGACCCCCGCGACCTGGCTGTCGATGCTCTTCGCGCTGCGCTACCTCGAACCCGCGGTGGTGAACGTCGTGGGCATCGCGCTCGGCCCGGTGCTGACCCTCGCGTTCAACCCGTTGCTGCGCAAGGGAACCGCGATCCTGCGCGCGGAGGCGTGGGTGGCGGTCGGGATCGGCGTGCTGATCGGGCTGCTCGTCTGGGGGTCGTTCACCGGCCACAGTGGACTCGACCGGACGCCTGGCGAGACGCTCGTCGGGGTGGCGCTCGTGCTCGTCACCGGGGTCGGCTCGGTGACGAACGTGATCTACTCGAAGCGGCTGAGTGACGCCGAGCTGCCGCCGCGGCGGGTGCTCGCCGTGCGGTTCTTCCTCATCCTGGCAATGACCTGGGCGCTCGTCGCGGTCGACGACGCGCCGGGCTTCGGGCCGGCGTTCGGGCCGTCCGCGCTGATCGCCCTGCTCGGGGTCGCGCTGCCGCTCTACCTGCTGCAGGTGGGGATCCGGCGGACCGAGCCGATCACCGCGTCGATCCTGCTGACGTTGTCGCCGCTGTTCGCGTACGTGCTGCAGCTGGCCGACAACCGCCTGACGCCGTCGGTGCTCACGCTCGGCTGCGTCGCCGGGATCGTCGCGCTCGTCAGCGCCGGGACGGTCGCGCGGCTGCGCCACGACCGTGAAGCGAAGGCCGCCGAAAGCGTGGCCACTGTGTAGCCGCGCTTCAACTACGCTGGGGCCGTGGATCTGGGTCGCCTGCGCACACTGCGCGAGTTCGCCGACCGCGGGAGCGTGACGGCGGCCGCGCGGGCGCTGCACTGCACGCCGTCCGCGGTCTCGCAGCAGCTGCGGGCGCTGCAGGGCGAGGTCGGCCTGCCGCTCACCGAGCCGGCCGGGCGCGGGCTGCGGCTGACCGACGCCGGTCGCGCGCTGGTCGCCCGCGCCGACGAGGTGCTGGCCGCGCTCGATCGCGCGGAGTCCGAACTGGACACCTACCGCAGCGCGCCACGCGGCCGCGTGCGGATCGCGATCTTCCAGTCGGCCGGGCTGATGCTGCTGCCCGGCCTGCTGACCCGCGTCGCGGAATACGAGGGCCTGGAGGTCGACGTCCGCGATGTCGACATGACGCCACCCGAGGTGCCCGGCCTGGTCGCCGACTACGACATCGTCGTCGCGCACCGGGACGAGCACGCGCCGGAGTTCGACTCCGGCCGCCTGGACGTCGTGCCGCTGCTCCGGGAGCCGCTCGACGTCGCGCTGCCCGCCGGGCACCGGCTGGCGGCCAAGCGGCGGGTGGACCTGGCGGAGCTGGCCGACGAACGCTGGATCGGCGTCGACCACGGCTTCCCGGTGGACGACGTGCTGCGCTCGCTGACCGTCCGCACCGGCGTCCGGCCGGTGGTGGTGCAGCGGATCAACGACTTCCGCATCACCGAGCGGCTCGTCGCGGCGGGCCACGGGATCGCGCTGGTCCCGCGCTACACGATCGACACCCGCCGCGGCAGCGGCCTGGTCAGCAAGCCGTTGGCGGGGATCCGCGCCGCCCGGCTGGTGGAGGCGGTCTGCCGGGTCGGCGCGCTGCAGCGTCCGGCCGTGGCCAAGGTGATCGACGAACTGCGCGCGGAGATCGCCCAGCTCACCGCCTGAAGCCGCGCAGGTGGGCGAGCGCGATCCCCAGCGCGTCCTCCAGCGCGGTGAGGTCGTGCCGGATGTGGGCCAGCAGCAGTCCACCTTGGACGGACGTCATCGCCGCCTGCGCCAGCCGGGCCGGATCGGCGTCGGGAGCCAGCTCTCCCTTGTCCTGCAACGTCTTCAGCCCGCGCTCCAGGTGGGACTCCCACGTCCGGTAGGCCTGGTCGACCAGCGGCGCCAGCTTCGGGTTGTCCCCGACTTCCCCGGCGAGGTTACCCAGCGGGCACGCGATGGGCGCGCCCGCGCGGCGGTGGACGTCCAGCAGCTGCTCGGTCCACGTCTCGAAGTCCGCCCAGGAGGACAGCGTGAAGATCGCCGGCTGGTTGCCGAGGATCTGCTCGAGGTACCGGTCGATCACGGCCCCGACCAGCTGTTCCTTGTTCTTGAAGTAGTGGTACATCTGCGATTTCCCGGCCCCGCTGGCGGCGAGCACCTTGTCGACGCTCGTGCCCGCGACGCCGTCGACGTACATCAGCTGGGCCGCGGCGTCGACGATCGCGTCCCGCGTCCGCTTGCCGCGCGGGGTCGTGGCGGCTGCTTGCGCATCCATGTACTGGATAGTACAGTTCGGGCCACTGTACCGATCAGTACAACTGAACCAGGGGGATCCATGACGCTCAACGACGCCCTGACCGACGTCAACGCGAAGGCCCGCGGCGCGCTGCCGCCGGAGATCTTCGAGGTCCTCGAAGCGGACCGGCGCCGGGCGACCGGGACGAAGTTCGCCGAGGCGGGCGACAAGATCGAAGACTTCACGCTGCCCGGGGCCGACGGCACGTCGGTGAGCCTGAGCCACCTCGTCGCCGACGGGCCGGCGGTGCTCGTCTTCTACCGCGGCCAGTGGTGCCCGTACTGCAACCTGACCCTGCGCACCTACCAGCAGGAACTCCTGCCCGAGCTGACAGCGAGGAACGTGACCCTCGCCGCGATCAGCCCCCAGAAGCCGGACGGGCCCCTCGCGGACCTCGAGTTCCCGGTGCTGTCGGACGTCGGCAGCACCGTCGCCCGCGGACTCGGGCTGAGCTACCCGGTTTCCGCGCCCGTGCGCGAAGCCATGCAGGCGCTCGGCACGGACCTCGAGCAGGTCAACGGCACGTGGGAGCTGGTCCACCCGGCGGTCGTCGTGGTGGATCAGGACCGGGGACTGCGGTTCGTCGACGTCCACCCGGACTTCGTCACGCGGACCGAGCCGGCGGAGATCCTCAAATCGCTCTAGCGCCGCGCTTCACGCCGTAGGTGATCACCGAACCCAGGATGAGGGCGACGCCGAGGGAGAGCAGCATGCTGATCCCGGGTTCGGTGATGATCCGGCCGCCCGCGTAACCGAGGAAGGCCACGTACGACGTCCAGAGCGTGACGCCGACGGCCGACGCGGTGAAGAACTCCGCGACCGGCCACCGGAGCGATCCGGCGAGCAGGGCACCGACCGTCCCGCCCGACGGGAGCCAACGGGCGATGACCAGCACCGGCCGGGGGTGGCGCTGCAGGCGTCCGTCGAGCCAGCCGATGCCGGCGGCGATCTTCCGCCGCCGGCTCAGCCGGTCCAGCGCCGCCCGGCCACCGAACCGGCCGAGGGCGTAGAGCGCCTGGTCCGAGACCAGGCACCCGGCCGAGGCGACGGCGATCACCAATGCCAGCGACGTCCCGCCCTGCGCCGCCGCGATGCCCATGCCGAGGAGCGTCACCTCGGTGGGCAGCAGGGGCACCAGCGAGACGACGAACAGCACCAGCAGGCCCGCCGTCGTTCCGTCCACACTTCCATTAACCGCCTGCCGGTCCCGGAAAACTCCTGATCAAGGGGTACTCACAGGAACCCGACAGGCGGCCCACAGGTTCAGCGGTTGGCGCGGTTCACCGCCGAGACGACCGCGCGCAGCGACGCCGTGACGATCGACGCGTCGATGCCGATGCCCCAGAACACCCGGTCCGAGATCGCGCACTCGATGTACGACGCGGCACGCGCGTCGTCACCCGGCGAGAGCGTGTGCTCGGAGTAGTCCAGGAGACGCAGGTCGAAGCCGACGGTCGACAGCGCGTCGAAGAACGCCGCGATCGGGCCGTTGCCGCGGCCGGTGACCTCGTGCTCGTCGCCTTCCACCTTCACGGTCGCGGTGATGTCGTACTCGCCGTCACCGTTGTCGCGCACGTGCTGGCGGACCAGCTCCAGCGGCGTCTTCAGCTCCAGGTACTCGGCCGAGAAGGCGTTGTACATCGTCGTCGGGTCGACCTCGCCGCCCTCGGAGTCGGTGTAGCGCTGGATGACCTTCGAGAACTCGATCTGCAGGCGCCGCGGCAGGTCGAGCTGGTGCTCGGCCTTCATGATGTAGGCGACGCCGCCCTTGCCGGACTGCGAGTTCACGCGGATGACGGCCTCGTACGTGCGGCCGACGTCCTTCGGGTCGATCGGCAGGTACGGGACCTCCCACGGGTACTCGTCCAGCGGCACGCCCTGCTTGTCGGCGGCGTCCTTCAGCGCGTCCAAGCCCTTGTTGATGGCGTCCTGGTGCGAGCCGGAGAAGGCCGTGAAGACCAGGTCGCCGCCCCACGGCGAGCGCTCCGGGACCGGCAGCTGGTTGCAGTACTCGACGGTCCGCTTGATCTCGTCCATGTCGGAGAAGTCGATCTGCGGGTCGATGCCCTGGCTGTAGAGGTTCATGCCCAGCGCGACCAGGTCGACGTTGCCGGTGCGCTCGCCGTTGCCGAACAGGCAGCCTTCGATCCGGTCGGCGCCGGCCTGGTAGCCCAGCTCGGCGGCGGCGATGCCGGTGCCGCGGTCGTTGTGCGGGTGCAGCGACAGGATCACCGAGTCACGGCGCGCCAGGTTGCGGGACATCCACTCGATCGAGTCGGCGTAGACGTTCGGCGTCGCCATCTCGACGGTCGCCGGCAGGTTCAGGATGACCGGCTTCTCCGGCGTCGGCTGCCAGATCTCGGTGACGGCGTTGCAGACCTCGAGCGCGTACGACAGCTCGGTGCCGGTGTAGGACTCGGGCGAGTACTGGAACCGGAAGTCGGTGTCGGGCTGCTTCGCGGCCAGCTCGACGACGAGTTCCGCGGCCTGCGTCGCGATCTTCTTGATGCCCTCGCGCTCCTCGCGGAAGACCACGCGGCGCTGCAGGATCGACGTCGAGTTGTAGATGTGGACGATCGCGCGCGGCGCGCCTTCGAGGGCCTGGAAGGTCCGCTCGATCAGCTCGTGACGGCACTGGGTCAGCACCTGGATGCTGACGTCGTCCGGGATGGCGCCTTCGTCGATGATCTCGCGGACGAAGTCGAAGTCGGTCTGGCTCGCGGCCGGGAAGCCGACCTCGATCTCCTTGTAGCCCATGCGTACGAGCAGGTCGAAGAACTTGCGCTTGCGCGCGGGCGACATCGGGTCGATCAGGGCCTGGTTGCCGTCCCGCAGGTCGACGGCACACCACAGCGGCGCGCGGTCGATGCGCTTTTCGGGCCAGGTGCGGTCGGGCAGGTCGATGTTCTCGACGACGTCGTACCAGGGGCGGTAGCGGTGCACCGGCATGGACGTGCCGCGCTGGGTGTTCCAAGCGGGCTGGTCGGCGGGCGCGGTGCGAGAAGGCTTGCGGATCTTGCTCATGGGATCGGGGGTGTCTCCAGCTCGACGGGTGCGACCGGCACCACGAAGCCCCGCGACGGGGAGCCGGTCCGGTCAGGCCCCGTCGCGGCAGCGAAGCAGGAGAGCACGCGCCACGACCACACCATAACCACGGAACGCCGGGTGAGGGAAGCCGGGCCATGCCCGTTCGGGGTTACCTGTGGGTAGCAATTGGCCGGTCGCCGTGCGAAACTGCGGGCATGGGTGAGCACGCAGAGTCGTCGGCAGCGTCGTCGGACGAGGAGACGAAGGTCTCCCGCCGGGCCCCGGTCGACTGGCGCGGCACCGGCGGCAAGGTCGCCTCGCTGGTGGCGTCGATCGTCCGCTGGGTGGGCCTGATCTTCGCCGCGCTGCTGGTGATCCACGTGATCTTCACGGTCGGCTCGGCCAACCCGGACAACGGCATCGTCTCGTTCGTGAAGTCCTGGGCCGACAGCCTGGCGCTGGGCTTCAGCGACCTGTTCACACCCAGTGACGGGAAGCTGCGGGTCCTGGTCAACTACGGCATCGCGGCCATCTTCTGGCTCGTGGTGTCGGGGATCCTCGCCAAGGTCATCCGCCGGGTGGGCGGAGCTTCCTGATTTCGCGGTGATCACGATCGGCGGACCCTCGTAACGCACTGTCGCCGCCAGGCGACATCAGCACGCCGGAAGGGGTGCTGATCATGTCCGTTTCACAGCCTGTCGTGACGTCGCCGAGTGCGGTCGCCCGCGTCGGAAGCCGCTGGTACTTCGTCGTCACGATCGCCACGGTGGGGCTCTTCGCGTGGGTGCCGTTCGTGCACGCCGCCATGCGGCTCGGCCGGAAGTCGCTCTACGCGCGCGCCGTGGTCTTCGGGGCGGCCGCCGCGGTCATGTCCACGCTGATGTCCCTTTCGCCCAAGGATGCCGCGGGCAAGACGGTCGGCACCGCCGGCAACGTGCTCACCTCGGTCGCGGTGGTCCTCGGGCTCGCCGTGGTCGCGGTCGCCTGCGTCCAGCAGGCCAAGTTGCGCCGGGAGATCCTGCGCCACGTCCCCGGTGAGCGCCTCGACGGCCCGGACCCGGCCCTCGCCGCCGCGCTCGCGGCGCGGGAACGTCGCGCCGAAGCGCGAAAGCTGGTCGCGAGTGACCCGCTCATCGCGCGGGACCTCGGGATCGGCCGCCCCGACCTGCCGCGGAACTACGACGACGGTGGCCTGGTCGACCTCAACAACGCGCCGGCGGCCGTGATCGCCTCGGTTTGCGGCCTCGACCCGGCCACCGCGGCGGGGATCGTCGAGATCCGGACGGCCGCCGGCGGGTTCTCCGCCGTGGACGACGTCTTCACCACCGTGCCGGTCAACGCCTGGGACCGCCTGCGTGACCGGGCCGTCGTGCTGCCGGGCTAAAGGGCGGGCGTGCCCCACTGGCCGGTGAACGCGAACTCCTCCAGGGGCAGCCGCTGCCGCTCCGCCCGCTCCCGCTCGACCCGCCAGTCCTCCTCGAGCACCTCCGCCGGCGCCGGTGACCCCACCGCGATCGCCACCTTCGGCACCGCGTCCTCCGGAAGGCTGAACGACGACCGCACCGCGTCCGCCGAAAACCCCGCCATCTGGTGCGCCACCAGCCCCAGCTCCACCGCCTGCAGGACGAGGTTCTCCGAAGCCAGCCCCAGCCCGTACTCCGCGTACGGCACCGCGCCCTTCTCGTTCGTCGTCACCATCACGCCGATCAGCAGCAGGCTCGCCCGGTGCGCCCACCCGCGGTTGCCCGAGTTCAGCGTCGCCAGGATCGCGTCGAACGTCGGCGTCCCGCGCACGCCCACCAGGTAGCGCGCGGGCTGGGTGTTGCCGAACGACGGCGCCCAGCGGGCCGCCTCCAGCAACGCTCTGACCTGCTCCGGGGAAACCACAGAAGACGCGTCCAGGGCCCGCGGGCTCCACCGCTCGGCCATCAGGGAGGCGATCGGGACGCTCGTCACAGCTGGCTTTCGCACGATCGCCACGGTACTCATCGAGTGCGCTGCATCACTCGGGAGGAAGGGCTTCGCGCATTCCGTTGGTGTTACGGAAGATTTACTTCCGCACCACCCGCCCGCAGCACCCGCCCCACGTCAAGAGGGTGGCGGGCCGCCGGTGCCCCGGTAGGCTCCAGTTCAAATATGGGACGCGGGGGCTCCTCGGTGCCCACCAGGGAGCAGACCCGGCCCGTCTAGGAGGTTCGGGCGTGGCCCTCGTGGTCCAGAAGTACGGCGGATCGTCGCTGGAAAGTGCCGACCGGATCAAGCGCGTAGCCGAGCGGATCGTCGCCACGAAGAAGGCGGGGAACGACGTCGTCGTGGTCTGCTCGGCGATGGGAGACACCACCGACGAGCTGCTCGACCTGGCGCAGCAGGTCAACCCCGCGCCGCCGGAGCGGGAGATGGACATGCTGCTCACCGCCGGTGAGCGCATCTCGAACTCGCTGGTCGCCATGGCCATCGCCGCGCAGGGCGCCGAGGCGTGGTCGTTCACCGGGTCGCAGGCCGGCGTCGTCACGACGTCCGTGCACGGGAACGCGCGCATCATCGACGTCACCCCGAGCCGCGTCACCGAAGCCCTCGAACAGGGTTACGTCGCGCTGGTGGCGGGCTTCCAGGGCGTCGCGCAGGACACCAAGGACATCACCACGCTGGGCCGCGGCGGCTCGGACACCACCGCCGTCGCGCTGGCCGCCGCGCTGAACGCCGACGTCTGCGAGATCTACTCCGATGTGGACGGTGTGTACACGGCCGACCCGCGAGTGGTGCCGGACGCGAAGAAGCTCGACACCGTCACCTACGAAGAGATGCTGGAGCTCGCCGCCAGCGGCTCGAAGATCCTGCACCTGCGTTCGGTCGAGTACGCACGCCGCTACGGCGTCCCGATCCGTGTCCGTTCTTCCTACAGTGACAAGCCGGGCACGACGGTGACCGGTTCTATCGAGGAGATCCCCGTGGAACAAGCCCTGATCACCGGTGTGGCGCACGACCGCTCCGAAGCCAAGATCACGGTCACCGGGGTGCCGGACCACGCCGGCGCCGCGGCCCGGATCTTCCGCGTGATCGCCGACGCCGAGATCGACATCGACATGGTGCTGCAGAACGTGTCCAGCACGGTGTCCGGCCGCACCGACATCACCTTCACGCTGTCGAAGGCCAACGGCGCCGCGGGCGTCAAGGAGCTGGAGAAGGTCAAGGCGGAGATCGGCTTCGAGTCGGTGCTCTACGACGACCACGTCGGCAAGGTCTCGCTGGTCGGCGCCGGGATGCGCTCGCACCCCGGTGTCACGGCGACGTTCTGCGAAGCGCTGGCCAACGCCGGCGTGAACATCGAAATCATCAACACCTCGGAAATCCGGATCTCCGTGCTGATCCGCGACGCTCAGCTGGACGACGCCGTGCGCGCGATCCACGACGCGTTCGAGCTCGGCGGCGACGAGGAAGCCGTGGTCTACGCGGGGAGTGGTCGCTGATGGCCGAAGGGTTGCGGGTCGGGGTGGTCGGCGCGACCGGCCAGGTCGGCGCGGTCATGCGCAAGCTGCTGGCGGAGCGGGAGTTCCCGATCGCCGAGCTCCGGTACTTCGCCTCGGCGCGCTCGGCGGGTTCGAAGCTGCCTTGGCGCGACACCGAAATCACGATCGAGGACGCCGCGGAAGCGGATCCGTCCGGTTTGGACATCGCGCTGTTCTCCGCGGGCGGGTCGACGTCGAAGGCGCAGGGGCCGCGGTTCGCGGACGCCGGCGTCACGGTGATCGACAACTCCTCGGCGTTCCGGATGGACCCGGACGTGCCGCTGGTCGTCAGCGAGGTCAACCCCCACGCCATCAAGGAAGCGCGCAAGGGGATCATCGCGAACCCCAACTGCACCACGATGGCCGCGATGCCGGTGCTGAAGCCGCTGCACGACGAGGCCGGGCTGGTCCGGCTGGTGGCGTCGACGTACCAGGCGGTGTCCGGCAGCGGGCTGGCCGGCGTCGACGAGCTGGCGGGCCAGATCAAGGCCGGCGCCGAGCACGCGTCGCTGCTGACCCACGACGGCACGGCGATCGAGTTCCCCGAGCCGAACAAGTACGTCCGGCCGATCGCGTTCAACGTCCTCCCGATGGCGGGGTCCATTGTGGACGACGGCGAGCTCGAGACGGACGAGGAGAAGAAGTTCCGCAACGAGAGCCGCAAGATCCTGAGCATCCCGGGCCTGGGCGTGTCCTGCACGTGCGTGCGGGTGCCGGTGTTCTCGGGGCACTCGATCTCGGTGAACGCGGAGTTCGCGCAGCCGCTGACGGTCGAGCGCGCGACGGAGCTGCTGAGGCACGCGCCGGGCGTCGAGCTGTCGGAGGTCCCGACGCCGCTGCAGGCAGCGGGCAACGACCCGAGCTACGTCGGCCGCATCCGCGTCGACCAGGGCGTCGAGGGCGGCCGCGGGCTGGCGCTGTTCATCTCGAACGACAACCTCCGCAAGGGCGCGGCGCTCAACGCCGTGCAGATCGCGGAGCTGATCGCCCAGCAGTGACCACAGTGGACGACTGAAACTCGCTTGGCCGTTTCGCGGTGTCCGGGGGATCCTGGGCACCGCGAAACCATTTCCAGGGGAGGAAATCATGTACACCGCTGTCGAAGGCGCCCGCGTCCCGATCCGGATGTGGGCGGACCCCGCGTCGGTCGAAGAGCAGGCCATGCGGCAGCTGCAGAACGTCGCCAACCTGCCGTGGGTGCACGGCGTCGCCGTGATGCCCGACGTGCACTACGGCAAGGGCGCCACCGTCGGCAGCGTCATCGCCATGCGTGACGCCGTCTCGCCAGCCGCGGTCGGGGTGGACATCGGGTGCGGCATGAGCGCCGTCCGGACGTCGCTGTCCGCGAGCGACCTGCCGGACGACCTCGGGAAGCTGCGGCGCCGCATCGAAAGCGCCGTGCCCGTGGGCTTCGGGCTGCACAAGACGCCCGTGAACCCCGCGAAGGTGCACGGCGTCGGCGGCTGGGACACGTTCTGGAAGGGCTTCGGCGAGCTGCACACCGGCGTCCAGGAGCTGCACGACCGGGCCGCGCGCCAGATCGGGAGCCTCGGCGGCGGGAACCACTTCATCGAGGTCTGCCTCGAGGAGGGCGGTGCGGACGAGGGCCGGGTCTGGCTGATGCTGCACTCGGGTTCGCGCAACATCGGCAAGGAGCTCGCGGAGCGGCACATGGCCGTCGCGCGCAAGCTGCCGCACAACGCCGACCTGCCGGACCGGGACCTCGCGGTGTTCGTCGCCGGCACGCCGGAGATGGCGGCCTACCGGCGCGACCTCTTCTGGGCGCAGGACTACGCGGCGCGCAACCGCGCCACGATGGTCGCGCTCGTGAAGCTGGCGCTGGCGGAGGTCGTGCCCGGCACGACGTTCGACGACGCGATCTCCTGCCACCACAACTACGTCTCCGAGGAGACGTACGACGGTGTCGAGCTGCTCGTCACCCGCAAGGGCGCGATCCGGGCCGGATCGGGTGACCTCGGGATCATCCCGGGCAGCATGGGGACCGGTTCGTACATCGTCCGCGGCCTCGGGAACGACTCGTCGTTCCAGTCGGCGTCGCACGGTGCCGGCCGCCGGATGTCGCGCACCAAGGCCAAGAAGCTGTTCACCGCCGACGACCTCGCGGCGCAGACGGCCGGCGTCGAGTGCCGCAAGGACTCGGGCGTCGTCGACGAGATCCCGGCGGCGTACAAGGACATCGATTCGGTGATCCGCGCGCAGACGGACCTGGTCGAGGTCGTGGCGCACCTCAAGCAGGTGGTCTGCGTCAAGGGTTGAGCGGTACCTTGGCGCGATGACGAGGGGTGGAACGACGGCCGCGCTGCTGGCCGGGATCGCACTGCTGGTGAGCGGGTGCGACCAGGTCGGCAACGCGGTCGACCAGGGGTCGAAGACGGCGGACAAGGTGGGCGCGTGCACCGAGGCGCTCGGGCTCGCGGACCTGAACCCGCTGGTCGACCCGGACAAGCTCAAGGCCCGCGCCGCGGACAAGGAGAAGCGACTGCGGGAGCTGGCGGGGAACGTCCAGGACCAGGACGTCAAGAACGCGCTGCTGGGCATGGCCGGGTCGTACGTCGAGGTGCAGAAGGAACGCATCGAAGACGCCGGCGTCGTCGCGCAGTGGGTGCAGCGCAACGTCAAGAAGCTCGACGCCCTCCGCGTGGCCTGCGGCGGCTAGCTAGCCCTCGGCCAGCGCCGGGACCGGCTCCGCGGCCGGTTCCGGTGTGCGGCGGTGCAGCAGGCCGGCCGCCGCGATGACCAGGCCGCCCAGGCCCGCCGCGGCGAAGCCCCACGCCGGGCTCGAGTGGTCGATCGCGAAGCCGACCACCGGGCTGCCCAGCGCCAGGCCGAGGCGCGTCGACGCGTCCTGCAGCCCCATCGCCTCGCCGCGGACCTGCGGCGGGGCGATCCGGCTGACCGTCTCGGTGGTCGCCGCGAGCGTCGGCGCGCAGACCAGGTTCGTCGGGATCAGCACCAGCATCAGCAGCCACCACGGCTGGTCCGCGAGCCCGACCGGCACCACCAGCAGCGCGAGCAGCAGCATCAGCAGGCCCTGCGGCAGCGACTTCTTGACCGCGCCGTGGACGATGCCGCCGATGATCGACGCCGCGCACATCACCGCGATCACCAGCCCGGTCACGCCGATGTCGCCGTTCGCGCGCAGGGCGGCCAGCGTCGCCAGCTCGGTGCCGACGAGCACGAACAGCGCGCCGGCGGCGATCAGCAGCGTCGCCACGAGCCGGCCGGTGAGCCAGCTCCGCAGCGGCGGCCGGGTGGTGGACGCGCCGGGCTCCATGCTTTCGCGGATGGGCGGGTTGACCAGCCAGATCAGGAAGGCCGTGCCGCCGAAGAGCACGCCGAGCGCGGTGAGCGTGAAGGTCGGGGAGAGCGTGGTGATCGCCGCGATGCCCATCGCCGGACCGATCATGAACGTCGCTTCGATCGAGATCGTGTCGAGCGAATACGCCGCGCGGCGCTCCGCGGCCGGGACGAGCGTGGCCAGGACCTGACGCGCGAGCGAGCCCGCCGGCACCGAGAGCATCCCGCCCGGGATCGCGACGGCGGCGAGCGCCGCGTAGGGCAGGTGCGGCGCGGCGATCCAGAACACCGTCGTGCCGATTCCGCAGACGGCGACGACCGGGCGCAGGCCGTAGCGGTCGAAGCAGCGCCCCAGCAGTGGCGCGCCGAGCGCCATGCCGAGGGTGACGCCGGCGCCGACCAGCCCGGCGGCGCCGTAGCCGCGGCCGAGTCCGGTGACGATGTACAGCGTCATCAGCACGCCGTTCATGGTCATCGGCAGCCGGGCCAGGAACATCAGGGCCATCGTCGAGGGGACGCGGGGGACGGAGAGCACCCGGCGGTAGGGCTGCAGAGGCACGCCCTCGATGAGAACCCAAGGTGGTACGCGCGTGCAACTTATTTCCCGTCACCGAGGTGCTGGCGGCCGGAGATTGTGAGAGCTACTATCATTTGGTAGCGACTACCAAATGGGGGTCCCTGTGACTCAGCTCTATCCGCGCAGGTGGTGGGCGCTCGGCGCGCTCGCGGTGAGCCTGCTGACCGTCGGACTCGACCTGACCGTGCTGAACGTCGCCGTGCCGACGCTCGCCGTCGACCTCGGCGCCACGACCACGCAGCTGCAGTGGTTCGGCAACGCCTACACGCTGGCGCTGGCCGCGCTGCTGCTGCCGGCGGGCCTGCTGGGCGACCGGTTCGGCCCGAAGAAGCTGCTGCTCGGCGCGCTCGCGCTGTTCGGGCTGGCCTCGCTGGGGTGTGCTTACGCCGGCTCGCCCGGCCAGCTGATCGCCGCCCGCGTCGTGCTCGGCGTCGGCGCCGCGTTCCTCATCCCGCTCTCGCTCTCGCTGCTGAACGTCCTGTTCCCGCCGGAGGAGCGGGCGAAGGCGCTGACGACGTGGGTGCTGGCGACGTTCGTCGGCATCCCGCTCGGCCCGCTGCTCGGCGGCTGGCTGCTCGACCACTTCGCGTGGGGCTCGGTGTTCCTGATCAACGTCCCGCTGACCGTGGTCGGCCTGGTCGCGGTGCTGTTCCTGGTGCCGCTCACCCCCGGGTCCGGCCGGGGCGCGATCGACTTCACGGGCATCGCGCTCTCGGCGGCCGGGCTGGTCGCGCTGACCTACGGCTTCGTCTACGCCGGCGAGCACGGCTGGGCCGACCCGGCGACGTACGGCCTGCTCGCGCTCGGCGCGGCGGTGCTCGCGGTGTTCTGCCGGCTGCAGACGCGGACGGCGGCGCCGTTGACCGATCTCGGGCTGCTGCGCGAGCCGCGGTTCGTCTGGGGCGCGGTGCTCGCGACGATGGCCTCGTTCGCGCTCATGGGCCTGCTGTTCGTGCTGCCCCAGCTGTTCCAGGCGGTGCAGGGGGCCGACGCGCTGGAGACCGGCGTGCGGCTGCTGCCGCTGATCGGCGGGATGCTGGTGTCGGCGAAGCTCGCCGAGAAGCTGGTCGCCGCGGTCGGCGTCCGCGTGGTCGTGACGGCGGGGTTCTCGCTGCTCGCGGCCGGGATGGCCTGGGGTTCGACGACGTCGCCGTCGGACGGCTACGGCGGCACCGTCGGCTGGGAGCTCGTCATCGGCTTCGGTACGGGGTGCACGCTGCCGCCGCTGATGACGATGGCGATGGGCGCGCTCACCGAGGGCCGCACGGGCGCCGGCTCGGCGCTGATCCAGGTGCTGCGTCAGGTCGGCGGCACGATCGGCGTCGCGGTGCTGGGCACGGTGCTCAACGGCGTCTACCGCGCCGGTGTCGCCGTCGACGGCCTGCCCGCGCCGGTCGCCGACGCGGTGCGCGGCAGCGCGTCGGGCGCGGTCGCCGTCGCGGGGAAGCTGCATCGGCCCGCGCTCGCCGGCTCCGCGCGGCTCGCGTTCACCGACGGCATGGCGGCGACGCTGTGGGTCTGCGCCGGGCTCGCCGTGGCCGGCGCGCTGCTCGCGGTGCTGTTCCTGCCCGGGCGGACGGCCCCCGGGACGCAGCCGCGAGAATCGGAGCATGACGTCGTCGCGATCTGAGCCCACGGGGCTGCGGGAACGGAAGAAGGCCAAGACGCGTGCCGCGATCCAGCGGCACGCGTTGCGGCTGTTCCGGGAGCAGGGCTACGGCGCGACGACGGTCGACCAGATCGCGGCGGCGGCGGAGATCTCGCCCAGCACCTTCTTCCGGTACTTCCCGACGAAGGAGGCCACGGTGCTGTACGACGCGTTCGACCCGGTGCTGGTCGCGGCGACGCTCGCTCAGCCGGCCGAGCTCACCCCGCTCGCGGCGTTGCGGGCGACGGTGGACGTCATCCGCGAGCAGCTCTCGGGCCAGGACTGGGAGGACGAGCGCCAGCGGCAGATGCTGGTGTTCCGCGAGCCCGAGCTGCGAAGCGCGATCATGGACCGGTTCGCCGACGGGATCGAGCTGCTGGCGGGAATGACCGCCCAGCGCACCGGCCGCGCGGCGGACGACTTCGAGGTGCGCAACTGGGCGGGCGCGGTGGTCGGGGTGATCATGGCGGCGTTCCTGGGCGCGGCGGCGGACCCGGAGGCGGACACGCTGGCGGTGCTCGACCGTGCGGTGGCGCACCTGGAGGCCGGCCTCCCGCTTTGACGACCGGCCCGCCCGCGTCTTCTCGACGATTGTCCCTTTTCGGAATTGATTTCGCATTTCTGTCCCGACCAGGGGAGAACCTTGTGGGTGGCGGCGCGGGCGCGGGAGAGTCCCCGTCTGGAGCAGTGCCGACACGCGGTCCAACGGAGTGATGAGGCCAAATGATCACCGTTTACACCCGGGCGAGTGGCCGAAACGCTCTACAGTGGACATCCGCTACCAGCGGTGACGGAGAGAATCGATCAGGATGATCTTCAGGGGGAAGGGCAAGCTTTCGACGTTAATCAATTGCGGGCGAGTTCACTGCCTTCGCATCCGGCACGTAAGGGTTAGAAAACGTCCCTAACCGGTGATCGGGTGGCTTATCTCCGATACGGGGGGTATCGATTTAACCCGTCAGGTCTCCCGAGGCCAGGAGGTAGGAAATGAAAGGCAAGTTCGGGCGGTCCATCGCCCTGGTAGCCGCCGGCAGTCTGCTGGCGGTCGGAATGGCGGGGATCGCCTCGGCGAGCCCGGAAGGGGGCAAGGGTTCCTCCAGCACCCAGGCCCTCGCCGCACAGGTGCTCCAAATGCGTGACGACCTGACCAAGGTGGCTTACGCGGGCAACGTCGGTGCCACTCGCGCCGACCTGGGCCAGATGAGCCCGGTCCTCGCGGACATCGCCGCCGGGAAGCGCTACACGATCCAGACCGACACCCAGCAGCTGGCCGGCCTGGCCAAGGGCCGCGCCGACGAGTCCAACCGGCTGCTGACCGACCCGACGGCGAAGGCGCGCCAGCTGCCGCCGTTGCCGTTGCCGATCCCGTCGCTGCCGGACCTGCCCGGGCCGCTGAAGATCGTCAGTGACCTGGTGAAGGCCCTGCTCGCCGCGGTGACGGGCATCCTCGGCGGCCTGCTCGGCGGCCTGCCGGTGCCGCCGCTGCCGGTACCGGTGCCGCCCCTGCCCACGCCGTAACCGGCCACTGAAAACAGGGGGGCCCGGAGCCCGGCCGCGGACATTTCTCCGCGCCGGGCTCCGGGTTCGTTCCGGCCGGCGGCCACTCAGTCCCGTTTGGACAGTCCCTGCCGCAGCGCGCCCGCCATCTCGGCCAGCGCCTCGCGGAACCGGGTCCCGACGCCGGTGAAGTTGATGAACCCGTGGATCAGGTCGTCGTGCCGGCGCAACGCCACCTCGACGCCCGCCTCGCGCAGTTTCTCCGCGTACGCCTCGCCCTCGTCGCGCAGCGGGTCGAAGCCCGCCGTGACGACCAGGGCCGGCGGCAGGCCGCTCAGGTCGTCCGCGCGCAGCGGGGAGAGCCGCGGGTCGGTCAGGTCCGCGCCCTCCGGCACGTAGTGGCCCTCGAACCACTTCATGTGCACGTCGGTCAGGAACAGGTTTTCGGCGAACAGGTCCTGCGAGCGGTAGCGCCGCGCGAAGTCCGTCGCGGGGTAGATCAGCAGCTGGAACGCCGGCACCGGGCCGCCACGGCGAACGGCCTGCTGGGCCGTCACCGCGGCCAGGTTGCCGCCCGCGCTGTCGCCGCCGACGGCGATCCGCGACGGGTCGGCGCCGAGGTCGCTCGCCTTCGCCACCGCGTACTCGAACGCCGCGAGCGCGTCCTCCGCGGCCGCCGGGAACGGGAACTCCGGCGCGAGCCGGTACTCGATCGACAGCACCCGGACCCCGGCGTGCTTGGCCAGGAACCGGACGGCGTTGTCGTGGCTCGCGCGTGTGCCGATCACCCAGCCGCCGCCGTGGAAGAACACCAGCAGCGGGGATTTCTCCGGCAGCCCGACCGGCGTGTAGAGCGTCGCGGGCAGTTCGCCATCGGGCGTCGGTACGGCGATCTCCCGCACCGAGACCGGCTCGATCGGCTTGCCGCTGACGAGGTGCCGTCCGACGTCGAGCAGGGCGCGCGACTGCTCCACCGAGCCCCGCACCAGCTCGGCTCCCGCGATCTTCTGCAGCCGGAGCAGCAGCTGGGCGTCGAGCGCGAGGTCCTGTCCGTCGAGGCGCACCGGGCGGCCCGCGAGTGCCCGCCGCAACGGCCTGGGCAGCCAGAACGCGAGCTGGGACGCCGCGGCCTGGACGCGGACCGGGAGCGGGATCGCCATCTTTGCCTCCTGAGCTTCGGTGCCGCCCCGGAGGTTACTCGCCAGTAAGTAACAGGTCCAGCTGTGACGCGGGCCTCGGTCCCAAAGTCTGGATATCCACTTAAGTGGAGGGGTTAGCCTGGAAAGCGTGACTTCAGCCAGGACAGTCAACGTGCTCGGGATCGGCGGCTCGCTGCGTGAGGGCTCCCAGTCCGAACGCGCCCTGCAGATCGCGCTCTCCGGCGCGGCCGAAGTCGGGGTCCGGGTCCGGATGCTCTCCGGCCCGGAGCTGATCCTGCCGTTCTACGACGCCGGCGTGCCGGACCGCGACGAACGCGCCGCGACCCTCATCGAAGCCGTGCGCCAGGCGGACGGGCTCATCGTCGTGTCGCCGGGTTACCACGGCGCGCTGTCCGGCCTGGTCAAGAACGCCCTGGACTACGTCGAGGACCTGCGTGACGACCAGCGTCCCTACCTCGACGGCCGCGCGGTCGGCCTGGCCGCCGTCGCCTACGGCTGGCAAGCGGCAGTGACGACGCTCGAGCAGCTGCGCACGATCACGCACGCGCTGCGCGGCTGGGCCACCCCCCTGGGTGGTTCGATCAACTCGGCCGAGACCAAGTTCGACGAAGGCGGCGGCGCATCCGACGAGAAGAGCGCCCGCACCCTCCGCCTGATCGGGCGCCAGGTCGCGGAGTTCGCGGTGACGCGCACCGCATGACGTTTCACCCGGTGGCCGCCGGGTAATCGATCCACGTGATGCCTGCCATGTGGGGGCACTGTTCCGCGGGTGCGGGATGTTGTGTCCAGTGAGACGCTCATTGAGGAGCGTCCGGCGACAGAAGGCAGGCTGAGCATGGGTCAGGCGATCTACACGGCGGTGGCGACGGCTCGCGGCGACGGCCGCAACGGCGAAGTGACTTCCTCCGACGGCGTCATCGACGAGTCCCTGGCCATCCCGAAGGAGATGGGCGGCCCCGGCGGGGACAAGACCAACCCCGAGCAGCTCTTCGCCGCCGGCTATTCGGCCTGCTTCCACAGCGCCCTGCAGCTGGTCGCCCGCCAGGCGAAGGTGGCGCTGCACGACTCGACGGTGACCGCCGAGGTCAGCGTGCTCAAGCAGGACGTCGGGTTCGGTCTCGGCGTCGCGCTGAACGTCTCGCTGCCGGGCCTCGAGCAGGCCCAGGCCGACCAGCTGGTCGAGCAGGCCCACCAGGTCTGCCCCTACTCCAACGCGACCCGCGGCAACATCGAGGTGGCTCTCTCCGCCACCGTCTGAACCTTTTCCGGCACGAAGGAAGGAACACCAGAGATGAGCAAGTCTCCGATCAAGAGCCCGCTTTCCGAGGCCGACAAGGAGATCACCGGCAACGCCCTGCAGGCGACGCTGGTGGACCTGGTCGACCTTTCGCTGATCGCCAAGCAGGCGCACTGGAACGTCGTCGGCTCGAACTTCCGCAGCGCGCACCTGCAGCTCGACGAGCTGGTCGCCACCGCGCGGCAGTACGTCGACGAGGTCGCCGAGCGCGCCAACGCCATCGGCATCTCGCCGAACGGCAAGGCGAAGACCGTCGTCGAGAGCTCGGGCGTGCCCGAGTACCCCGACAACTGGCAGTCCGTGGAGTCCACGGTCGCCGCGATCGTCGACATCCTGTCCGCGCTGATCGAGCGGCTGCGGGCCCGGATCGACGAGACCGACAAGAGCGACCTCGTGACGCAGGACCTGCTGATCGAGATCACCCGCGCGCTCGAAGAGGCGCACTGGATGTGGCAGGCCCAGCAGGCCTGATTTTTCGTGCGAAAGGGGCCGTTCCGGGAGGAACGGCCCCTTTCGCGTCTGCCGAAACCCGCGATCCGCAGTACGTTCGGCGGCATGGTGCTGCATCAGGGGAAGACGGACCGTCCGGACCGAGTGGGCGGCACGAATCCGATGTACGCCGGGGCGAACCCGGCGCTCGCGGCGAGCCTCGTCATGCCGCGCGACAAGCTGCGCGACGACCCGCTGCCGCCGGACGCGGCGCTGCAGCTCGTGCGCGACGAGCTGATGCTCGACGGCAACGCGCGGCTCAACCTCGCCACCTTCGTCACGACGTGGATGGAGCCGCAGGCGCGGGAGCTGATGGCCGAGTGCGTCGACAAGAACATGATCGACAAGGACGAGTACCCGCAGACGGCCGAGCTGGAGCGGCGCTGCGTGAACATCCTCGCCGACCTGTGGCACGCCCCCGACCCCACCGACATCATGGGCTGCTCGACGACCGGGTCGTCCGAAGCCTGCATGCTCGCCGGGATGGCGTTGAAGCGCCGCTGGTCCAAGCTGGGCCGCACCGGCAAGCCGAACCTGGTGATGGGCATCAACGTCCAGGTCTGCTGGGAGAAGTTCTGCGAGTACTGGGAGGTCGAGCCGCGGCTGGTGCCGATGGAGGGCGACCGGTACCACCTCTCCGCCGACGAGGCGGTGGCGCGCTGCGACGAGAACACGATCGGCGTGGTCGCGATCCTGGGCTCGACGTTCGACGGCAGCTACGAGCCGGTCGCGGAGATCGCCGCGGCGCTGGACGCTCTCCAGGAGCGCACCGGCTGGGACATCCCCGTGCACGTCGACGGCGCTTCGGGCGCGATGATCGCGCCGTTCCTCGACCCGGACCTGGAGTGGGACTTCCGGCTGCCGCGCGTGGCGTCGATCAACACGTCGGGCCACAAGTACGGGCTCGTGTACCCGGGTGTCGGCTGGGTGGTGTGGCGCGACCAGGCCGCGCTGCCGTCGGAGCTGGTCTTCAACGTGAACTACCTGGGCGGCGACATGCCGACGTTCGCGCTCAACTTCTCGCGCCCGGGCGCCGAGGTCGCGGCGCAGTACTACACGTTCGTGCGCCTCGGCCACGAGGGGTTCCGCGCGGTGCAGCAGGCTTCGCGTGACGTCGCGACGCACCTGTCGGCCGGCATCGAGGCGCTGGGGCAGTTCGAGCTGCTGACCTGCGGCGAGCAGCTGCCGGTGTTCGCGTTCACCACCCGCGCGGACGCGGGGTTCGACGTGTTCGACGTGTCACGACGGCTGCGCGAGCGCGGCTGGCTGGTGCCGGCGTACACGTTCCCGGAGAACCGGACGGATCTGGCGGTGCTGCGGATCGTGGTCCGCAACGGCTTCACCCACGACCTCGCGGACCTGCTGCTGGCGGACCTGAAGCGCGTGCTGCCGGAACTGGAGAAGGAGGGCGGCCGCCCTCAGGATCCCGCGAAGGCGACCTCCTTCCACCACTAGTGCCAGGACTTGGCGCGGGCGTACTGGTCCGGCCAGTGGACGTCCGCGCCGAGGGTGTTCGCCGCCCGCAGCGGCCAGTGCGGGTCCCGCAGCAGGGCGCGGGCCAGGAACACGACGTCCGCTTCGCCGTCGGCGATGATGTCTTCCGCCTGCTGGGGGTTCGTGATCATGCCGACCGCGCCGGTCGGGAGGCCGGTTTCGGTGCGGATCCGCTCGGCGAACGGGACCTGGTAGCCCGGGCCGACGGGGATGTCCGGGTTCGGGGTGTTGCCGCCGCTGGAGGTGTCGATCAGGTCGATCCCGCGCTCGGCCAGGAGCTTCGCCAGCCGGACGGACTCGTCGAGCGTCCAGCCGTCCTCGGTCCAGTCCGTGGCCGACAGCCGGGCGAAGAGGGGGACGTCGGTCGTGGCGCGGACCGCGTCCGCGATTTCGAGGGCCAGCCGGGTGCGGCCCTCGAAGTCGCCGCCGTAGCGGTCGGTCCGGGTGTTCGATAGCGGGGACAGGAACTGGTGCACCAGGTAGCCGTGCGCGAAGTGCAGTTCGAGCAGGTCGAACCCGGCGCCGACCGCCTTCCTGGCCGCCTCGGCGAACGCCTCCGGGAGGGCGCTGACCTCGTCCGTGGTGAGCGGCCGCGCCGGGGCGTAGGCGCCGAACGGCTGAGCGTCGGCGCCGACACTCGGCCAGCCACCCTCGTTCTCCGGGACGCTGCCCGAGCCTTCCCACGGCCGCCGCGTCGAGCCCTTGCGGCCGGCGTGGCCCAGCTGCATGCCGATCGCGGTGCCCTGCTTGTGCACGAACTCGACGATCCGCTGCCACGCTCCGGCCTGCGCGTCGTTCCAGATGCCGGTGTCCTGGGGGCTGATCCGCCCTTCGGGCACGACGGCGGTCGCTTCGGTCATGACGAGCCCGGCGCCCCCGGTGGCGAACTGGCCGAGGTGCACGAGGTGCCAGTCGTCCGGCACACCGTCGGTGGCGGAGTACTGGCACATCGACGACACCCACGCGCGGTTCGGCAGGGTCAGGCCGCGGACGGAGATCGGGCTGAAGAGTCGGCTCACGTCTGGATCAACGACACGTGCCCGTGGTCTCTTCCCGTCGCCAGGGACGTCTACCGACGGGTAACGTGGACCACATGGGTGTCGCTGCTGACGAACGCCAGGCGCTGAGCTCGCTCCTCGACGACCTCGGGCCGGACGCGCCCACCTTGTGCGAAGGCTGGACGACGCGGGATCTCGCCGCGCACCTCGTCGTGCGTGAGCACCGGCCCGACGCCGCGCCCGGGATCATGGTGCCCGCGCTCGCCGGGTACACGCAGAAAGTCCAGGACCGCTACGCCGCCAAGCCGTGGGCCGGCCTGGTCGAGCAGGTCCGGAAGGGCCCGTCGAAGTTCTGGCCCACCGCCATCGGCCCGCTCGACGAGCTGACCAACACCGCCGAGTTCCTCGTCCACCACGAGGACGTCCGGCGCGCGCAGCCGGGCTGGGAGCCGCGGCCCGCCGATGCCACCCGGGACGCCGCCGCCTGGAAGTCGGCGAAACAAGCCGCCAAGCTCAACCTGCGCAAGGCGCCGGTCGGCGTGACGCTCCGCACGAAAGACGGCCGGGAAGCCGCCGTCAAGACCGGGCCGGACCCCGTCACGGTCGTCGGCGAGCCCGTGGACCTGCTGCTGTTCGTCTTCGGCCGCGACGCCGTGCAGCTCGACTTCGAGGGCGACGCCGCCGCCGTCACCAAGCTGCAGTCGGTGAACCGGGGGCTCTAGGCTGCGCGTCATGCCGATGATCAGCGTTGCCATGTTCCCCGGCCGCACGCCCGCCCAGAAGAGCGCCTTGGTCCGGGAGCTGACCGACGCGTTCGTCCGCACCTGCGGCGGCAAGCCCGAGGGCGTCCAGGTGACGCTCGTCGAGATCGGCGCCGACCACTGGGCGACCGGCGGCGTCCTGCACTCCGAACGCTGACCCGCCGGGAGACCGTCCGGCCTCCCGGCGAGCGCGTCAGCGCAGGCCGAGGGCCCGCTGGGCGAAGTTGACCTCGATCGACGTCTGCTTGATCGTCTCCGCGATCACCAGCGAGCCGTGGCCGGCGTCGTAGCGGTAGAACTCGTGGTGCAGGTCGCGGCCGCCGAGCCGGTCGAGGTAGTTCTCGATCTGGCGGATCGGGCAGCGCGGGTCGTTGTCGCCGGCCAGCACGAGCACCGGCGCCCTGACGGCGTCGACGTACGTCAGCGGCGAGCACTCCGCGTACACCGCCGGCACGTCCTCCGGCGAACCGCCGAAGAGCGCGCGGTCGAACGAGCGCAGCTGCTCCATCTCGTCCTCGTACGCGGCGACGTAGTCCGCCACCGGCACCCCGGCGACGCCCGCCGCCCACCGCGCCGGCTGCGTGCCGAGCGCGAGCAGCGACAGGTAGCCGCCCCACGAGGCGCCGTTGACGACGCACTTCGCCGGATCACTGAGTCCACTTTGGACGGCCCAGTCGTGGACCGAGGCGACGTCCTCCAGCTCGGTCAGCCCGGGCCGGCCTTCGATGGCGTCACGCCAGGCCGAGCCGTAGCCGGTCGAGCCGCGGTAATTTACCTCGATCACGGCGAACCCGGCGTCGAGCCAGGTCGCCCGGTAAGCCGAGAAACGATCTTCGTCCGCCGCGTGTGGGCCGCCGTGCAGCGAAAACACCGTCGGCAGCGGGCCCTCCGGCGCGTTCGAAGGCCGCGAGACCAGTGCGTGGATCCGGCCGCCGACGCCTTCGACGAACGCGTCGGTCACCGGCTCCGACCCCGGCGCCCGGTCGCCCGGCGGCTCGAGCAGCACCGAGTCGGCGCCGTCGGCCGTCCGCGCCCGGACCGCGGCCGGCTCGGCGGCGCTGGACCACGAGTACTCGACCGTCCCGTCCGGACGGACCCCGGCGCCGCCGATCCGGCCGGCCGGAGTGTCCACAGAGGACAGCTCGGCCGTGTCGAGGTCGTAGCGGTACAACGAACTGCGACCTTCGTGGAAGTGGACGACGAGCAGGGCGCGGGCGTCCGGGTACCAGCCCGCGACGACCTCGCCGGGCAGGTCCAGCTCGATCTCGGTCTCGGTGTCGTCCCGGACGTCCCAGACGAGCAGCTCCTCGCGGCCCCGGCGTTCGTGCAGCACCAGCAGGCGCTGGTCGCCGGGCAGCGGCGAGAACTCGAGCGCGGACAGGCCCTTGCCCTCGCCGTCCCACTTGTCGGCCACCACGGCGAACCCGTCGGTGGCGAGCACTCGCAGGGCGGGGTGGCGCGAGTCGCCGTGCTCGGAGTGCGAGATCGCGATCAGGCTCTCGTCGCGGGACATCGACGCGATGCCGGCGTCGTCCGCGTGGCTGTAGAAGCGGTGCGTCTCGCCGCCGATCCGGGCGAACAGCTCGCTGCCGTCGTCGGTCGAGACGCCGACCGCGATGATCCCGGCGCCGATCTCGAGGCCGGCCGGGTAGCCGTCGTGGACGTCCGGCACGGCCTTCTCGGGCTTGCTGCCCTCGGTCGCGGCGAACGGCTCGCGCACCCAGGAGCCGAACTCGTCGCCGTCGGTGTCGTCGAACCACCAGATCCACTCGCCGTCCGGGGACGGGGTCGAGTGCAGGGTGCCGTTGGGCCGGTCGGTGACGCGGCGGTGCTCGTCCGTCGCACGGTTCCAGGCGTAGACCTCCCAGACACCGCTGGCGTTGGAGACGTAGACGTTGGCGTCGGGGGCGTCGCGGGCCCAATCGGGCGTCGAGATGCGGGGGGCGTGGAAGCGGGCGCGCCAGCGGGCTTCGGCTTCGGCGTCGTCGAACAGCCGGTCCGGGACCACCGCGGGCGGGAATTGCTTGGCTGACTGCGTGCTCACCCCTCGATCCTGCCACCTTCTGGCCGTACTGTGTGCGGGGTGCTGGAGGGTTACGCGCCGGGCTACGGGCGAGACGCGGTTTCGATGATGTCCGCGCGCACGGCGGCGGAGCGCGCGACGTTCGCCCAGCCGCTGTTCGGGCCGGGGACGTGGGTGGTCGACCTCGGCTGCGGCCCGGGCTCGATCACGCTCGGGCTGGCCGCGGAGTCCCGCGTCACCGGAGTCGACCTCGACGCCGGTCAGGTGGCGCTCGCCCGGGCCGCCGCGCGCCGGGCCGGGAGGTCCACAGTGGACTACGTGGTGGCGTCGGCGTACGACCTGCCCTTCGCTTCCGGGAGCGTGGACGTCGCGTTCTCGCACGCGCTGTTCGAGCACTTGGCCGCACCGCTGGACGCGCTGGCGGAATTGCACCGCGTGCTGAAGCCGGGCGGCAGGCTGGCTTTGTCCACTTCGGACTGGAGCAAGGCCCGCCTCCGGCCGAAGACGGCGAACGTCGACGCGGCCCTGCGCGGCCACTACCTCCTGCGCCGCCAGGCGGGCGGCAACCCGTTCGCGGGCCGCGTGATCGCGGACCAATGCGCGACGGCGGGGTTCACGGAGATCGTGTCGAGAGCCCGCTACCGCTCGGACATGAGCTACCGCGACCTGGCGAGATACGTGGAGACGCGGCTCGAGGCGGCACTCAGGGAGGAGGGACGAGACCGGGACCAGCTGGCGAGCGCGGCCCGCTCGGCGTGGGTGTGGACCCGCGGTGGCGACGGCGATTTCAGCCAATGCTGGGTCGAGGTGACGGCGACCCGCTGAAAGAGCGCTGAAAGAGCTGTGAAACCAGAAGAGCCGGTGTCCGAAGACACCGGCTCTTACTCGTCGGGGTGGCGGGATTCGAACCCACGACCTCCTCGACCCGAACGAGGCACGCTACCAAGCTGCGCCACACCCCGAGGTACTGCTTAACGGGTCGTGGAGAAGTCTAGCGGACGGTGTCGCGGGCTTTCCGGGGGGCCGACTTACGCGATTTCGCCGTCCCCGATCCGCGCGGGACCAGGGTCAACAGGCTCGCCTCGGGCGGGCAGGCGAAGCGCGCCGGCGCCCAGGGCGACGTGCCCAGGCCGGCCGAAACGTGCAGCCACATGTGCGCGCCCCAGCGCGAGGCGCCGCGGGCGCGGGTGCGATCCAGCTCACAGTTCGTGACCAAGGCGCCGTAACCCGGGAGCCGGAGCTGGCCGCCGTGGGTGTGGCCCGCCAGGACCAGGTCGTAACCGTCCGTGGCGAACGTGTCGAGCACCCGCGGCTCGGGCGAGTGCGTCACGCCGATGCGGACCGCCGCGCCGCTGTCGGCCGGGCCGGCGATGTCGGCGTAGCGGTCACGGCGCAGGTGCGGGTCGTCGACGCCGGCCGCGAACACCGGCTGCCCGCCGACGTCGATCGTGCGGCGGACGTGCGTCAGGTCGGTCCAGCCGTGCTCGACGAACGCCGCGCGCAGGTCGCGCCACGGCAGCTGGACGCCGTGGATGCGCTTCTTCTTGCCCTGCGGCATCAGGTACCGGGCCGGGTTCTTGGGTTTCGGCGCGTAGTAGTCGTTGCTGCCGAAGACGAACACCCCGGGACGGTCGAGCAGCGGGCCCAGCGCGCGCAGCACGGACGGGACGGCCTGCCGGTGCGAGAGGTTGTCGCCGGTGTTGACGACGAGGTCGGGGTTCAGTTCGTCGAGCGCGGCGACCCAGCGCTGCTTGCTGCGGTGGCTCGGCAGCATGTGCAGGTCCGAGACGTGCAGGATGGTGAACGGCCGCGACCCCGGCGCCAGCACCGGCAGCTCGGCGGTGCGCAGGGTCCAGTGGCGCCGTTCGATGCCGACGGCGTAACCGAGGGTCGCGACGCCGAGCGCCACCGTCCCCGCGGCGAGGCGCTTCGCGGTCGCCCCCGACGTGCTTGTGTTACTGAGCGTGCTCACGGAGTCCAGGATACGTGCTCAACGGTTGGGTCAACTCGCCGCCGTTCCGGGGAACCTGACCTTTAGCATTTGCGTCGGCCCGTGTGATGGGTTTCCAACCGGGGGGTTGGGGAGAACGATGGAGCAGTTCGGGCCGTACCGGATCGAGGGCCTGCTCGGCCGAGGGGGCATGGGCGAGGTCCACCGCGCGTACGACACGGCGCACGACCGCGTCGTCGCGCTCAAGCTGTTGTCCGGGCCGAACGCGGGTGACGAGGCTTTCCGCGCGCGGTTCCGCCGCGAATCGCAGATCGTCGCGCGGCTGCGGGAACCGCACGTGATCCCGATCCACGCGTACGGCGAAATCGACGGGCAGCTGTACCTCGACATGCGGCTCGTCGAGGGCAAGGACCTCAAGGAGCTGCTCGAAGACGGGCCGCTGACGCCCGAGCGGGCGGCGGCGATCGTCGAGCAGGTCGCGGGCGCGCTCGACGCCGCCCACGAGGACGGCCTGGTGCACCGGGACGTCAAGCCGTCCAACGTGCTGGTGACGAGCGCGGACTTCGTGTACCTCGTGGACTTCGGCATCGCGCGGTCGATGTCGGGCGAGGGGACGTCGATCACCGGCACCGGCAACGTGATCGGCACCCTCGACTACATGGCGCCCGAACGCTTCGGCGACGCGCCGATCACCGGGCTCGTCGACGTCTACGCGCTCGCGTGCGTGTTCTTCGAGTGCCTCACCGGGCGGCGCCCGTTCGCCGCGGAAGGCGCGGCCGCGCAGATGGGCGCGCACCTGAACGCGCCGCCGCCGGTGCCGTCGCAGGAGCGGCCCGGGCTGCCGCCGGCGCTGGACGCGGTGGTGGCGCGCGGGATGGCGAAGTACCCCGCCGACCGGTACCCGACGGCCCGGGCGTTCGCCGACGCCGTCCGGACGGCTCTCGCCGCGCCGGTGCCGCCGATGCCGACGTGGCAGAAGACCCTGCCGGGCCCGGTACCGCCGCCGGCTCGGCCCGCGCCGATGACCCCGCCGCGCGCCATGCCGATGCCGACCGCGCCCTACCCAGGTCCGCCGACCGGGACGTACGCGGGTCCGCCGACGGGACCGTGGAGTGCCCCGGTCCCGATCCCGGTCGCGCCGCAGCCGCCCCGGGCGGCGAAGTCGCAGCGGAATCGGTGGATCGCGCTGTGCGGCGTGCTCGCCGGGATCGTCGTGGTCGCGTTGGTGATCACGTACGTGGTGACGAAGGACAAGACGACGCAGACCGGCGGTCCGACGACGCCGGTGACCGTCGACCCGCCGACGTCGTCGACGCCGGGGACGACCTCGAAGACGACGCCACCACCGTCCACTTCGGAAACGAAGCCGGCCCACGACGAGAAGCTGTACGCCGCGCTTCCCGCGGTCTACAAGCAGTACACGTGCGAAGACGCGACCGTCCCGGCCGGAGCGGCCGCCGCCGTCGAATGCGGCGACTCGAACGTGGGGGACGTCAAGGCGGGCAACGTGGTGTTCCCCCAGCCGACGGGGGCGAAGTTCCTGCGGTTCGCCGACGCGGCGGCGATGGACAAGTGGTTCCAGGACATCGTGAAGAGCCAGGGCCTCACGCGCAACGACGCCAAGGGCGCGTGCCGCCCGCTGACCTTCCCGAAGATCTGGGGCACGTACTACCGAGCCGAGACGCGCGCGCCGGTGCCCGGCGACTACCTGACGTGCTTCCTCGGCGACCCGGCCCAGCTGGCGTGGACGGACGCGAAGAAGCTGATGGGCGGGGTCCTGCTGTCGACGAAGGTGACGGACAACGACCGGCTCGACCAGCTGTACTACTGGTGGAACATGGAGGTCCTGTCCGACATGCCAGGGGGGAACTGACCGTTGGGGTATTCCGGGTAAAAGGGAATGACCGTGCTGGTGATGACCGACGCGATGCGCGAACTGGCCGCGCGGGCGGAGCTGGACACCGTCACCGCGGCGGACCTCCCGCCCGGGGCCGGCGAAGTCCTGGCGGCGGGCTGGGTCCGGGAGCCCGGCGGCGCGTGGGTCCTGGGAGCCCGGCGCCGGTCGTATTCGGGTGACCGCGCCGCGTTCGACGACCTGACAGGGTACGAAGCGGCGGTGAACGGCCGTGCCGTGCACGACCTGGACCTTCCGCGCGGGGAGGAGCGGGCGGCGCTGCTGCTTCGTCGTGGTTATGCGCTGAGCCGCGAGGTGCTGCACCTCGTCCGCGCCGTTCCGGACGCGCCGGCGGTGACGGCGCTCATCACGGTTTCGGTGTCGTCGACCGAGGATCCCGAGTGGGTGGGCAACCAGACCTTCTGGGCGCGGCACGTGGGTGAACGACCGTACGTCGAGATCGACGACCCGGCCAGTCCGGAATTGCTGATGTCGATGGATTCGGCTTTCCCGCCGGCGTAACCGACCGGAACAAGCCGGAAAGGGGCCGCGCCGAGCGCGGCCCCTTCCGGCCGTTACCGGGCGGCGCCGCCCATGTACTGCGGATCCGGTCCTGGCAACGGCACAGCCGGCTGGCTGGCGTCCATGATGTTCTTCATCGCGCCGAACCAGGTGCGGGCCGGGGCCTTGCCACCGAAGATGTTCCCGCTGCCGCAGACCCGGACGTTGCCCGGTCCCGCGTCGCAGATACCGCCCTGGCCGCCGCCGAACTTGAATGTCATTGCCGCGCCCGCCAGCTGCGGGGTGCCGCCGACGAACGTCGCCGAGACGTTGCCCTGCGTCGTGCCCGTCTTGCCGATGATCGGCCGGTTCCAGCCGACCGCGGCCGCCGCGGCGGCCGACGTGCCGCCGGGCTGGTCGTCCTTGCTCATGCCGACGGCGAGGGTGTTCGCCAGGCCCTCGGGCACGGCCTGCTCGCACGGGGCTTCCTTCACCGGCACCGGCGCGCCGTTGCGGTCGGTCACCCCGGCGATCGGCGTCGGCGGGCACCAGACGCCGCCGGAGAGGATCGTCGCCGCGACGTTGCCCAGCTCCAGGCCGCTGAGCGGGCTGAAGCCCAGGGTGAACGCGCCGAAGCCCGGCCAGCTGCCCTTCGGGCCGTAGTACTCGGCCTGGCTCTGGCTCTTCTCCGGCTTGTCCGCCTTCGGGTCGACCGTGCCACCGCCGATGTTGCTCGCCATGGTGTCGCGCATGCCGAGCCGCTTGGCCATGTCGATGCCGGGCGCGGTGCTGCCGAGCCGGTCCTCGAGCTCGACGAACGCGGTGTTCGGCGAGGTCGCGAGCGCCGTCTGCAGGGTCGCGCCCTGGGCGATCCGGCTGTAGTCACCGGCGTTGCCCACGCAGTACCAGTTCGAGCGCAGGGGCGGCCCGGTCGGCGGGCAGCTCTTCGCGCCACCGGTGAACACGCGCGACGTATAGGAGTCGGGCACCAGCACCGGCGAGTAGATCCCCGCCACGCCCTTCTCGAGCGCCGCGGCCGACGTGAAGATCTTGTACGTCGACCCCGCGCCGCCGGTGTTGTAGACGCCGGTCGGCAGCGCATACGTCGTCTGGCCCTGGTCCTGGTTCTGGCCGTAGTCGCGGTTCGCGGCCAGCGCGACCACCTCGTGCCGCTCCTTGCCCGGCCTGATCAGCGACAGCGTGTTGGCTACGTACGGCTGGGTCTTCTTGACCTGCGCTTCGGCCGAGACCTTCGCCTCGTGGTTGGCGCGCTCGTCCAGCGTCGTCTTGATCGTGTAGCCGCCGGTGTAGAGCTGGTCCTTCGTCATGCCGGCCTTGATCAGGTAGTCCTCGACGTACTGGCAGAAGAACCCGGACTCCGGGCCCGCGCCGATGCAGTTGGCCGCGGGCTTGGCCGGGAAGTCCGGCACGACGCCCAGCGGCTCGCCCTTGAAGCGGTCCGCGTCGGCCTTGGCCAGCTTCTTGTTCTCCACCATCCGGTCGAGGACGAGGTTGCGGCGCGCGGTGGCCTTGTCGGCGTGCTTCCACGGGTCGTTGTTGATCGGGTTGTTCACCAGCCCGGCCAGCAACGCCGCCTGCGGCACCGTCAGCTTCTCCGGCGTGGTGTTGAAGTACGCGTGCGCGGCGGCCCCGATGCCGTAGATCTGCCGGGAGAACTCGACGATGTTCAGGTAGCCGGCGAGGATCTGCTGCTTGGACAGCTTGGTCTCGAGCTGGATCGCGATCCGCGCTTCCTTGAGCTTGCGGGCGACCGACTGCTCCTGCGCCTTCTTCTGGCCGATCGGGTCGTTCCGGTAGACGACGTTGATCAGGTAGTTCTTGGTGTACTGCTGGGTCAGCGTCGACGCGCCCTGCGTGTCGGCGCCCGTCGTGTTGCTGACGGCCGCGCGCAGCGTGCCCTGCCAGTCGACGCCGTGGTGCTCGTAGAACCGCTTGTCCTCGACCGAGACCAGGGCCCACTTCATGGCCTCGTTGATCTGGTCCGGGGTGATCGGCAGGCGGTACTGGTCGTACAGGGTCGCGATCGGCTTGCCGGTGCTGTCGGTGACCGTCGTGACCAGCGGCGGCGGGATGTCGGCGAGGTCCGAGGACGTCTTCTCCACCGTCTCGCTGGCCTGGTTGGACATGACACCGGCGGCCCCCACGATCGGGAAGAGCATGCCGGCGACGAGTACCCCCGCGAGCAGACAGAGGCCGATGAGCTTGAACAAACCATCCGCTTTTCGCACGAGGGCCAGGCTACCCGGAGTGAGTCAGGCGCCGGTGACGCCGTGTCTCCGGAGGTGTGAAATCAGTGACAAAACCGACCCCCTTCGGTGACATCTGGTAACGGAAGGCATTCTAGGTCTCGACGGGGGGAACCGAGGGCCCCTACAGTCCGTCAACGTCTCACGAAGACAAGCCGTCGGATGGACCAACACGAGTGGGAGCTCGTCCGGTCGATGCGGCGGCTACCGGCACCGGGGAGGTGCCCGGAACCGACGTGAGCAGAGGGAGACACGCTCGCGGGGGCAAGGAGCGCAGTGCCTTTCCCCGCTGGTGCGTCGATCACCAGGGTAGGGAGCTGGGGGTATGGAAACCAACCAGTCGAGCTGGCGAATGAACGCGTCCTGCCGGGACGCCGACCCGGACGGCTTGTTCGTCCGGGGCGCGGAGCAGAACCGGGCCAAGGCGGTCTGCATGGGCTGCCCGGTCCGGACGGAATGCCTCGCCGAAGCGCTCGACGGCCGGATCAACTTCGGCGTGTGGGGAGGCATGACCGAGCGGGAGCGGCGGGCGTTGCTGCGCCGCCGCCCCGACGTGGAGAGCTGGGCGGACCTGCTCGACGCGGCCAAGAGGGACGCGGAAGAGCGGGTCGAGGTCGGCTGAGGGCCGCGGCGGGGTGCGCGGTCCTGCCACCGCGTGCCCCGCCGCTCGGCCTCAGCCGGCGAGCTTCACGCCGATGGCGCGCAGGCCTTCCAGGTCGTGCACGTCGCCGGCCAGCGCGGGCACCCGGGCCAGTGCCACCTCGGGGTGCGCCCGGGTGAACCGCGCCAGCAGCCTCTCCTCGCGCGCCGCCAGGTCGACGCGGTCCGCGTGCAGGCGCAGCACCGCTTCGGCCAAGGGCGCGCCCTGCAGTGAGTCCGCCGCTGTGCGCGCCTCGGAGCCGGACAGCTTCGCCAGCACCGGGTGCGTCCGGTTCGCGATCAGCCCGGCCAGCGGCATCGACTCCGACGACAGCCGCTCGACGAAGTAGGACGCCTCGCGCAGCGCGTCCGGCTCCGGGGCCGCCACCACCAGGAACGACGTCCCCGACGAGCGCAGCAGCTCCGCCGTCTTGCGGGCGCGCTCGCGGAAGCCGCCGAACATGCTGTCGAACGCCTGCATGAACGCCGACGCGTCGGTCAGCAGCTGGCCGCCGATGATCGTCGAGACCGCCTTCGCGAACATCGAGAAGCCCGCGTTGACGACCTTGCGCAGACCCCAGCCGCCGGCCTTCGCCGGGCCGGTCAGCAGCCGGATCATCCGGCCGTCCAAAGCGGACGACAGCCGCGTCGGCGCGTCCAGGAAGTCCAAAGCGGACCGGCTCGGCGGGGTGTCGACGATGATCAGGTCCCAGTCGCCGCTGGCCGCGAGCTGGCCCAGCTTCTCCATCGCCATGTACTCCTGCGTGCCGGAGAACGACGTGGAAATGGTCTGGTAGAAGGGGTTCTGCAGCAGCTGCTCGGCCCGCTCCGGGCCGGCGTGCACGCGCACCATGTCGTCGAAGGTGCGACGCATGTCCAGCATCATCGCCCACAGCTCGCCCTTGGGCTCGAACCCTTCGACCTTCACCTGCTTCGGGTGGTTGCCGAGCTCGCGCAGCCCGAGCGCCTGCGCCAGGCGCCGCGCGGGGTCGATCGTCAGCACGACGGTCTGGCGGCCGCGCTCGGCCGCGCGCAGGGCCAGCGCCGCGGCGGTGGTCGTCTTGCCGACGCCGCCGGAGCCGCAGCAGACGATCACGCGGCTCTCCGGGGCGTCCAGCAGCGCGTCGATGTCGATGGTGGTCACACCCGCACCCCCTGGTCGGTCAGGGCCTCGGCCAGGTCGTAGAGGGCCGCGACGTCGACGCCGTCGGTGAGGTCCGGCAGCTCGAGCGTCGGCAGGTCGGCTTCGGCGAGCTGCTCGCGCGCCCGCTGCTCGGCCGCGACCCGCACGGCGTGCTCGACGGTTTCCTCGACCAGCGCGTCCAGGGTGTCTTCCGGCAGCTTCAGCCCGGCCGACGCGAGCCCGGTGCGGACGCGGGAGGCGTCGACGCGCCCGTCCGCGGCGGCGGTCACCGAGCGCGCGGGCAGCCGCGGCGGTCTGACCCGGTTGACGAGCACCGCACCCGGGCGCAGGTCGGCGCCGTCGAGCTCGGCGACGGCTTCGACGGTCTCGCGGACCGGCATCTCCTCCAGCAGCGTGGCCAGGTGGATCACCGTCTCGCCGGAGTGCAGCAGCTTGACGACGCCGTCGGCCTGGCCGCGGATCGGGCCGGTCTTCGCGAGGTCGGTCAGGGCCTTGGTGACGTCGAGGAACTTGACGACCCGGCCGGTCGGCGGCGAGTCGACGACGACGGCGTCGTAGGTGTGCCGCCCGTCGGACTCGGTGCGCCCGACGCACTCCTTGATCTTCCCGGTGAGCAGGACGTCCCGCAGGCCAGGGGCGAGCGTGGTCGCGAACTCGATCGCGCCCATCCGCCGCAGCGTCCGGCCGGCGAAGCCGAGGTTGTAGAACATCTCGAAGTACTCGAGCAGCGCGGCCTCGACGTCGATGTGCAGCGCGCGCAGCTCGCCCCCGCCGGGGACGGCGGCGATGCGCTGCTCGGCGTAGGGCAGCGGCTCGGTGTCGAAGAGCTGGGCGATGCCCTGGCGGCCCTCGACCTCGATGAGCAGCACGCGCCGGCCTTCGCGGGCGAGCGCGAGGCCGAGCGCCGCGGCGAGCGTCGTCTTGCCGGTCCCGCCCTTGCCGGTGACGAAGTGCAGCCGGGCGCGGGCAAGCTCGTCGGTCCAGCCGGCATGGGAAGTGGTCACCACTTCACCCTAAATCAGCGCTCAGCTGGCCAGCAGCATGACGCTGACCGCAGCCGCGACCGCCGCGACGAGCACCCAGGCGACGAGCCCGGGCAGCACGGTGAGGATGAGCACACCGAGGACGACCAGCAGCGTGAAGGTGATCACCCCGCCGAGGACGACCTGGCCGGAGCTTTGCGTCCGGTCGCGCACTTTCGCCATCACGACGAGCACCAGGGGCAGCCCGGCCGCCGCGAGCAGGGCCGCCGCGATCACGCGCCACGTTTCCACGAGCCCACGCTAGCGGCGTGAGATGGAACACAGCACGGCGAGTCGCGCGCGGATTTCCGGCGGCGGCCCCCGGCGGTCTTGCCCGCTTGGCTACGCTCCCGGTTCATGAGCGCCACCAAGTGGGAGTACGCGACCGTCCCTCTGCTGATCCACGCGACGAAGCAGATCCTCGACCAGTGGGGCGAGGACGGCTGGGAACTGGTCACCGTGCTGCCGAACCCGACGGGCGAGCAGCACGTCGCGTACCTCAAGCGTCCGAAGGGCTGACCCCGTGAGCTGGAGCGAACGGCTGAAGGAGCTCGGCATCGAGCTGCCCGGCGTGGCCGCCCCGCTGGCCGCCTACGTGCCCGCCGTCCAGAGCGGGAAGCACGTCTACACCTCGGGCCAGCTGCCCTTCGTCGACGGCGTCCTCGCCGCGACCGGCAAGGTCGGCGCGGAGATCAGCCCCGAAGAGGCGAAGGGCCACGCCCGCACGTCGGCGCTCAACGCGCTCGCGGCCGTGCACGCACTGGTCGGCATTGACAACGTCGCGCGGATCGTCAAGGTTGTCGGCTTCGTGGCTTCCGCGGAGGGCTTCACCGGCCAGCCCGCGGTCGTCAACGGCGCGTCCGAGCTCCTCGGCGAGGTCTTCGGCGACGCGGGCATCCACGCCCGCTCGGCCGTCGGCGTGGCGGAGCTGCCCATCGGCTCGCCGGTGGAGGTCGAACTGATCGTGGAGGTGCAGTGATGGATCCGGACATCGAGCAGTCCACTCACGAGCTGCTGCTCCGGCTGGCCGGGCGGCTGCCCGACCAGCTGCTGTGGCGGTTCCGGGACTGGCTCGGCGAGGGCGCCATGGGCACGCTCGCCCGGACGCTGCCGAGGTCTTTGCTTAAGCACAGGATTGACCTCGACCAGACGGAGTACCGCCTGCTCGTGGCCGGGCTCATCCCGCACGGCGCCGACTGGCACCAGGTCAGTTCGACGCTGGGGGTAGACGACGTCACCGAGAACCGGTACACATTCACGTCGAGTGCGCCCGAATGGGTTAACTCGGTCGACTCCGTGTCCGTGTTGATCCACGCAACGTTGCGAGGACGCCCGGACGTGGGGGAAGTGCGGCAAAGCTGGCGACACGTCGGTGTGGTCGGGCAGGGCACGGCCAAACGCGTGCTGCTGATCACCGCGCTGAACGGTCTGCCGAGGTTGACCGGCGAACTGCAGCGGGTGCTGCGCGTTCTGGGCGACGAAGAGCCCAGCGTCGAGGTCATTCCGCCGCGCTTCGACCTGCCGGGGTACCACCGGGCCGCGCTGGCCGACTCAGAGCTGGTCTGCGTGGGCGCGGTGACGGGGACCCGGCTAGTAGCCGCATAGCGCTCGCCCGCCAGCGAGCTGGGAGGGAGCAAGGCAATGGTGGAGGTCCACGACGGCCCGCCCATGGACGGGTTCTCGGTGCCCCTGCGCCTGCACAACCTGTTACTGGCCCTGGCGGGCCGGATCGACGACAGCGCGCTCACCGAGGCGCGTGAGCTGATCGCCCGTGCGCACATCGACGAGGCGGTCGAGCTGACCACCGGCACGCTCATCGCGGGCCGGATCCCGGTCAGCTCCGCCGAACAGCGGGAACTGGCGTTGGTGCTCGAGATGAGCCGGTCGGACGCCACGCTGGCGAACGACCTGCTGGTCGACGAGGCCGAGCCGGTCAGCACGCACCGGTTCAGCGGCGAGAACTCCCCGGAGTTCGGCATCGCCGAGGCGCTCGACCGGACCCTGCAGGTGCTGCCGGACGTCCGCTCGGTGCACGCGGTGTGGCGCAACACGCCGGCCGGCAGCGTGCCGGGCGCGCTGCCGCAGCGCGTGGTGCTCGTCGAGCTGGGGCCGGAGGGCAACCCGCCGGCCGTCGCGTTCCGCGTCGACACGGCGCTGCGCCGGGCCGGGATCCACTCCGTCGTCGAGGTCAGCGGCCCCGGCGTCGCGCACTCCGAGTACCACCAGGCCGCTTCGGCGGCCGCGTCGCCGGCCTGGGTGACCGGGAGCACGACGTCGACCGCGTCGGTCTACCGGCCCGAGCCGGTCAAGGCGCCGGCCGCGGTGGCGCCGGAACCGGTCGCGGAGTCCTCGGGCAGCCGGCACAGCATGCGGTCGAGCGCCGCCACGACGACCTCGCCGGAGCCCGTCGCCCCGGTGGTGCCGATCGTGTCGCCGCCGCCCGTCCCGGAGCCGCCGCGCCAGTCGCGGTCGGAGCGGTCTTCCGAGCGGTCCGAGACGCGGGCCGAGCGCACCGCCGACCTGACCCCGGCCGAGGTCGCGCAGCTGCGGCAGGCGCTGGCCGAGGACCCGGAGAAGGGCCGCGAGATCGCCATCGGCAAGCCGTCGATGCACGAGGTCGTCGAGCTGCCGGCGCTGGACCTGGACGACCCGAGCCTGAGCGAGCGCGACCGGGCGCTGCTGCGTGAGCTGCACGCCGAGCTGGCCGAGCGCGAGCGGGCCGAGGCGGCGAAGATGCGGCTCAACGGCGCTTCCCGCTCCGGCGGCGAGCAGCGCGGCTGGACCGCACCCTAGGTTCGTCTGCATTCGGCGAAGGCGGAGCCCCGGCTGGATGTCGATGTCGATGCCGGCCAGGGCGTACTGCGCGCCGTAGCGCTTCACCAGCCCACGGCCGGACAGCACCGGCCCATTCGTCCA
>NZ_JBEXVF010000058.1:0-60948 GCF_040629235.1 Amycolatopsis sp. NPDC005961 | reverse complement strand
AAGGCGCCGCTCGTCGAGATCATCCCGGGCAAGGGGTCGGGCCAGCTGAAGAAGCACGTCCTGCGGTTCCTCGAGCGCAAGGACGTCAAGGCGCTTGCCGGCCCGGGGAGCCGGCAAGGGGGCTTTCTTTCACGACGACGTCAGAAGCCCGCCGTCACCTTCGTGAAGTCCCAGTCGTTCTGGGCGATGCCGCTGCAGGCCGACTGCACGCCACCGCCAGGACAACCACGATCCCGGTTCACCGACCAGAACGCCAGCCTGCCGAGGTGATTCGTCTTGGCCCAGTTGGTGATCTGGGTCCAGGTCGACAGATCGGTCAGCTCCTGCTGGTCGGACAGGCCGTTCATGCCCGAGATGCCGACGTGGCTGTACGCCGTGGCGTCGCTCCACCCGAACGTCGACTTCAGCTTGTCGCGCAAGCCGTTCGCCGCGTTCACCGTGCTCTGGTACATGTTCGAGCCGCCGCCGAAGTCGAACGGCATGATCGTGTACACGTCCACGTTCGCGCCGAGGGCCTTCGACTGGTCGATGAGCCGGTTGCCGTAGTAGTTCGGGCCGGTCGTCGACGTGCCGAACGTCAGGATGGTCTGCACGCCCGGGTTGTTCTGCTTGACGATCTTCAGCGCGCCCAGGATGCGGTCCTGCACGGCCTCGTTCTCGAACTCGTCGGAGTTCTCGATGTCGATGTCGATCGCCTTCAGCCCGTACGCGTTGATCACCTGCTGGTACGCACCCGCCAGCGCGGCCGGCGTCGAGCAGTTCGGGCCGAGCTTGTTGCCGCTCCAGCCGCCGAACGACGGGACGACCTGGCCACCCGCCGCCTTGATCTGCGAGATCGCGGTGGCGTCGGCGCTGCCCGAAAGCGGACGGCTGCTGTCCCACGCCGGGTTGCAGCCACCGGAGGCGTTGATGAACGCCATGGTGAACCACTTGACGCCGGTCGCGTTCATCACCGTCTGCGGGTTGGGCGGGCTGCCCCAGCCCATGTAGAGGTACGGCGCGCCCTTGCCACCGGTCCCCGGCGGCGGGGTCGTGGTCGGCGGGGGCGTCGTCGTAGGCGGCGGTGTGGTGGCCGGGGGTGTCCCCCCGGCCGCACACGACCCACCGTTGAGCTTGCAGTTCGACGGCGCGACGTACGAACCCGAGTACGCGACGTTGAAGCCGAAGCTCGCGCTACCGCCGTTGCCGACGTTGCCGTTCCACGTGTTCTTGACCGTGACGTGCTGGCCGGACGCCGTGTAGCTGCCGTCCCACAGCGACGAGATCTTCGCGCCGCTCGGCAGGTCGAACTCGACGGTCCAGGTCGCCAGCGTGGAACCCGAGCCGTTGGCGATCGTGTACTTGCCCTCGTAGCCGGTGCCCCAGTCGGAGCCCTTGGTGAAGGTCGCGGACACGCCGCCCGCCGCGTTCGCCGGAGCGATCACGAACATCGCGGTGATCGTGGCGGCCGCGGCCGCCAGCCCGAGTGTGGGCAACCACCGGCGCGTCACGACAGGCCGTTCTTCATCGCGGAGATGAGCTCGCCGCCGGTCGTGTCACCGGTCAGCTCCCAGAAGAAGGCGCCGCCGAGGCCCTGCTGCTTGGCGTAGGACATCTTCCCGCCGATGGTCGCCGGGGTGTCGTAGCTCCACCAGTTGCTGCCGCACTTCGCGTACGCGGTGCCGGCGAAGGTGCCGGTCGACGGGCAGGTGTTCTTGAGGACCTTGTAGTCCTCGATACCCTGCTCGTACGTGCCCGGCGCGGGACCGGTTGCGGTGCCACCCGGTGTCGACTGAGTGACGCCGGTCCAGCCGCGGCCGTAGAACCCGATGCCCAGCAACAGCTTGCTCGACGGGACGCCCTTGCTCTTCAGCTTCTGGATCGCCGCGTCGGAGTAGAAGCCCGGCGTCGGGATGCCGCTGAAGTTGGTCAGCGGCGAGTGCGGAGCCGTCGGACCCTGCGCCGCCCAGGCGCCGAAGTAGTCGTAGGTCATGACGTTGTACCAGTCGACGTACTGCGCGGCGCCGCCGTAGTCGGCGACGTCGAGCTTGCCGCCGTTGCTGCCGTCGGCCGTGATCGCCGAGGTGATCAGGAACGACGAGCCGAACTTCGAGCGCAGCGCGCCCATCAGGTTCTTGTAGGCCGCGGCACCGCTGGTGTCACAGGAAAGGCCGCAGGAGTTGGGGTACTCCCAGTCGATGTCGATGCCGTCCCAGATGTCCGCCCAGCGCGGGTCCTTGAGCAGGTTGTAGCAGGACTGCGCGAACGCGGCCGCGTTCTGCGACGCCTGGCCGAAGCCGCCGGAGTAGGTCCAGCCGCCGAACGACCAGATCACCTTGAGGCCCGGGTGCAGCTTCTTCAGCTTGCGCAGCTGGTTGAAGTTGCCGGCGACCGGCTGGTCCCAGGTGTCGGCGACGCCGTCGACGCTGCCCGCCGCGTCGTAGGTCTTCTGGTAGTCGGCGTACGGGTCGTCGTTCGCCGTGCACTGGCCGTTCTTCACGTTGCCGAACGCGTAGTTGATGTGCGTCAGCTTGCTGGCCGAACCCGACGTCTCGATGTTCTTGACGTGGTAGTTGCGGCCGTAGACGCCCCACTGCACGAAGTAGCCGACGTTCTTCAGGCCACCCGGCGGGGGCGGCGTGGTGGTCGTCGGCGGCGTGGTCGGGGTGGTCGGCGTCGTCGGGGTGGTCGTCGGCTGGGTCGGCGTCGTCGGCGTGGTGGTGGGGGTGCCACCGCCGGCGTCGCAGGAGCCGCCGTTCAGCTTGCAGTTCGCCGGCGCGGAGTAGGTGCCGGAGTAGCTGACGTTGAAGCCGAAGCTGGCGGTCGAGCCGTTGCCGACGTTGCCGTTCCAGCTGTTCTTGACGGTGACGTGCTGGCCGGCCGCGGTGTAGCTGCCGTCCCAGAGGGAGGCGATCTTCGCGCCGGACGGGAGGTCGAACTCGACCGTCCAGCTGGCCAGCGTGGAGCCGGAGCCGTTGTTGATCGTGTACTTGCCTTCATAGCCGGTGCCCCAGTCGGAGCCCTTGGTGAAGCTGGCGCCAACACCACCGGCGGCGCTCGCCGGCACGGTGACGAGACCGACCGCGATCGCGCCGACCGCGGTGAATAGACCGAGGAGGTGCCATCTCTTTCTGGACATCGCTCTCCTTTGAACCAGGTAAGGGAACGGCGTGACCACCACAGGCGGGGACCGGGTGGTGTTTATGCACCGTTTGCGAAGACGTTACGTGGTCCAGACCAATTAGGGAAGCACAACCACGGAGAGTGCCGAAGGGCAGCTGACCAGCTCGGACGAAGGTGAGTTCACTGGTCCAGTCCAGTTACGCAAAGCAGCCGAGTCAGGTGCACACCGGCTCGTGTGTGGGCTGTTCGATTCAACGCCCCGAGGGCGGTCCCCAGCCGGGGTACGGCTGCCGCGGCGGCTGGTTCCCGGCAGGCGAGTGGCTCGCGACGGCCGGTTTCCCGACAACACAAAGGAGCCCCCTCTTGCGAGGGGGCTCCAGTGCTGTCTCAACCAGACGTGCGCCCGAAGGGATTCGAACCCCTGACCTTCTGATCCGTAGTCAGATGCTCTATCCAGCTGAGCTACGGGCGCGTGTTCAGTTGTTCTCTAACCTAGCACCCGGCGAACCGGGTACCAGCGGAGGCTCCGGGATTTGAACCCGGGAGGGGGGGTTACCCCCAACCGCATTAGCAGTGCGGCGCCATAGACCAGACTAGGCGAAGCCTCCTGGGCCCAACGACCACTGCTCAGATAGGTTACACACCCCCCGATCACCCTCCGACAGCACCCCCCTCACGCTCGTTGCAGCAGCCTGAGCAGGCGCGGGGACCTTCCGCCGAGGCCTTCCGCCTCGAACGTCGCGATGCCCACCCGGGGCAGTTCGCGCACTCCCGGGTACACCAAGTACCGGGGCACCCAGCGCGGCTGGAACTTCTCGTTGAACTTGTACAGCGTCTCGATCTGGATCCAGCGTGAAAAGAAGTGCAGCACCTTGGCGGACATGCGCGCCACCGGGCCGGCGCCGATGCGCCTGCCCTGTTCCATCAACGAGCGGAACGCTGCGAAGTTGAGGGACACCTGCTCGACGCCGTGCTTCTCCGCGGCCAGCAGGAGCTCCGAAATCATCAGCTCGTTGACGCCGTTGTCGGCCGTGCGGTCGCGGCGCATGACGTCCAGCGAAAGGCCCGTCGCGCCCCACGGCACGAACTGGAGCACGCCGCGCACCTGACCGCCCTGCTCGGCCGTCACCAGCACCGAACCCGCGTCGCCCATGCGGCCCAGCGCCATCGAAAAGCCACGCTCGGTGTCCGTGCCGCGCCACTTCGCCGCCAGCGTCACCAGCTCGGCCAGTTCACCGGGACGCAGGTCCTCGGCCCGGCGCACCAGCACCTTGTAGCCCGCGCGCTTCGTGCGGGCCGCGGCCTGGCGGACGCCGCGCATGACGCGTCCGTCCAAGGTGAAGTCCCCGACGTCGACGACCGCTTCGTCGCCGATCTCCAGTACTTCCAGGCCGAACCGGGCCCAGACCGTCGCGCCCAGCTCCGAGACGCCCATCGCCGCCGGGACCCAGCCGTTGCGGCGGCAGACTTCCAGGTACTCCTCGATCGCGCCCGGCCACGCCTCGTGGTCGCCGAGCGGGTCGGCCGAGCACAGCGCCACCCCGGCGATCACGCGGTAGGTCACCGCGGCCTTGCCCGTCTTCGAGAACACCGCGAACTTGTCCCGCCGCAACGCGAAGTAGCCGAGCGAGTCCCGGTCGCCGTGTTCGTCCAGCAGCTTGCGCAGGCGGCCGACCTCCTCATCGGACAGCCGGGGCGCCGGCTCGGCCGAGCGCAGCAGGAAGTACGCCGAGACCAGGGTCGCGGCGAGCCCGAACAGCAGCCCGACGGCCGCGGTCATGTCCTCCAGCCACATCTGGTGGAACACCGCGGGCCCGCTGGCGCCGACCAGCGCGAGCGCCGACTCCGCCAGCCGGTCCGGGAAGCTCATCGGCTCGAGCACGGCCCGGGACGCCACCGACAGCAGGATGACGTTGATCGCGAACCCGGCCAGCGCCAGCTGCAGGAACACCCGCACCGCGCGCCAGCGGCCGACCACCGGGTCCGGCTTCGCGACGAAATAACGCCGGCTCGCGATCAGGCCCACCAGCAGCACGACCGAGACCAGCCCGGCGCCGAAGACGTGCCGGAGCCCGATGTGGGACACCGTGAGCAGCACCGTCGCGCCGATCGCCAGCTGCCAGGCCCGGCGCTTGCGGCGGCGCAAGCCCGCGGCCAGCAGCACCAGCAGCACGCCCGTGACCAGCGCGACGGTCGCGGCCGCGACCGTCGCCTCCTGCGGCAGCTCCAGCCACTCCGACAGGTGCCCGCGCAGGTTCCGGCGCCCGGCCGGCACCAGGACCGACACGAGTGTCATCAGTCCGGCCAGCCGGGTCACCCAGGTGATCACCCCCACGGTGGTGGTCCCCGCCACCCGCCAGGTGGTCTGCGCGCGTGTCGCCGTCACCACCTGTGCAACCCGTTGTGGACGATCATGCTTCCCCCATTCACCCCCCGGCGAGCTCCACGAACGGCGTCAACGCCGCCGGGTTGGCCAGCGCGTCACGGCTGACCGCCCGGTCAGGAGCCACACCGGCCAGGATCTTCTTCACCGGTACCTCACACTTCTTACCGTTCAAGGTACGAGGAATCTCCTGAACCACGACGAACCGATCGGGTACATGCCTCGGTGACAGCGCGCTACGGAGCTCCTTCTTCAGCCGGGGCTCGACGTCTTCGAGCGCGACGCCGCCGGTGAGCACCAGGAAACAGATCAGCTGCCCGTCGTCGTTGCCGGCCGCCGAAGTGTCCACGACCAGGGAATCCGCGACCTCGTCGTAGCCCTCGACGACCCGGTAGAACTCCGCCGTGCCCATCCGGACGCCGCCGCGGTTGAGCGTCGAGTCGCTGCGGCCGTAGATCACCGCCGAGCCGCGGCCGGTGACGCGGATCCAGTCGCCGTGGCGCCAGAGGCCCGGGTACATCTCGAAGTACGCCTCACGCAGGCGCGAGCCGTCCGGGTCGTTCCAGAAGAACACCGGCATCGACGGCATCGGCTTGGTGATCACCAGCTCGCCGACCTGCTCGACGACGGCGTTCCCGGCTTCGTCGAACGCGTTGACCGCGGCGCCCAGCGCCGGGCAGGACAGCTCCCCCAGCCACACCGGCACGTCGGGCGCCGACGCGACGAACGCCGCGCACAGGTCGGTGCCGCCGGAAACCGAGCAGATCTGGACCTTCTTCCCGACCTCGTCCACGATCCACCGGAAACCCTCGACGCTCAGCGGTGCCCCGGTCGAGCCGAGCGCGCGCAACGCCGTCAGGTCGTAGCGCTCGGCCGGCTTGATGCCCGCCTTCAGGCAGCTCTGGATGAACGGCGCCGACGTCCCGAAGTACGTGACGCGGTGCTGCTCGGCCAGGTGCCACAGCGCGTTGAGGTCGGGATGCCCGGGACTGCCGTCGTAGAGCACGATCGTCGTGCCGACCAGCAGGCCGGAGATGAGGAAGTTCCACATCATCCAGCCGGTGGTGCTGAACCAGAAGAACCGGTCACCCGGCCCGAGGTCGGTCTGCAGCGCGAGGGCCTTGAGGTGCTCCAGCGTGATGCCGCCGTGGCCGTGCACGATGCCCTTGGGCAGGCCGGTGGTGCCGGAGGAGTAGAGCACCCACAGCGGGTGCGCGAAGTCGACCGGCTCGAACAGCAGCGGCGCGCCTTCGTTCGCCGCGAGCAGCTCGGCCCAGTCGAGCGCGCCGTCCATCCGTCCTTCGCCGACGTACTCGACGAGCACGGTCGCGGCCAGCGACGGCAGCTTCGCCTGCAGGTCGGCCACCGTCGTCCGGATGTCGAACTGACGGCCGTTGTACGCGTAGGCGTTGACCGCGAAGAGCACCTTCGGCTCGATCTGCACGAAGCGGTCGGCGACCGCGCGGACGCCGAAGTCCGGCGAGCACGACGACCAGATCGCCCCGATGCTCGCCGCGGCGAGGAACGCGACCAGCGTCTGCGGGCAGTTCGGGGCCAGCGCGACGACGCGGTCACCCTTGCCGACGCCCAGGTCCAGGAACGCCGCCCGCGCGGCCGCGACCTGCGCGCGGAGCTTGCCGTACGTCAGGTGCTCCGCGAAGCCGTCTTCGCGGTGGAAGATCACCGCGGTCTCGTCGTCACCCTTCGCGGCGCCCGCGACGCCGGGGGTGAGCGCGTGTTCGGCGTAGTTCAGCGTGGCGCCCTCGAACCAGACGGCGTCCGGCATCTCGCCGGAGAGCACCTCGCGCGGCTGGTCGTGCCAGCGGACGCCGAGGAAGTCCGCGACCGCCGCCCAGAACTCCGGGACGCGCCCGACCGAAAACTCCCAGAGCGTGCGGTAGTCGTCCACCTCGACGCCGCGCTCGGCGCGCAGCCACTGGCGGAAGGCCTCGATCTTGCTGTCGGCAACGTGGCTCGGCTCAGGGCGCCAGAGCACTTCGGGGGCGTCGGCGGTGTGCGTCACCTCACGACTGTAATCCCGCCTACCGCAGGTGCGCGTCGAACCAATTCAGGGTGCGCTGCCAGGCCTCGGCGGCCGCGCCCGGGTCGGCGTCGAAGCGGTGGTTCGCGCCCGGGTAGTGGACGACGTTCGTGGCGACCTTCGCCGACGCCGCCGCGTCGCGCAGCCGCTCGACCTCGGCGCCGCCCGCTTCGTCGCCGGCGTCGCCGTACATGCCGAGCCACGGGCTGGTGAGCCTCCCGGCGATCTCGACCAGCGCGGGCAGTTCCGCGGCCTGCTGCCCTCCGACGCTGACGGCGGCACCCAGCCTGCGGTGCGAAGCGACGACGAGCGCCGCGGTGCCGCCGAGGTCGAACCCCATGACGCCGAGCAGATCGGCCTCGACGCCGCGTTCGACGAGCCAGGCGAGTGTGATGTCCGTCGCGTCGAGCAGGTCCTGCTGCGTGAGCTCCGCGTTTTCGAGGTGCGGGGTGACGGTCAGCCAGCCCTCGAGGGCGAGGCTGGCGAGGAGCATCTTGACGCCGTCGGTGACCCCGTCCGCCTCGTGCAGCACCACCAAACCGCCGCGTAGCGCGCCTTCGGGTGCCGAGAAGGTGAGGCGCAGCGCGCGGCCGTCGGTGCGCTGGTAGTCCACGGTGCTGGTCGACGTCATACGTCACTCAATCACTTCGAGGTGAACGGAAGGAACCCATTCTGTCAGCCCTGCCGGTCACATACCGCCTGAAGGGAGTCGCGGGGCGGCGGGCGGAAAAGATACGGTGACCGGGTCGTCCCGTTCAATCGGAGGAGCGCCGAAGATGTCGTCCGTGTCCCCTCGTGCCGATCTCGAATCGTTGCCGAAATACATTCCCGGCCGGACGATCGAAGGCGCGATCAAGCTGGCGAGCAACGAGGTGCCCGGCGGTGCGCTGCCGAGCGTCGCGCGGGCGATCGCCGAAGCCGCCGCGGGCATCAACCGCTACCCGGACACCGGCTCGCAGGCCCTGCGCGAGCGGCTGGCGCGCGACCTGGACGTGCCGGTGGAGCGCGTCGCCATCGGCTGCGGCTCGGTCTCCCTGTGCCAGCAGACGATCCAGGCGGTCTGCGCCCCCGGCGAAGAGGTGATTTTCGCCTGGCGCTCGTTCGAGGCGTACCCGATCGTCACGCAGGTGGCGAACGCCGTGTCGGTGAAGGTCCCGATCACCGAGGGCCAGGAGCTCGACCTCGACGCGATGCTCGCGGCGATCACCGAAAAGACGCGCGTGGTCTTCGTCTGCAACCCGAACAACCCGACCGGCACGGCGGTGCGGCGCGCGGAGCTGGAGCGGTTCCTCGACGCCGTCCCGGAGCACGTGCTGGTGGTGCTGGACGAGGCGTACAAGGAGTTCGTCACCGATCCCGAGGTGCCCGACGGCGTCGAGTACACGCGGACGCGCTCGAACGTCATGGTGCTGCGGACGTTCTCGAAGGCGTACGGCCTCGCGGGGCTGCGCGTCGGATACGCCGTCGCGCCCGAGCCGATCGCCGACGCGCTTCGCCAGGTGTACGTCGCCTTCTCGGTGAACATGCTGGCCCAGGTGGCCGCGCTGGCGTCGCTCGACGCGGCGGACGAGCTGCTCGCGCGCTGCGACGAGATCGTCGCCGAGCGCGGGCGGGTGCGGGACGCGCTGCTCGAAGCCGGCTACCGGGTGCCCGAGACGCAGGCGAACTTCGTCTGGCTGCCGCTGGGTGACCAGGCGGTGCCGTTCGCCGAGCACGCGCTGGACCGCAAGCTGGTGGTGCGCCCGTTCGCCGGCGACGGCGTACGCGTGACGATCGGGACCCGCGAGGAGAACGACCTCTTCCTGGCCGCGGCGCGCGACTTCAGCCGCTGAACTGCTTGACCACCAGCTGGATCACGGCGGCGACGCCGATCACGACGATCACGCCGCGCAGCACCGCCGGCGGCAGCTTCCGGCCGATCTTCGCGCCGAGGAAGCCGCCGGCGGTCGACCCGACGGCCAGCCAGAGCACCACGGGCCAGCTGATCGGCGCGACGAACGCGTAGATCACCCCGGCGACGACGTTCACCACGGCGGCGAGGACGTTCTTGACGCCGTTGAGCTTCTGCAGCGGTTCGGACAGCAGCATCCCCATGACCGCCATCAGCATCACGCCCTGCGCGGCGGTGAAGTAGCCGCCGTAGATGCCGATGAGGAAGATGAGGAACATCAGCAGTGGGCCGGCTTTGTGCTCGGCGCCGTTTTCTTCACGCCGCTTCGCGACCCACTTCGACACCTTCGGCTGCACGATCACGAGGATCACGGCCAGGCCGACGAGCACGGGCACGACGGCTTCGAAGGCATCCTTCGGCAGCGACAGCAGCAGGATGGTGCCACCGATGGCACCGAGGAAAGACGCGACGGCGAACTTCGCGACCTGCGGCCAGTAGCCGGCCAGCTCGTGCCGGTAGCCCCAGGCACCGCTAAGGGTCCCGGGCGCGAGACCGATGGCGTTGGACGTCGTCGCCGTCACCGGCGGATATCCCAGCGCGACGAGGACGGGGAAGGTGACGAGAGTCCCCGACCCGACGACGGCGTTGATGGTGCCCGCCCAGATCCCGGCGACGACGATGATCGCCGCGTGCCACCACGTCATGAAGCATTCACGTGCGGAGCCTAAGCATCGTGAGCCGGTCCCGCGACGCAGATGTGTCCGGTCGGACACTCACCGCGGGCCGCCTCCTTCTCCGGGACCGGGTTGGTCCAGCTCAGCGGCCCGGTGCCCGGCGCGCCGACGATCGGGAGAAGCCAGGTCCTTGAACCGCGCGGTCATGCTGCTTCTTCCGGTACGTGAGCTGGAATGACTTCCGACGCCACCCTCCAGCCCAAAGCGCCGTACAACCCTCGCCCCGCTTCCGAGGCCAGCAGGACGCTCGACTGTGCTCCGGCCGCGACGCCCAGGCGGTGCATCACGACCCGGCCGAGGCCGCGACGCCGGTGTTCGGGCTCCGTGACGATCCGGTCGAACACCGCCACCCCCGATGCCACCGCGACCCAGCCGCGCGCGGCCGGCGCGCCCTCGGCCGTCACCGATGCCTCCCACACCGGGCCCTCGCCGGTCACCGTCACCGAGTACCCCGCCGGAACCTCGGCGGGCACGAAGGCGCCGTCGAAGGTCATCAAGTACTCCGTCTCCCCCGCCTCCCATTCCGTTGTCAGGCCCGCGAGCACCGAGGCCCGCGAGCCGCACGTCTTCAGCCACGTGCCCGGCGCGGCCACCGTCCGCGCCCGGGTGGCCACCGTCGACGGCGACCGCAGCAGGTAGCGGACGCGGTGCCGCGGCAAGCCCACGTCTACGCGGAAGCCGTCCGGCTCCTCCACCGGCGGCGGCACCTCTCGCGACACCGCCCAGCCCCGCACCCACGCCCCCAGGATGTCCATGCCGGTGATCATGACAGTCACCACCGACAGTTTCCGGAGCTGAGAAGATGGGCGCGTGGACACCGAGCAGGTCTGGAGCGCGACCGTCGACCGGCTGCGGTCGCTGATCGACTCCGGGAAGCTGCCGCCGGGCTCCCGGCTGCCCGCCGAACGCGTCCTGTGCGAGGACCTCGGCATCAGCCGCGGTTCGCTGCGGCAGGCGCTGCGCGTCCTCGACTCCATCGGCTACGTCCGGATCCGGGCCGGCTCCGGCACCTACGTCCGTGAGCAGCAGGAACAGCCGCTGCGGACCTGGTTCACCGAGCACGACCAGCTCGTCGAAAAGCTCTTCGACCTGCGTGCGACCGTCGAGCCGACCCTCGCCGAACGGCTCGCCCGGCAGGCGACCGCGAAGACCGTGAGCCGGCTCGAGGACAACGTCGCCGAGATGGCGCGGGCCGCCGAAGACGGCGACATGCTGCACGTCATCGCCGCCGACGCCGAGTTCCACCGGGTGATCGCGCAGAACGCCGGCAACGACGACGTCGCCGGGCTGCTGCGGTCCGTGCTCGCCCTGGTCGGCGAGGAGCGGCGGGCGGCGCTGCGGCTGCCCGGCCAGATCCGCAAGGCCGTCGACGACCACCGCGCGATCCTCGACGCCATCCGCCGGTCCGACCCCGCCGCGGCCCGTGAGCTGACCCTCAAGCACCTGGTCGACGCCAAGACCTACGCGCACGACTTCGCCGCGCACCCCGAAGAGCGCTAGACTTTTCACAACATTATGAAAGTTTTGGGGGTCGTGATGGAGAAGGTGCACTTCACCGAAGAAAAAGCCACCATGCTGGCCACGCTCTACGGCCGCGCGCTCGACAGCCGCGAAGCCGACCCGGTGCTCGGCGACCACGCCGCCGACGAAGCCGTCCGGCAGATCGACTACGACTTCGCCAAGCTCGGGATCACCCGCGACAGCGCCGCGAGCGTCGTCCTCCGGGCCAAGCCGATCGACGAGTGGGCCGCCGAGTACCTGCGGCAGCACCCGGACGCGATCGTGCTGCACCTCGGCGCCGGCATGGACACGCGCTTCCAGCGGCTCGCCCCGCCGGAGACGGTCCACTGGTACGACGTCGACTACCCCGAGGTCGTCGAGCTGCGCGAGAAGCTCTACGCGGCCGCGCCGAACCACACGAACATCGGCACGTCGGTGACGGATTTCGGGTGGCTCGACCAGGTGCCGTCGGACCGCCCGGCGCTGATCGTCGCCGAGGGCCTGACCATGTACCTGACCCCGGAGGACGGCACCGAGCTGATCCGCCGGCTGGTCGCGAAGTTCCCGTCGGGCGAGCTGATCTGCGACGTCTTCAGCAAGTTCGGCATCAAGGCCCAGAAGCTGAACACCCCGGTCCGGCGCGCGAAGGCGACCCTGCACTGGGGCATCGACGACCCGCGCGAACTGGAGCGCCTCGGCCTCGACCTGATGTCCTCTTTGGACGCGTCGCACTGGGCCGACCCGGAGGTGATGGCCCGGCTGCGGGCGTCCACCCGGTTCCAGCTGCGGATGCTGAAGTACTTCCCGCCACTGGCGCGGATGGCCCACATCGTGCGGTACCGCTTCTGACGCGGCTCCGCCCGTACGATCGAGGCCGTGCGCAAGATCGGCAACTTCCGGGTGGTGTTGCGCACCAGCCTGGGCTTCGCCGGCCTCGGGCTCGGCTCCAGCGTCGCCGGGTCCGCGGTCGTCGCGCTGCTTCTCCTGCTGCAGGGCCTGCCCGGCGACGTCGGCGACCGCGGGTGGATCCTCGGGCTGACCGCCGCCGGGATCGTCGCCGTCTCGCTGCTCGCCGGGACGCTGTGGACCGCTTGGCTGCAGCGCCGCACCGCGATCTGGTTCGTGCTCGGCCGGCCGCCGTCGGAAAGCGAAGCCAAGCGCGCGCTGCGGCTGCCCGTCGACATGGCCGTCGTCAGCGGCACCCTCTGGCTGATCGGCACCGTCGTCCTCAGCGTGCTGGCCGGCGTGCTCGGCTCCGGCGAAGACGCTGTCGGCATGGCGACCGTCATCGGGCTCGGCGGCCTCACCACCGTCGGCCTCACCTACCTCGCCGCCGAGTGGGTGGCGCGGCCGGTGATGACGATCGCGCTGGAGGTCCTGCCGCCGAGCGGGTCGCTGCCCGTCACCGTGCTCACCCGGCTCGTCGTCACCTGGGCGCTGGCCAGCGGCGTCCCGTTCGTCGGCGTCCTGCTCGTCGCGACGCCACCGGAACTCGGCTCCGGCAACCACACCGCCAGCCTGATCATGTTGTCGGTGATCGGCCTCGGCGTCGGCGCGATCGGCACCGCCCTGCTGGCCAGGGCCGTCGCGGCGCCGCTGCACCGGCTGCGCGTCGCCCTCGACCGGATCGCGCGCGGCGACAACGACGTCACCGTCGACGTCGACGACTCCAGCGAGATCGGCCTGCTCCAGACGTCGGTCAACCAGCTCGCCGCCGGCCTGCGCGAGCAGGCGCGGATGCGGGACCTCTTCGGCAGGCACGTCGGGGCCGACGTCGCCCGGCACGCGCTGGAGTACGGCGCGTCCCTGTCCGGCGACGTCCGCGAGGTCACGGCGTTGTTCGTGGACGTCGTCGACTCGACCGCGCTCGCCTACCGCACGCCTCCGGAGGAGCTCGTCGAGAAGCTGAACCGGCTGTTCGCCGCGGTCGTCTCCGCGGTCGGCGCGCGCGGCGGGCTGGTCAACAAGTTCCAGGGCGACGCCGCGTTGTGCATCTTCGGCGCGCCGACGCGGCTCGCGGACGGGCCGACCGCCGCGCTGGCCGCGGCCCGCGCGATCCGGGACGCGGTGTGCGCGAACGGCGAGCTCGACCTGGGCATCGGCGTCTCGAGCGGCCCGGTGTTCGCCGGGCAGCTCGGCACCAGCAGCCGGCTCGAGTACACCGTGATCGGCGACGCCGTCAACGAGGCCGCCCGGCTGACCGAGCTGGCCAAGGCGGTGCCGTCACGGATCCTGGCCAGCGACGCCGTCGTCTCGGCGGCGCTGCCGAGCGAAGGCGCGAACTGGGTGAAGCACGGCGAGCTGGAGCTGCGGGGCCGCCAGGAGCCGACGCCGACTTGGACAGCCGGCCCGGAACGTCAGGACAGCTGACCCAGGTCCGGCCAGCGCAGCACCGTCGAGCCCCAGGTCAAGCCCGCGCCGAACGCGCTGAGCAGCACGCGGTGCCCGGCGACGAGGGTGCCGTCGGCCCGCGCGTCGGCCAGGGCGAGCGGGATGGACGCGGCGCTGGTGTTGCCGACGCGGTCGATGTTGGCGACGACGGCGTCGGCCGGCATGCCGAGCTGCTTCGCCGTCGCCTGGAGGATCCGGATGTTCGCCTGGTGCCCGACGAACCGGTCGACGTCGCCGACCATCCAGCCCGCGCGCTCCAGCACGGTCCGCGACGACTCCGCCATCCGCGCGCAGGCGTGCCGGAACACCGCGGTGCCCTGCATCGCGAGGAAGCGGTCGCTCGGCTGGTCGGACAGCCGCCGTCGCGCGCCGCCGGCTTCGACCCACAGCAGGTCGGCGAGCTCACCCTCGCTGTGCAGGTCGAACGGCCCGAACGCGCCGGGCTCGTCCGCGTCGCCGGCCCGCAGGAGGACCGCGCCCGCGCCGTCGCCGAAGATCGGGACGGTCGTGCGGTCTTCGGGGTCGATGAGCGTGGTGAAGGTGTCGGCGCCGATCACGAGCACGCGCTCGGCGATGCCGCCCGCGATGAACCCCGCCGCCGTGGCCAGCGCGTAGACGAACCCGCTGCAGACGGCGTTGACGTCGAAGGCCGCGGCCGTGCCGAGCCCGAGCCGGGCCGCGACCTGCGGCGCGCTGGCCGGGCAGGGCTGGTCGGGGGTCGACGTGGCGAGGACGACGACGTCGGCGGAGCGCCCCGCGAGGGCTTCGCGGCCCGCCCCGACCGCGAGGTCCACAGTGGACTCGTCGGGTCCGGCGACGCGGCGCTCCCGGATGCCGGTGCGGGTCCGGATCCACTCGTCGGTGGTGTCGAGCCGGGCGGCGATCTCGTCGTTGCCCAGGACCGTCGTCGGCAACCACGAACCGATTCCGGTCAGCACGGCGGCAGGTGCGGGCACGGGAGAGCCTCCCCACGCCGGGGGTTGGCGGAGCGACCGGCTGGTCTTCCACTTCTATGCGCTACCCCCTGGTAGACCCGTGAGTTGTGTTCCAGGTCACTGAAAAAGTTGTTTCACTTTCCCCTCGAACGGAGTAGTGAGCGACGTCACGCAAGAGTGAGCGCGCAGCGAACGCCCGGCGGATTGTCGGAGGTCCCGGCTAGCCTGCTGGAGTGCAGACTCCCGACCTCGACCAGCTGGACATCGCCATCCTCGCCTGCCTCCAGGAGGACGCCCGCACCATCGCCGAGACGATCGGTGCGAAGGTCGGCCTCTCCGCCGCGGCGGTGCAACGGCGGATCAAGCGGCTGCGCGAAGCGGGGGTCATCGAGCGCGAGGTCGCGGTGCTGTCGCCGGAGGCGCTCGGGCTGAGCATGACGTTCGTCGTCATGGTCGAGATGGAGCGGGAGAACCTCGCGGTCCTGGACGCGTTCCGGCGCCAGATCCTCGCCGACGACTGCGTCCAGCAGTGCTACTACGTCACCGGCAACGCGGACTTCGTGCTGGTCGTGACGTGCCCGGACATGGCGGGCTTCGAGGCGTTCACCCGGCGGATGTTCTTCGACAACCCGAACGTCCGGCACTTCACGACGAGCGTGGCGATGGACCGTGTGAAGGTCGGGCTCGGCCTGCCGCTGGGCCCGTAGCGAAGCGATATCCTGGAGCGCTTTCCACCTGGGGGACGCATGCTTCGGAATCGCCGGATCTTCCTGATCGCGACCTTGATCGACGCGCTCGGCAGCGGGCTCTGGGTGCCGTTCGCGCTGCTGTTCCTGGTGCACGGCCAGGGCATGGGCCTGCTCGACGCCGGGACGTCGCTGAGCACCGGCGCGCTGCTGGCGCTCGTCAGCGGCCCGGCGACCGGGGCGGCCATGGACCGGTTCGGGCCGCGGGCGCTGCTCGTCGCCGGGAACGTCGTCCGGCTCGTGGCCTTCAGCGCGTACCCACTGGTCCACACCAGCTGGCAGGTGATCGCCGTGTCGGTGGTCGCCGGCTTCGGCGACCGGCTGTTCTGGACGTGCAACGCGCCGATGGTCGCCCGGCTCACGTCCGGCAGCGAGACCGACCGCATGCTGGCGACGCCGACGGTCGGACGCTTCGCCGGCGCGGGCATCGGCGCGGCGGCGACCGCGGTGCTGCCGACGATCACGAGCCCGTGGGCGTTCCACTTGCTCGCGTACGTGAACGCGGCGAGCTTCGCCCTCGCGGCGGTCCTGATCCGGCTGCTCCCGCCAAGCGGCGGCCCGGAGGCGGAGCTTTCACGGGAAAGCTCCGCTTCGGGGAGCTGGCGGGCGGTGCTGACCGACCGGCCATTCATGGGCTTCTGCGTCACCCACACGGCTTTCACGCTCGCCAGCGCGAGCAAGTTCGCCGTGCTCCCCATCGTCGTGCGGGATCTCCTGCACGGTCCACAGTGGATCGCCGGGACCGCGATCACGCTCGGCACGGTGGTCGTCGTGACCACGCAGCGCCCGATCGTCGCGCTGCTCGCCGGGCGCAGCCGGACCGCGGCGCTCATCGGCGCCGCGACGCTGTTCGCGGTTTCCTTCGCCCTGCTGATCCCGTTGGAAATGGTCCCCCTGCGCGTCGCCGCCGGGCTGATCCTGGTGACGAGCCTCGGCTTCTCCGTCGCGGAGGCGATGTTCGGCCCCACCGGCACCGCGACGGCGGCCGCGGCCGCGCCGGCCGGCGCCGAAGGCCGGGCCAGCTCGATCTTCCAGCTCTCCTGGGGCCTGCCGGTGGCCCTCGCCCCCGGCCTGCTGGCCGTCCTGCTCAGCGTGAGCAACGCGCTGACCTGGTCGGTACTGGCCCTGACCTGCGCGGCGGCGATCCCGGCGCTGCTCGTGCTGCGGAGGAAGCTCCCCGGAGCCCTGCGCGAACCGTCACCAGCAGTCGCCGCCTGAACGCAAGGGGTATGTGCCAGGCGTTACACCACAATGGACGGATGCAACCGATCAAGTGAACGTGAGAGTTTCTCCGTCATGACCGCAGGGCCTGGTCATCTCCTCCTCGAACAGTTCGCGCCGCGCGAACCGCCACCGGACTCCAGGAGGGGCCATGCAGACCGACGCCGTTCACCAGAGCCAGTTCGTGGTGCTGAACGAGAGCACCACGCCCGTCCTGTCCCGCCTCTCCTACCACGCCGACGAGCCGTTCGCGGTCACCGTGGCGTTCCGGACCGAGCGCGGCCGGTGGATCGAATGGACCTTCGCGCGTGACCTCCTCGTGTCCGGCCTCGACGAGCCGGCCGGCCTGGGTGACGTCCGGGTCCGCCCGGACCTGTCCGACGACGAAGACTTCCTCACCCTCGAAATCGAGTCACCGGACGGCTATGCGTCGTTCGAGCTGGAGATCGAAGACATTCGGACGTTCCTCGAGGCGTCCTACGAGCTGGTGCCGCTCGGCGAAGAGAGCGCGCACTTCGACGTCGACGGGCTGATCGAGGAGATCAGCAACGTCTGACCCTGAACCTCCCATTCCCGCGGCGAGGACGAAGGGCGGGTTTCGAGTGCGCTGGAGGCACTCGAAACCCGCCCTTTCGCTGTTTCCGGGAGGGATCAGCTGGTCTTCAGCGTGGTGCCGGTGCCCGAAAGCGCGCCGGCGATCGGGTAGAAGTACGTCACGCTCGTGTTGCCGCCGGACAGGACGCCCTGCGCGTAGTTGCCGGCGATGAAGCCGCCGCCGGAGTCACCGGCCGCCGAGCGGACGTTGGTCGCGGTCATGCCGTTGACCGTGCCCTCGGCGTAGCGGACGCTCTGGTTCTTCGCGCCGATGGTGCCGCAGGTCCAGCCGGTGGTCGAGCCGGCCTTGCAGACCGACGAGCCGGTCGCCGCGTTCGACGACCCGCGCACCGCGGTGCCGTTGTTCATCTGCGCGACCGGGGTCCAGCTGCTGTTGGTCCGGACCGCGGCGTAGTCGACGCCGGGGAAGCGGTAGGTGATCCAGCTGCCGAGCGCCGCGCCGTTCGAGCCCGTCAGCGAGCCGCCGCCGGTGAGCGCGCCGCAGTGTCCGGCGGTGACGAACCCGGTGGTCGTCGCGAAGCCGACCGAGCAGCGTGACGAGCCACCGATGTAGTAGGCGTCACCGCCGCGGATGTTGGCGTGCAGCGTCGGCTTCGAAGCCGTCTCGAGGATCGTGACCGACGACTTGTCCACACCGGACTGGGTGAGGAACGTGTCGGCCGCGCCGCGCTGGCCCTGCAGCACCGTGACCGTGACGCGGTTGGTGGCGGCGTCGACGCCCCAGCCGGTGATCGCGTACGGGGCCGCGCTGTCGCGGGCGTTCAGGGTGTCCACAGTGGAGTCGAGCTGGCGGGCGCCGAACTTCACGACCTCCGCCTCGGCCCCGGACGCCTGGATCTTGGCGACGTCGGCGGCGTTCGTGGTCTGGATGTGCGCCTTGCCCGTGGCGGCGTTGTAGGTGGCGCCGCCGAACGCGTCACCGAGCGTCGCGCTGACGGCCTCGGTGACCTTGGTCGCGACGTCCTCGTTCTTCAGCCGCGTCAGCACCTGGTCGTGCGTCAGGCCGAGGTCGCGCTGCATGGCGGGCACGATGTCCGGGTTCAGCAGGTCCTGTCCCGACGCGGGGACGGCGATCGCGACGAGCGCGCCCGTCGTCATCACCGCGGCGGCAGCGGCACCGAAGAGTCTGGCGATCTTCATGCTTCTCCCTAGGTGGTTACGCGCGGCTCTGCACCGGCCACGCAGTGGTACTCCCCCGGGTGAGGGTCCCCGCAGTGGGCGTTACGGTGCAATCCGGGCACCCGGCGAATGGGTATACGCATTCACCCCGGACGTATCCCCTGCTCCAAGCGGTCCCGGCCGCGCGTTGTCACCCGGTCGGACAGGTCCTTAAGTAGGGTTTCCGTAGACTACTTTCGGTAGTCGTCACCCCTCCCGGAACGCGTTATGTACGGCCGGAACGGGCTGCGCACCAGCGTTTCGCACGCGCTGTGTCCCGGGAGCGGCGAATCCCGTGGCAAACCGGTGACAGCCGGTAGGCGGACGTGTGAGGGCGGTACCGACCACCTATTCGGTTAATGGTTTACGGACCGATCAACGCTGCTTAGGCTCCGCGCACAGCCCCCGGTGTACGTCGAGGAGGTCCGTATGTGGTTGACGGCTCCCCGCCCCACCTCGGTGTCCGTCCGGTCGGGACCCGCCCGGCTGACCGGCCGCGACACCGAGCTGGACGCCATCGTCGACGTGCTGAAGCGCCGCCCGGCCGCGGTCCTGATCGAGGGCGAACCCGGCATGGGCCGCACCCGGCTGCTGGCCGAGATCGGGCGGCGCAAGGAGTTCGAAGGCAGCCGCGTCCTCACCGGCGCTTGCCAGCCGTTGCGGGAACCCTTTCCCTACGGTCCCGTCCTGGAAGCGCTTCGCGCGGTGGGTGACACGCCGCTCGGCCCGCTCAGCCCGGTCGCCGGCGTGCTGCGGCCGCTGCTGCCGGAACTCGCGGAAGCGCTTCCCCCGCGGCCCGAGCCCCTCGCCGACCCGGTCGCCGAACGCCACCGCGTCTTCCGCGCGGTGCGGGAGCTCCTGCGGGCGTGCGGACCGGCACTCGTGCTGATCGACGACCTGCAGTGGGCCGACGAGGACACCCGCGACCTCATGCGGTTCCTCGCCGGCACGATGCCGCCGGAGCTGGCGGTGGTCGCCACCTTCCGGTCGGCGACCGACGTCCGTCCCGGCCCGCTCGGTGCTCCGTTCCGGACCGACCCGGCCGTCCATTCCGCGCGTGTCGCGCTAGGCGCGCTCGACGTCACCGCGGTGCGCAAGCTCGCGGTCGAGATCCTCGAACTGCCCCGCGTCACCGACGAGTTCGCGGCGAAGCTGCACGAATGCACCGCCGGGATCCCGTTCGTGGTCGAAGAAACGCTGCGGGCCCTGCGCGAAGCGGCCGAGCGGCTGCCGGTCGGTGAGGTCCTCTCCGACCGGATGCTGGAGAACCTCGAAGTCCCGGTGTTGCTGAGGGAAGCCGTCACCGAACGGCTTTCCGCGCTGCCGGAGCCGGCGGTGCGGCTGGCCGGCGCGGCCGCGGTGCTCGGCGTCGGCGCCGAAGCCGGCGTGCTCGGCGAGCTGGCCGGGCTGTCGGACGACGTCCTCCGCACCGCGCTGCTCGCGGCGCTGTCCGGCGGAGTGCTCGGCGAGGTCGGCGACGGCAAGTACGGCTTCCGGCACCCGTTGGCGCGCAAGGCGGTCTACGACACGGTGACCGGCCCCGAGCGCGCGTTGCTGCACGCGCAGGCGATCCGCGTGCTCGCCGCGCAGCCGTCCCCGCCGCTCACGCTGCTGGCCCGGCACTCCCGCGCGGCCGGCCGCGTCGACCAGTGGCGCCACTACGCCGAAGCCGCCGCGGACGAGGCCGTCACGCGCGGCGAGACGTCCCGCGCGATCGACCTCCTGCAGTCGGTGCTGGCCGAGCCCGGCCCGGCGCAGTCCGACGCCGGGCGCGTCGCCGGCAAGCTGAGCCAGGTCGCGCTGCGGGGGTTCCGGCCCGACGTGATCGGCACGCTCGAGCGCGTCCTCGAAGAGGTGACGCTGCCGCCGTCGGTCCGCGGCTCGATCCGGCTGAGCCTCGGCATGCTGCAGGTCCGGACCCTCGGCGGGCTCGGCCGCGGCCGCCTCGAAGTCGAGCGCGCGATCGGCGAGCTGACCGACCGGCCCGACCTCGCCGCGCGCGGGATCACGCTGCTCGCGCAGCCGATCGACGGGCTGACGCCGTTGTCGTGGCACGAATCCTGGCGCGCCCGCGCGACTGAGGTGTACGAGCGGCTCGACGACCCCGAGCTGCGGCTCGCGCTGACGGCCGATCGCATCGCGGCGGCGTCCCACGTCGGCGACGGCTCGGCGTGGGCGGAGTTCGAAGCGCTGCCGGACACCGTCGGCACGGTCGCCGAGCGCGTCCAGCTGGCCCGGCTGTGGTGCAACCTCGCCGACGGCCAGTCGTGGGCCGGTCACCTCGACCGGGCGGAACGGCTGGTGACCGAGGGCGTCCGGCGCGCGACCGACGCGGGCGCGCTGTACGCGATCGGCCTGATCCAGGGCACTCGCGTCCGGCTGGACTGGGTGCGCGGGCGCTGGAGCGGGCTCGCCGAAGCCGCGGAGCAGCTGCGCGACAGCTATCCGGAGCTCGGCCCGATCGTCATGGAGTCGTCGCTGGTGCTCGGTGGGCTGGCGGCCGTGCGCGGCGAGTTCGCCGCCGCGCAACGGCACCTGACCGCGGCGAGCGTGCACGCGCCGGACCGCGGGCCGATCCCGGTGGTGCTCTCGGCGGCCGGGGTCCTGATCACGGTGCTGCTCGCGACCGACGACGTCGACGGCGCGTGCGCGGCGGCCGACACGGCGGTGGCCGCGGCCGGGCGCAAGGGCGTCTGGATCTGGGCGGCGGCGCTGGTCCCGGCGGCGGCGCAGGCGTACGCACGGGCCGGGCGCTGGCCGGAAGCCGACAACGTGGTCGAGGCGTTCGCCCGCGGCATCGAAGACCGCGACGCCCCGGTCGCGACGGCGGCGTTGATCGCCGGCCGGGCGGTGTTGCTGGAGGCACGCGGCAAGCAGCTGGCCGCGGCGGCGCTGTTCGACGAAGCGGCGGCGGGGTACGCGGCCTTGCCGATGCCGTACCCGGCGACGGGCATGCGCGAGCGGGCGGCGATGTGCCGCCTGGCGGCGGGCAACCGGGACGCGGTCGAGGAGCTGACGGCGGCGGCCGAGGCGTACGAACAGCTGGGCGCGACGCGGGATGCCGGCCGGTGCCGTCACCAGCTGCGCGAGCACGGCGCTTGGGCGCCGTCGCAACGCGGGCGGCGCGGGTACGGGAGCGAGTTGTCCCCGCGGGAGCGCGAAGTGGCGCGGATGCTGGCGGAAGGCCGGACGAACCGGGAGATCGCGGACGGGCTGTTCCTCTCGCCGCGAACGGTGGAACAGCACGTGGCGAAGGTCCTGCGCAAGCTGGGCGCGCGGTCCCGGACGGATGTCGCGCGCAAGCTGCCGGGCGAAGTCACCACGGCCCCGGCCGGCTGAGTGCGGCTTTAACGTGAAAGCGGCGGTGGGTGACCAGCGCCCCGATGTGGCGTCCGGTTGCGCGGCACGCACCCGGCGTGGCGCTGGGGCGAGCGTTGGCGGAGGCGGCGGGAGAGTCCTAACGTGGGCCGGTGACTGAAGCTGCCCTTCCCGCGTGGCGCCGGCGGACCTCCGGCGAAACGCGCTGGCCCGCGATGGGCGTCGTCGTCGCCACGCTCGTGCTGCAGGTCGTCCTGCCCGACGACATGGCGCTGCACCCGCGGTGGCTGCTGCCCTCCGTCTCCGCACTTCTCGTCGTCGCACTGCTGCTGGTCAACCCGGGCCGGATGTCGCACTTCAGCGCCGTCGAACGGGCCATCTCGCTGCCGCTGGTCGCGACCGTCACCGCGGTGAACGGCGCGTCCGCGGCGCAGCTCGTCTACGGCATCGTCACCAGCTCGATCGGCGACCGCGCCGGGGCCGTGCTGGTCACCGGCGGGATCGTCTACTGGACGAACATCGTCGCCTTCTCGCTCTGGTACTGGGAGTTCGACCGCGGCGGCCCGGGCCGGCGGGCCGCAGGCCGGGCCGAGTTCCCCGACCTGCAGTTCCCGCAGATGGCCGACCCGGACCTGGCGCACCGGGACTGGGAGCCGTCCTACCTGGACTACCTCTACTTCTCGTTCACCAACGCGGCCGCCTTCAGCCCCACCGACGTCATGCCGCTGCGGATCTGGGCGAAGATGACGATGATGCTGCAGGCCGTCATCTCCCTCATCCTGGCGGTCATGGTGGTCTCCTGGGCCATCAACAACCTCAAATGACTCAGTGCCGCGAGATCGTGAAGCTCTGGCCGTCCGAACCGATCGCGCCCGGGATCCACGTGTTCGTCCCGCGGTCGTCGGCGTTCAGCGCGGACGGGCCGGTCGAGGCCAGGTTCGTCCCGTTGAACTTGACGCCGGTGAACGTGATGCCGCCGGAGATCGTCGGGTAGGAGTCGGTCGGCGACTCGATGATCGCCTCGGCCGACGCGTGCTTCGACGTCAGCGACTTCGTGGTCGTCTTGGTCCAGCCCTTGGTGGTGTCGGACAGGTCGAGCCGGTAGGTGTTGGTGGCGGTGCGCGTCACCGTCGCGGTGATGTGGTCGCCCGCGCTCACCGACACGTTGTAGTACACCGGCGCGGCCGGGTACATCTCGTACCAGGCCGAGTACACCGCACGCCCGCTGGAGCAGTCCGTCTCGACGCCTGTCTGTTCCACTGTGGACGATCCGTCGCCGTCGATGCCGACCCACGGCGCGAAGAGGTCGTTGCTCGACCGGCAGGTCACGCTCGGCTCGGTCCAGCTGGCCGTCGCCGTGGTGAAGCTGCCGAAGCTGACGTATCCGCCCCAGTTGCCGCCGGAGAACTGGTGCCCGTGAAAGTGTGAACCGTACTCGACCGCCGCATGGGCGGTACCCGAGACAGCCAAGCCGGCGGCCGCCGCGGCAACCGCCGTGAGGACGCGGACAGCGCGCGACGCAAGGATTCTGGACATGCGGGGACTCCGTTCACCGATGGGGACCGGGAAAACCGTGTCCCCAAGTGTTGGAGCAACCCCAAAAAGAAGGTAGCTACTTTCGAAGGGTCTTCACATTCCGGGAAATACTCACGATTTGCCGGATTTGCTCCGGAAAAGACGAAAAGACCCGTGAAGGCCTCCGCGGGGGAAGAGGCCTTCACGGGTCGATGTCGCTCACCCACCGCCCGGTGAGGTGAGCGGGGCTACTGCTGGGCCTGCGCGCGAGCCGTGTCCACGAACTTCGTCGTGTACGTCTGCGACAGGTCGATCTTGTCCTTCTTCGGCTTCACGTTGCTGGACGACTCGCCCAGCACCTTCAGCACGTTCTGCGCGCCCGCCGGGTCCATCCGGCCGTCCTTCGTGAACATCGGCAGGCTGTCCTTGAGCGACTTCACGTACAGCGCCTTGTCCCCGCCGGCGAACGACGGCGGCATGATGTCGGCGACCTGTTCCGGCGTGTGCGTCGAAATCCACTTCAGGCTTTCGACGTACGCGTTGGCCAGTTTCTGCACGATGTCCGGATACCGCTTCACGATTTCGCAGCCCATGTACAGCGAACTGGCCGGGTACAAACCACCCAAAGCGGCTTTCGTGCCTTCGACCGTGCGCATGTCGTAGAGCACCTTCGCCTGACCGGTGTTGGTCAGCTGCGCGATCGTCGGGTCGGTGGTCATGCCGGCGTCGATCGAACCCTGGTTCATCGCCGAGATGAACGTCTGCCCGGCGCCGACCTTGACCGGCGTGTACTCCTTCGAGCTGACGCCACCGCGCGCGGCCAGCGCCTTCGTCAGGAAGTCCGTCGACGAGCCCAGCGAGGTGACGCCGAGGTTGCGGCCCTTGAAGTCCGCACCCGACTTGATCTCGCCCGCCTTGCCGGTGGCGACCATCTCGGCCTCGCCCGGCACGTTCGCGAACTGCACGACGCTCTGGATGCACTGCTCCTTGGCCTGCAGGTCGATCGTGTGGTCGTAGAACCCGACGACCCCCTGCACTTCGCCGGCGAGCAGCGACGTCTCGGCGTTGGCCCCCGACGGCTGGTCGAACAGCTCGACGTCGAGCCCCTGCCGCTTGTACGCGCCGATCTGCGCGGCCAGCTGCCCGGGCAGGTAGATGACCTTCGAGATGCCGCCGATCATGATCTTGATGTGCGGCTGGCCGGAGGTGCCGATGGCGATCTCCCGCGAGTCGCGGCACGCCGTGACCCCGGCCATCGCGACCGCGAGCGCGGCCACCACGCCGACTGTCCTCTTCAAGCGCATGTCAGACCACTCCGTGCGCGGCGTCGGCGGCGGACGGCGGGCGCCACCGCAGCAGCCTGCCCTCCAGCGAACTGATGCCCCACTCCGCGAGCAGTGCGACCACGGTGATGATCAGCATGCCGGCGTACACGCCCGCGGTGTCGAACGTGCCCTGCGCGTTGGCGATCAGGAAGCCCATGCCGGCCTTGGCGCCGGTGTACTCGCCGACCACCGCGCCGATCAGCGCGAACCCGAAGGCGACGTGCAGCGACGACAGGATCCACGACGTCGCGCTCGGCAGCACGATCGACTTGAGCACCTGGCCGCGCGTCGCGCCGAGGATGCGGGCGTTGTCGATCAGGTTCCGGTCGACCTCACGGGCGCCGGTGAAGGCGTTGAAGAACACCGCGAAGAACACGAGCACGACGACGGTCGCGACCTTCGACGACAGCCCGAGCCCGAACCAGATCACGAACAGCGCGGCGAGCACGATGCGCGGCAACGCGTTGGCGGCCTTGATGAACGGCGCGAGCACCTGGGCCAGGTACGAGCTGCGGCCGAGGATGACGCCGAACACGACCCCGGCGATGGCACCGATGACGAAGCCGATCGCGGCCTCCTCGACGGTCACCAGGATCTGGTACCAGATCGAGCCGAAGTCGGTGCCGGCGCCGAACCACTCGACCAGCCGCTCCCAGATCTTCGACGGCTTCGAGTAGAAGAACGGGTCGATCCAGTACGTCGCGGTCAGCTCCCAGCTGCCCAGCCAGACGGCGACGATCGCCAGGCGCAGCAGCCAGATGTTGCGCTTGCGCCGGGAAGAAGCCTGCTTGGCGCGGGCCAGGATGTCCTGCTCGGTCTCCAGGACCGGGAGGGGGGCGGAGGTGGCCGCCGGCGTCTCAAGCGACATTGCTCGCTCCCTTCTCACGGGCCTTGTCGACCTCGCTGCGCAGTGATTCCCAGATGTCGGCGTAGAGCTTGCGGAACTCCTCGGTGAGCCGCAGCTCCTCGACCTTCCGCGGCCGCTCCAGCGGGATCTCGAAGACGTCCTTCACGGTGGCCGGGCTGGAAGTCAGCACGACGACCTTGTCCGCCAGCGCGATGGCCTCGTCGAGGTCGTGCGTCACGAAGATCACCGCGGCACCGGACCCGGACCACAGCCGCAGCAGCTCGTCCTGCATCAGCGCCCGCGTCTGGACGTCGAGCGCGGAGAACGGCTCGTCCATCAGCATGATCTTCGGCTTGGTGACGAGCGTCTGGGCCAGCGCGACGCGCTTGCGCATGCCGCCGGAGAGCTGGTGCGGGTAGTACTTCTCGAACCCGGCGAGCCCGACGCGGGCGATCCAGTCGACGGCCTGCGCGCGGGCCTCGGCCTTCGGCACCCCGCGGAAGCGCGGGCCGGAAGCGACGTTCTCCAGCACCGAGCGCCACGGCATCACGGCGTCGGTCTGGAACATGTAGCCGACGCCGTCCGGGATCGACTTCACGTCCTCGCCGTTCACCTGCACCCGGCCGGCGGACGGCGGCTGCAGCCCCGAGACCAGCGAGAGCGTCGTCGACTTGCCGCAGCCGGTGGGGCCGACGACGGCGACGAACTCGCCGGGCTGGACGGTCATGGTCAGGTCGCGGACGGCCGTGTGCACGGAACCGGACCCGCTCGGGAACCGTTTGGTGGCTCCGGTGAGTTCGATCAGTGGGGGAACCATGGGGAGGTGACTCCTTCGTCACGTGGTGCCTGTCACGTTGGGAAGGGACGTTAAGTACGCGTGGCGCCCGCGTGAAGCTTGTCGACGTTCTGCGTGCGAGCCGCGCGTTCTGAATGTTTTGCTCGTTTAGCGCACGGCCGTGAGCTGGGGGTATGTTCCCAGCCATGCCAAAGTGGGCGCTCTTCCCGCGGATGCGGTTCAGCAGGCAGGTGCTGCTGCTGCAGATCGGCGTGGTCGCCCTGGTGGTCGGGGTCGGGGTGGCGCTGGTCAGCGTGCTCCTGTCCCGCACGCTCACCGACCAGTACGGGCGCCGCGCGCTGGCCATCGCGAAGTCCGTCGCCGCGGACCCGGTCGTCGTCGCGAACGCGGCCGCGAAGCTCCCCGCCGGCCCGCTCGAAGACCGCGTCCTCGCGGTGACCAGGGCCAACGACGCGCTGTTCGTCGTGATCACCGACGACAAGGGCATCCGGCTCGCCCACCCGACGCAGTCCGAGATCGGCAAGCCGGTCAGTACCCCGGCGGACCGGGCTCTCGCCGGGGAGGACGAGATCAGCGCGGTGCAGAGCGGCACGCTCGGCCTGTCCGTGCGCAGCAAGACCCCGATCCGGCAGGGCCAACGCGTGGTCGGCGAGGTCAGCGTCGGCTTCGAAGTCGGCGACCCGACCGGCGACTTCAACCGCCTCTTGGCGATCACCCTGGTGTTCGCGGGCGGCGCGCTGCTGCTCGGTGCGGGCGCGTCGGCGCTGCTGAACCGGCGGCTGCGGCGCGTCACGCACGGCCTCGAACCGCACGAGCTCACCGAGCTGCTCTACGAACGCGAAGCCGTGCTGCACGGAATCGGCGAGGGCGTCCTGGCCGTCGACGAGGCGAACCGCGTCTCGGTGCGCAACGACGAAGCCGAACGCCTGCTCGGCACCGAGCTCCCGATCGGCGCGGCGATGGCCGAGCTGGAGCTCAGCCCGCGGGTGCACAAGGCCGTCGCCGAAGGACGGCCGGTGGACAACCTCCTGGCGGTCGCCGGAAACCGCGTGCTGGTCATCAACAGCCGGGCTGTGCACCTCGACGACCGGCCGATCGGCACCGTGCTGACCTTCCGCGACCGCACCGACCTCGACACCGTCACCCGCGAGCTGGACGGCATCCGCGCGCTGTCCGACGGCCTGCGCGCCCAGCGGCACGAGTTCGCGAACCGGCTGCACACGCTCTACGGGCTGCTCCAGCTCGGCCACCACACCGAAGCCGTCGAGTACCTGCAGACGCTGACGGATTCGACGTCGGCGCGGCCGAGCGAGCTGGGCGACGCCGTCGCCGACCCGTACCTGCAGGCCCTGCTCGTCGCGAAAACCGAGCAGGCGCAGGAAAAGGGCCTCACGCTCAAGCTCGCCGACGACACCTGGGTGCCGACGACGGTGACCGACCCGATCGCCGCGAACACCGTGATCGGCAACCTCGTCGACAACGCGCTGCACGCCGCCCGGATGGGCCCGCGCCGGCCGGCGACCGTCGAGGTCAGCCTGCTCGCCGAGGGCGGCACGCTGCACCTGTCCGTTGTGGACAGTGGGCCTGGGGTGCCCGCAGAGCTGCGGCGGACGTTGTTCGACGAAGGCGTCTCGACGAAGATCGCGCCCGGTCACGGACTCGGGCTGGCGCTCGCCCGGCAGGCGGCCCGCGCCCGCGGTGGCGACGTCTGGCTGGCCACCGGTCCCGGCGACGGCGAGACGGGTGCCCTGTTCGTCGCGAAACTGCCCGGAATGCTGACGGAGGACGGATGATCCGCACGCTCATCGTCGACGACGACTTCCGCGTCGCCGGGGTGCACGCCGGGTTCGTCGAGGAGGTCGACGGCTTCGCGGTGGTCGGCACCGCGCACACCGCGGCGGAGGCCCGCGCCCGCGTCCGGGAGCTCGCGCCGGACCTGATCCTGCTCGACGTCTACCTGCCCGACGAGTCCGGCCTCGCGGTGCTGCCGGAGCTGCAGACCGACACGATCGTGCTGTCCGCGGCGACCGACAGCGCATCGGTGGCGGCCGCGATCCGGGCCGGCGCGCTGAACTACCTGATCAAGCCGTTCACCACGCGCCAGCTCGCGGAACGGCTCACGTCGTACGCCCGCTTCCGCGGCCTGCTCGCCGAAGACCGCGCGCTGGGCCAGGACGACGTCGACCGCGCGTACCGGGTGCTGCACGACCAGGACCGGACGTCCGCGCCGAAGGGCCAGTCGACGGCGACGTCCCGGCTGGTCTCGGAGCAGCTGCGCCGGGCGGGCCGCCCGCTGTCGGCGGCGGAGGTCGCCGGCGAGCTGGGCATGGCGCGGGCGACGGCCCAGCGGTACCTCACGGCGCTGGCCGAGTCGGGGACGGTCCGGATGCGGCTGCGCTACGGCGCCACCGGACGCCCGGAGCACGAATACCGCTGGTCCGACGCCTGACTCAGCGGCGGACGGTCGTCGTGTCCACGCGGTACTGCTGCATCATGCTTTCGGCGACGTCCACCCAGGACTGGACGGGGTTGGCCTTCGACGGCGTCGGCGACGGCAGGTCGGCGCGCACGTCGTCTTCCTCGGGCACGGTCTTCTTCGCCTGCGGTTTCGCCTGCGCCTGAACGTTCTTCGGGGCCGGCTTGGCGGGCACCGGCACGAACACGGTCGTCGGGGCCGGCGTGGCCACCGGCGCCTGCGGGGGCTGCGGGACCTGCGGCTGGGGCGCGGGTGCTTCGGCGACGGCCGGGCGCGCGTCCAGCTGGGCGACGTCCCGGTTCGGGGCGAACAGGCTCCCGGTGGCCATCCCGCCGGCCAGCCAGCCGACCGCGACGAGCAGCACCGCGGCACCGCTGCCGAGCCACGTGCGGGCGCGGCGCCGGATCACCACGGACTTCGGGCGGAGGTCCTGGTCGCACACCGGTGGCCGCGTGTAGATCGGCTCGGCGGCCGTCACGTCGTCGTCGGTGCGGCGCCGCCGCGGCAGGCTCGCCGCGACGATGCCGGTGCGATCCAGCAGCTCCCCCGCGGTGCGGTCGCTGGACGGACGGGTCGCACTGCGCTGTGCGGTGCGAAGCATCGGAGACCTCCGGTACGGGGCGCGCGGACCCCACGCATTCTGGACCATTTCGGACGGCCCTGTCAGAAACGCAACTCCATTGGGTGAAAGGCCGGGTCCGGAATACGCACCCTGAAAGCGATTCAGCTTTCCATCTGCTTGAGCCCCCGGCGCGCCAGGATCGCGAGCGGCCGCTGGTAGGCCGAGCCGAGGACGCGCGGGATGGCGTCGATGACGTAGGCGTCCGGTCCGATGAGGATCCGCGCCGACTTCCGCTCGATCCCGCGCAGGATCGTCTGTGCCGCCTTCTCCGGCGTCGTCTTCGCGATCCTCTCGAAGCCCTGCGCGGCCTGCTCCTGGTCGTCGGAGATGCTGCGCGCGTTGCGCACGATGTTGGTCTTGATCCCGCCCGGGTGCACGCAGCTCACCGCGACCGGGTGCCGCGCGATCAGCATTTCTTCGCGCAGTGCTTCGGTGAATCCGCGCACCGCGAACTTCGCCGCGTTGTACGCGCTCTGCGTCGGGACGCCGACGAAGCCGAACACGCTGGAAATGTTCACGACGTGCCCGTCACCGGACGCGATCAGGTGCGGCAGGAAAGCCTTCGTGCCGTTCACGACGCCGCCGAGGTTGATGCCCATCAGCCAGTCGTAGTCCTCGAACTTCATCTCTTCGACGGTCGCGCCGAGCGCGACGCCGGCGTTGTTCACGACGACGTTGACGCGGCCGAACTCCGCCGCGACCTCCTCGGCGTGGGCCAGCACGGCGGCACGGTCGGCGACGTCGAGGACGTACGGGCGGGCGTTGTCGCCGGCCAGCTTCGCCGTCTCCTCGGCGTTCGCGGCGTTGACGTCGGAGAGGACGACGCGCGCCCCGCGCCGGGCGAACTCGAGCGACAGCGCCCGCCCGATCCCCGAGCCCGCTCCGGTGACCACCACGACCTTGTCCGCGAACTGCTTCATCGGCCCTCCCGGTGCTGCACAGTGTTACCCCAAGTCACGGATATTAGCGGCTGTGAGCTTGCTGTGGGTGTGCTGATCGTGTCGGTGCGGCACCTTAAGGTGATGGGGTCGACCGACCGGGGCGAGTTGAAGAGGAGGCGATGCGCGTGCGGCGGCCCGCCGTCCTGTTGCTCACCCTCGCCGCCGTCCTGCTGCTCGGGGCGGCCTTCGTGGTCTTCGCGGCCCGGCAGCCGCGGTCCGCGAACGCGGCCGGCCCGGACACCGGGGTCGTCGAAGCGGCGCCGGTGTCGACGCCCGACCTGCCCGCGGTGTCGAGCCCGGCGGTCGGCGCGCTGTTCCTCGACGGGTCGCACTACTGCACCGCCAGCGTCGTCCACAGCGACCAGGGCGACGTGCTGCTGACCGCGGCCCACTGCATCCACGACGGCGAGGGCGGCGGCTACCTCACCGGCGTCACGTTCGCGCCCGCCTACCACGACGGCGTCGCGCCGTTCGGCTACTGGACGGTGTCCGACGAGCTCGTCGCGCCCGGCTGGGCGACGTCGTCGGACCAGGACCTCGACGTCGGCTTCGCCACCGCGCACCAGGCGGGCACCACGAAGACCCTGGAAAGCCTGGTCGGGGCGAACACCCTCGCGACCGGCACCGAGTTCGAGCAGGCCATCACGCTCACCGGTTACCCGGACGACTCCGAGGCCCCGGCGGTCTGCCGGAACACGACGACCCGCCAGGACACATACCAGCTGAAGGTGGACTGCGCCGGCTTCCCGACGGGCACCAGCGGCGGCCCGTGGGTGACCGCGCCCGACCCGAAGACCCGCCTCGGCACGGTCATCGGCGTCATCGGCGGCTTCGAGTACGGCGGCGACGACCCGGACACGTCGTATTCGAGCTACTTCGACACGGACGTCCAGGCCCTCTACCGGCAGACGACGGCCCGGGCATGATGCGCGTATGAGTGATCCCGTCGACGTACCCATCACCGGCGAGCCGATCCGGCTCGGCCAGTTCCTCAAGCTGGCCGGCCTCGCCGAAGACGGCTCCCACGCGAAGGACCTGATCGACGCGGAGGAGGTCACGGTCAACGACGAGGTGGAGACCCGCCGCGGCCGCCAGCTGACCGACGGCGACGTCGTGGCGGTCGGCGGCAACCGCGGCAAGGTCATCCTCGTGCGCTAGCCCACGCTGGTCAGCGGCGGCAGGCCGATCGACGCGGCCAGCGCGTCCAGCTCCCGGCGCACCGGGCCGGACAGGGGCACCCCCAAGGCCCGGCACTGCTCCAGGTGCTGGGCCTCGCGCCAGCCGGGGTAGCGGATCGGCGCGCCGCCGTCCCAGCCGAGCATGCTGCCGAACAGCGCGCTGGCCGCGCGGTAGAAGCCGTCGGCGCTGCGCAGCGTCGTCGGTGCGATCGCGAGCACCAGCAGGCCCGTGTCGTGCTCGTGGTCGGCGACGCCGGAGAGCACCCCGGCGAGGACCTCGACCAGCAGCGTCAGCCCGGCACCTTCCGAGCCGGAGCGGTCCATGTCGAAGACGAACTCGGGGTACGCGCCAGCGGGCGCGGCCATGCCCAGGGGGTTCATCGGCTGGCCGGGTTCGCCGCCGGCGGCGAGGACCAGCCCGATCATCGCGTGCGGCAGGGCCCGCGCGGCGTGGTGCCCGGCCCGGCCGAAGGGGCCGACGCCACGCAGCGAGACGAGCCCGACGCCGAAGCGGCCGGCCCGCGTCACCGCCCGGTCCATCGCGTCGCCGACCGCCCAGAGGCCGGACGCGCGGCGGTAGTCGATCAGCGCGGCGGCGCCGCGGTCGGCGATCATCAGCGGCTCGGCGTGCGGCACGACGTGCCCGGTCTTCAGCATCGGCAGGTGGATCCGGGTCAGGTCGGCGACGCCGGTCTCCGGCGAACCGGTCAGGTCGCCGTGGCACAGGGCTTCCGCCGCGATGCGGGCCCGTGCTTCGGGAAAGCCGTGGGCGGCGAAGACGTGTGCCACGAGGGTGACCAGCTCGTCGGCCCGCACGCGCGGCCAGGCCTGTTCCGGGATCGGGGTTTCGGGGATTTCTTCTTGGGCGATCACGGGTTCGGGGCGGGCGGATCGGAAGGGACGCGGTCTGAGAGGCACTTCCCCGACACTGCCCAACGGCGGGAACCGGCGTCAACGCGCCGGGGCCGGGCCTACCCGACCGTGTGATCGGAAGGGGCGAAGAGTCGTACCCTGGGCGGCATGTGCCGAAACATCACCACCCTCAGAGGGCTTCAGCCGTCCGCGACGGGCGAGGAGATCGAGGCCGCGGCTCGCCAGTACGTGCGCAAGGTGACCGGCGTGCAGTCGCTGTCGGACGCCACGCGCGAGCCGTTCGAAGCGGCGGTCGCCGAGATCACCGAGATCACCGCGCGGCTGCTGGAACAGCTGCCCGAACGCCGTCAGCCGCCGGCGACGATCCCGCCGTTGCGCCGCCCCGAGGTCCGGGCGCGGATGGCGGCTCAGGCGCTCAAGCGCCCCTGAAACTGTCGGACCCCGCCGATAGGCTGGCCGCATGGGCGGACAGGGTTTGGTGCTGGGTGGCGGCGGGATCGCCGGGATCGCGTGGACGACGGGGCTGCTGGCCGGGCTGGCCGGGCACGGCCAGGACCTGACGGGCGCGGACCTGCTGGTCGGGACGTCGGCGGGGTCGGTGGTCGCCGCGCAGGTGACGAGCGGTACTCCGCTCGACGAGCTGTACGCGCGCCAGGCCGACCCGGCGCGCCACACCCCGGAGATCCCGGCCGAGATCGACTTCGAGAAGTTCGCGGCCGAATTCGGCGGCGCGGTCACCGGCTCGACGTCGCCGGCCGAGGTACGGCGCGCGGTGGGCCGGTTGGCGCTGGCGGCCGAAACGGTGTCCGAAGGGGAACGCCGCGCGGTGATCGAGGCGCGCCTGCCGGTGCACGAGTGGCCGGAGCAGCGCTTGGTGATCGTGGCGGTCGACGCGGAGACCGGCGAGCCGCGCCGCTTCGACCGCGCGTCCGGGGTGTCCCTGGTGGACGCGGTGGCGGCGAGCTGCGCGGTCCCCGGCGTCTGGCCGGCGGTGACGATCGGCGGCCGCCGGTACGTCGACGGCGGCGTCCGCTCGGCCGAGAACGCCGACTACGCGACGGGCTGCACCCGCGTCACCGTGGTTTCGCCGCTGGGCCCGGATGCCCCGCTGCCGATGGAGAAACCGCTGCTGGCGGTGCTGGACGACCTGCGCGCGGCGGGCGCGGAGGTCACGCTGGTCGCCCCGGACGAGGCGTCGGTGGCGGCGATCGGCGAGAACCCGCTGGACCCGGCGACCCGCAAGCCGGCCGCGGAAGCGGGGCGTGCGCAAGGGGCGGCGCTGACGCTCAGCTGGACGTAGGCCTGACGCGGGGACGGCCGCGCTCGCCGGGCCGGGCCCCCGGTGTCCCGGACTCCGTCGGCTACCCTCGTGGGGCGAGGTAGCGTGTCCGAGCGGCCGAAGGAACATGTCTTGAAAACATGCGAGGGGGCAACCTCTCCGTGGGTTCGAATCCCACCGCTACCGCTCCGGGCCCCGGGCGCGAACCAGCCGCGCCCGGGCTCAGCCTTCCGCCTCGGACAGGTGACCCAGCACCCGGTCGAACGCCGCGGCGATCGTCGCCTGTTCCACGGGACTCAGCAGGTCGATCAGGTGCTCGCGCACCCCTTCCACGTGCGTCGGCGCCGCCTTTTCCAGTAGCGCCTTGCCGTCTTCCGTCAGCTCCGTGATGACGCCGCGTTTGTCCTCCGGGTCGCGTACGCGCCGGACCAGGCCCGCGACCTCGAGCCGGCCGACCTGGTGGGACAGCCGGCTCTTCGTCGAGCCCATCAGCACGGCCAGCTCCGACATCCGCATCCGGTGACCGGTCTGCATCTCCAGGCACACGAGCACTTCGTAGTCGGTCAGCGACACGTCGTGCCGGTCGGCCAGTTCGCGGTGCAGCCGCTGCCGCAGCTTCAAGGTCGCCACGATGTAGGAGCGCCACGCCGCCATCTCGGCATCGTTCAACCAACGCACAGGCCGCTCCTCGGTCATAAGGCAGCCTAGAACGCTGATCAAGGGACCGCGCGGTCCGAGTCCGAACTGCAGGCCGGTAAAAATGCCGTCGCAACATCACCCGGAGGTGGGGTTACGAAAAGGTTGAGACTCGGCCGGAAAAGGCGCATTCTGCTTGTCTGCGGATGGTCGGTCAGGGTATGGCGCGACGACGATGACGCGCCGGCCCGGCCCCCCGCCGGGAGAGGTCAGGTGGTTGCGTGGCGGGTGATTCTCGCGGTTGACCGCCTGCTGTGTCCCCGCGACCGGGACGGCTCAAGAACGGGCCGGGCGCGACTTGTGAACAGCACCGCGCGGGTTTCCATGCGTTCACGCATACGGCGTCGATCGGGCCTGTATCGGGTCACGACCTCGGCAGTCGTGACGACAGCGCCTGAACGCCTGCCCCACTCGCGGCCAACCGCCGACCAAAGACACAACCTCGGTACTGAGCCTGGGTGTGGCCGCCAGCGCGACGGCCGCGCCCAGGCTCGTTATCAAGCCGGCCAAAGCAGGCCGACCCCCGAGCGGCACGCAACCGTCGCTCCGAGGCCATGGCCGCGGCTGCGGTCGGCTTGATAACGATCGGCGCAGTACGATCTGCGGGTGAGATTCGACGACGACGCCGGCCTGGATGCCTCCGAGGTCCAGGACCTGCGCGGAAGCGGTGGAGGCGGCGGCGGGATCGGCGGCCGCGTTGCGCTCGGCGGCGGCGGACTCGGCGTCGTCGGCCTGATCATCTACTTCGTGCTCTCCCAGCTCGGCGGGGTGAGCCCCGGCGGCAGCGGCCTGAGCGGCGGGCTCGGCAGCGTCGGCTCCGGTCAGCAGGTCGACAACACCAAGCTGTCGAGCCAGTGCAAGACCGGCGCGGACGCCAACAAGAACCACGACTGCGCGATCGTCGCGATCGTGAACTCCGTCCAGGACTACTGGGCGCAGCAGTTCGCGCGCTCCGGCTCGACGTACCAGAAGGCGCCGACGAAGTTCTTCAACGGCGGCGTGCGGACCGGCTGCGGCAGCGCCACGTCGGACACCGGGCCGTTCTACTGCCCGGCCGACTCCGACGTCTACATCGACCTCTCCTTCTTCGACGAGCTGAAGACCCGCTTCGGCGCGCAGGGCGGCCTCTTCACCGAGGCCTACGTCATCGCCCACGAGTACGGGCACCACGTGCAGAACCTGCTCGGCACGTCGAAGAAGGGCACCGGCACCGGCCCGACGTCCGGTTCGGTGCGCCTGGAGCTGCAGGCCGACTGCTACGCCGGCGTCTGGGCCAACCACGCCTCGACGACGCCGACCGAGAGCGGCAAGCCGCTGATCACCGACGTCACCCAGGACGACATCAACTCCGCGCTGGACACCGCGTCCCGCATCGGCGACGACTACATCCAGGAGAACCTCGGCGGCGGCCAGGTCGACCGTTCGAAGTTCACCCACGGCACGTCCGCGCAGCGCAAGAAGTGGTTCACCACCGGCTTCCAGACCGGCGACCCGGCCCGCTGCGACACCTTCGGCGCCAGCAACCTCGGGTAAGACACAGAGAAGGGGCCGTTCCGGTGCGGGACGGCCCCTTCTCTGTGTGGTTACGCGGTCAGCGCGTGCGGGTCGTGACCGGCGACGGCGCGCGCGGAGAAGTTCCGCTGCGCACCGCGTTCGGCGGCCTTCTGCTTGGCCGCCTTGCTCTTGCCCGGCTGCACGCCGTTGACGCTCTCGGTGCTCGTCGCGTAGACGCCGAGGGCCCAGGCGACGCCGTCCGCGTTGCGGTCCAGCGCGACCCGGTCGATGTTGCCCAGGTTGTCGCAGGCCTGGTGGTAGCACGGGTCGAACGCGATGCCGGCCGTGCCGCCCCACTTCGCCGCCTGCGCCGGGGTCTTGACGACCTCGGCGCCGGTGTCCAGGCCGCCGGCCGGGATGCCGACGGCGATGAACTCGCCGTAGTCCGAGCGGCCGGTGAAGTCGGTGCCCTCGAGGGACACGCCTCGCGCGGCCTGCAGGTAGTCGACGAAGGTCTTCTCGATCTGCGCCGAGCCGTACGGGCCGGGGCCCGCGCCGACGCCGTCGGAGTTGTCGCCGTCGTAGGCGAAGTACCCGGCGTTCGGCGAGCCGATCATGTCGAAGTTCAGGTACAGCGCGATGTCGAGCTGCTGCTCGAAGGTCAGCGAGTCGACGTAGTAGGTCGAGCCGATCAGGCCGAACTCCTCCGCGCTCCAGAAGCCGAAGCGGACGCCGTTGTTGACCTTCGGGCTGCTCCCCAGCTGCAGCGCCGTCTCGAGCAGGGTCGCCGAGCCGGTGCCGTTGTCGTTGATGCCCGGGCCGGCCGGGACGCTGTCGAGGTGCGACCCCAGCATCACGACGTTGTCCTTGCGGCCGGTCTTGGTCTCGGCGATGACGTTGTAGCTGGTCCGCGCCTCCTGCAAGGCGCGCAGCTCCAGGGTCACCGGCTGCCCGGCGAGGGTGGCCAGCTGCGCACCCGCGGCCGCGGTCACACCCCCGGTCGGGATCTTCGCGTTGGCCGGGTCCCCCAGGGTCCCGTTCAGGTCGCCGTCGGTGTTGTTGTAGACGATCGCGCCGATCGCACCGGCCGCCGCGGCGGTCTGCTGCTTCTGCGCGAACGAGCAGCCGCCGCGCTTGATCAGCGCGATCTTGCCGGCGACGTCGGCGGTGTAGTCGGTGGCCTCGCAGCCGCTGGTGTCGTCGACCGCGACCACGGCGAGCGGCGCGGTGATGCCGCCGACGGGCGTCGAGACGGTGTACTCCATCGCGATGACCGGGACGTTCTGGCCGCCCGCGGTCAGCTTCTCGGCCAGCGTTTCTGAGTACGTGAACGGGAACTCCTGGCGCGTCACCTGGAAGCCGGCCGCCTCGAGCTTGGTCGCGATGTACTCGGCGGACTTCTTGTGGCCTTCGGTGCTCGCCGCCCGCGTACCGCCGTTGGTGTCGGCGATGCGCTGGAGGGCGATCAGGTGCCGGTTGACGCCGTTGACGTCGACCTTCTTGACGAGCTGCTTCGCCAGGGCGGGACCGTCGGGGACCGTGTTCGCGGCGGCGGCCGGGGTCAGGCCGAGCACCAGCGTCGCGCCGGCGGCCAGGGCCATCGGCGGGAGGAATCTCTTTCGGAAGAGTGACATGGTTGCTCACCTTTGTTCCGAATGAGAAGTACGTCAATGCGTCATTCGGCGGGAACTTCGGCAGCCGGTATACAGTCGACACATGTACGCGATCACCATCCGTGAGCCAGGTGACCCGGACGTTCTCGAGTGGACGGAGGTCCCGGACCCGCGTCCCGGCCCCGGCGAAGTGCTGCTGGACGTCGCGGCGAGCGCGGTGAACCGGGCGGACCTCCTGCAGCGCCAGGGCCACTACCCGCCGCCGCCCGGCGCCAGCGAAACGATCGGCCTGGAGTGCTCCGGCACGATCGCCGAACTCGGCGAAGGCGTCGAGGGCTGGAACGTCGGCGACGAGGTCTGCGCGCTGCTCGCGGGCGGCGGCTACGCGGAGAAGGCCGTCGTCCCGGCCGGGCAGCTGCTGCCGGTGCCGGGCGAGATCGACCTGATCACCGCGGCCGCGCTGCCCGAGGTGGCGTGCACGGTGTGGGCGAACGTCGTGATGCACGCGAAGCTCGCCGAGGGCGAGGTGCTGCTGATCCACGGCGGCGCCGGCGGGATCGGCACGCACGCCATCCAGGTCGGCAACGCGCTCGGCGCGACCGTCGTCGTCACCGCGGGCTCGGAAGACCGGCTCGACCGCTGCCGCCAGCTCGGCGCCGACATCGCGATCAACTACAAGGAAAAGGACTTCGTCGAGGTCGTCAAGGCGGAGACCGGCGGCGCGAACGTCATCCTCGACAACATGGGCGCGTCCTACCTCGGCCGCAACGTCGACGCGCTGGCACCCGACGGCCGGCTGGTGATCATCGGCATGCAGGGCGGCATCAAGGGCGAGCTGAACATCGGCACGCTGCTCGGCAAGCGGGCTTCGGTGTTCGCGGCGGGCCTGCGCTTCCGGCCCCTGGACCAGAAGGCGGCGATCGTCGCCGACGTCCGGGAACGCCTGTGGCCACTGGTCGCCGACGGTCTCGTCAAGCCGATCGTCGGCCAGGTCGTGCCGATGGCCGAAGCCGCGTCCGCGCACCGGGCGCTCGAAGAGGGCTCGGTGTTCGGCAAGATCCTGCTGGCCGCGAAGTCCTAGTGTCCTGAGTCGTTAATTCGTTGGCAGTATGCGGCGAGGGTGTCGAGGATCTGGTCGGCGGTTTTGGTCCAGACGAACGGTTTGGGGTCGTCGTTCCAGGCGCTGATCCAGGCCTCGACGTCGGCTTCGAGTTCGGTGACGCTGCGGTGGGCTGATCGGCGGAGCTTGCGGTTGGTCAGCTCGGCGAACCAGCGTTCGACCAGGTTGAGCCAGGAGGCGCTGGTCGGGGTGAAGTGCACGTGGAAGCGTGGATGCTGCAGCAGCCAGTTCTTGATCGCCGGGGTCTTGTGGGTGGCGTAGTTGTCGCAGACCAGGTGCAGCTCGAGATCACCCGGGGTGTCGGCGTCGATGGTCTTGAGGAATTTGAGGAACTCCTGATGCCGGTGCCGTCGGTGGTGTTGGGCGATCACCGACCCGGTGGCCAGGTTCAGCGCGGCGAACAGGCTCGTCGTGCCGTGGCGCACGTAGTCGTGGGTCATCCGCGCCGGCGTGGTGGGCATGATCGGCAGAGTGGGCGCGGTCCGGTCGATGGCCTGCATTTGCGACTTCTCGTCGACGCACAGCACGATCGCGTTGTCCGGCGGGGCGAGATACAGCCCGACCACGTCCCGGACTTTCTCCACGAACTGCGGATCTCGTGACAGCTTCCACGTCTGGACCTGATGCGGTTTGAGACCGAACGCCCGCCAGATCCGTGACACCGTCGACTGCGACATGCCGGTGGCTGCGGCCATCGACCGGGTCGACCAGTGTGTGTCCTGATCAGGTGGGGACTGCTCCAGGGTCTTGACGATCACCGCTTCCACGCGCTCGTCGGTGACCGTGCGCGGCGCGCCCGGCCGCGGTTCGTCCGAGAGGCCCTCAAGCCCGTCGGCGAGGAACCGCGACCGCCACTTCGCCACGGTGTGACGCTTCACCCCGAACTCGTCGGCCACCTCCGAGTTCGAGCCGCCATCCGCGCAGCGCAACACAATCCGCGATCGCAACGCCAAAGCCTGCGCCGTGGTCCGGCGACGCGACCACCGCAGCAACGTCTCGCGCTCCTGATCGCTCAACACCAAGGGCGGCAGCTTCGGGCTCGGCATCACAGCATCCTAGACACTGGCCACGAAATTCAGACTCAGGACACTAGCGGAGTTCTTCGAGGACGCGCACGAGCTGGTTGATCTCGAAGACGTTGGAGTAGTGGGCGAGCCCGATCCGCACGGCGCCGCCCACTTCCCCGACGCCGAGTGACGCGAAGACGCCCGCTGCCCCGTCGTCGGCGAAGGCGCACAGCCCCTGCGACGCCAGGTACTCGGCGACTTCAGGCGATTTCTTGCCGGCGACGGCGAAGGCGAGCGCGGGGATGCGGCGCATCGCGTTGCCGATGACCATGATGTGCCGCAGCGACAGCAGCTCCGTCGACAGCTGGGCGAGCAACCCGGCGTGGTACGACTTCGCCGAGCCGAGCGAGGTGACCAGCCGCTCGCGGCGCGACCCGGACGCGGCGTCGTCGAGGCCCGCGAGGTAGTCGATCGACGCGATCAGCCCGGCCAGCAGCGGGTAGGCGTGCGGACCGAGTTCGAGCCGGGCCGCGCCGCGCGCTCCCGGGTCGAGGGAGACGGACGCGATCCGCTCGATCAGCTCGGGGTCGCGGAAGACGAGCGCTCCCACCGAAGGCCCGCCCCAGGCCTGGGCGGACACGACCATGACGTCGGCGCCGAGCGCGTTGATGTCCAGCGGCAGGAACGGCGCGGCGTAGGTGGCGTCGACGACGACCAGCGCGCCGACCCGCTTGGCGAACTCGATGATCGTCGGGACGTCCGGGCGGGTGCCGACGGACCCGGACGCGAGCGTGACCGCGACGGCCTTCGTGCGCGCCGAGACGAGCTGCTCGTACTGCCACGCGGGCAGTTCGCAGGTCTCGATGTCGATCTCGCCCCACCGCACGACGGCACCGACGCGCTTCGCGGCGCGTTGCCACGGCGCGAGGTTGGCTTGTTCGTCGAGCCTCGACACGACGACTTCGTCGCCGATGGTCCAGCGCTCGGCGAGCGCGTCGCAGAGGCGACGCAGCATCACCGGCGAACTCGGCCCGAGCACGACACCGGCCGGGTCGGCACCGACCAGGTCGGCCACGGCCCGGCGGGCCGCGGTCACGATGCTTTCCGCGCGCTGTGAGGCCGGAAACGCTCCACCCGGCCCGGACACCGGGGCGCGCATCGCCGTGGAAACGGCCGAAGCGACCTGTTCCGGGACCAGCATTCCGGCGGCGCCGTCGAAGTGAATCCAGCCGTCACCCAGCGCGGGAAAGAGCCCACGGATACGAGCGACGTCGAACGCCATGGGGACACCGTACGGACGTGCGGTTTCGCCGTGCGTCCGGGGTTGGGTGGAGAGCCACCGGGAACCCCGATAGCCGCTACGCTCGGAGACGGACACCCCGCAGGTGTCGCGGAGCGTGTCGAAGGCGAGCCAGGATGGAGCACATGACCGAGCCGAACTTCACAGCCGGTGACCCCGATCAGGAATCTTCACCCCACGTGGTGGTAGTCGGCTCCGATGGTTCACCTGTCGAAGGCGCGGAGCACGCCGAGGCGGTGGGCGAGCTCATCGAAGAGCCGGCCAAGGTGATGCGGATCGGCACGATGATCAAGCAGCTCCTGGAGGAGGTCCGCGCGGCCCCGCTGGACGATGCGTCCCGCACCCGGGTCCGCGAGATCCACCAGACATCGGTGAAGGAGCTGGCGGCTTCGCTGGCCCCGGAGCTGCAGGACGAGCTGGAGCGCTTGGTCCGGCCGTTCACGGACGACTCGACGCCTTCGGACGCGGAGCTGCGGATCGCGCAGGCTCAGCTGGTGGGGTGGCTCGAGGGGTTGTTCAGCGGGATCCAGACGGCGCTGTTCGCCCAGCAGATGGCGGCTCGAGTGCAGCTGGAGCAGATGCGGCGGGGGTTGCCGGCCGGTCCTTCGGCGGCCGGGCACGGGCACGAGGGGCACGGGCCGGGGATCTCGGGGACGGGCCAGTACCTCTGACGGTTGTCCCGGGGTTGTCCACAGACCCGAGGGGATGTGGACAACCCCTGTGGACAACTCGCGTTCCGGCAGTTTTGTCCGAGGGCACCGATAGACTGGCCAGGGGGACGCCCCCCAGGGAAGGGCGGGGGCCGCTGTCCGGCCCCCTGGCCCTCAGGGGCGCAGCTCGGTGAAGAACTTGCGGATGTCGCCGATCAAGGCGTCCGGTTCCTCCAACGCCGGGAAGTGCCCGCCCCGGGGGAACTCCGTCCAGTGGACGATCTTGTCCGTCCTCTCCGCCAGCGCCCGGATCGGCAGGCCGATGTCGTCCGGGAAGACCGCCACTCCGGTCGGGACCGTGTTCGACGCCGGCGGTGCTCCCCAGCCTCCGCTCAACGCCGCGTACAACCGCGCCGAGGAGTTGGCCGTCTCCGTGAACCAGTAGATCGACACGTCCGCCAGCAGGTCGTCGCGGTCGATCAGGTCCGTCGACGTGTTCGAGAACGACCGGAACTTCTCCGCGATCCAGGCCAGCTGCCCGGCCGGTGAATCGTGGAGGCCGTACGCAAGCGTTTGCGGCTTGGTCGCCTGGAGGATCGCGTAGCCCGTTCCGGACGCCGAGAACGCCTGGCCCTTCTCCAGCGAGCGGCGGCCGGCCTCCTGGTCCGGCAGTTCCGCGAGGTCCGACGGGGTCCGCACCACCGCCGACGCCAGCATCGTCACGTGGATCCCCAGCAACCGCGATGGGAACTGGACCGCCAGCTCCCGCGAGATGGTCGCGCCCCAGTCGCCGCCATGGGCGCCGAATCGCTCGTAGCCCAAGCGGGTCATCAGGGTGGCGAACGCGCGCGCGATCCGGTCCGGGCCCCAATCCGGGGTCGGCGTCGGGCCCGAGAAGCCGTAGCCCGGGATCGACGGGACCACCACCGTCAACGCCGCCGCGGGGTCGCCGCCGTACGCGCGCGGGTCCGTCAGCGGGCCGATGATGTCCAGGAACTCGACGATCGAGCCCGGCCAGCCGTGCGTCAGCAGCACCGGCGTCGCCGACGGCTCCGGCGAGACCACGTGCAGGAAGTGGAGCTTCGTGCCGTCGATCGTCGTCGTGAACTGCGGGAAGCCGTTGATCCGCTCCTCCTGCGCCCGCCAGTCGAAGCCCGTCCGCCAGTATTCGGCCAGCTCACGCACGTAATCCACCGGCGCACCGAGCCGCCAGCCGGCGTCGGCGGGCTGGTCGGGCCAGCGCGTGTTCGCCAGGCGTGCGCGGAGGTCGTCGAGGTCGGCCTGCGGGATGTCCACACGGAACGGGGTGATGGTCATGCCTCAACGATAGGAAGCATCGCGGACAGATCCGGTCCTCGATTCGAGGCGATCCAAAACCCGATCCACCCCACGGCCGTCCACTGTGGACGACGCCGCGGCCGACAACCGCTCCCGGAGCGCCGGGTCGGACAACAGCGAACGCAGCACCGCCGTCACCGAAGGCAGCCGCTCCGCCAACGACTCCGCGGGACCGAGACCGGCCGTCAGGCCGAGCTCCAAAGCGGCCCGGTAGCCCGGCTCCTGGTTGTCCACCAGCCGCACCGCCGCCGTCGGGACGCCGAGGCAGCACAGCTCCACGAACGTCACGCCGGCCGCGCTCACCGCGACGTCGGTCGTCGCGAACAGCTCCAGCAGCGCCGGGCTCGGGGGCGAAACCCGGATCGACTGGCCCGGAAGCAGTGCGGGGAGCGAAGGTTCGCCGCGCACCAGGACGTCGGCCGCGAACGGCAGTTCCGTGTCGCGAAGCGCGCGAAGCAGCAACCCGACGGTCGGCGCCCACTGGTCGCCGCCGCCCAGGGCCACCGTGACGCGCGGCGGCGGCCCGGACGGCACTCGGCGCGTAGCCCGCACGACGTCCCGAAGCGGCGCGTACGCGATTCCCCTCAGCAAGACGTCCGAGCCGTCGTCAGGCCGGGCGGAAACCGCGAAGCCCGAGTCCACGACGATGTCCGCGGGCCGGCGCCCGAACACGTCGTCCTCGATCGAGACGAGCTGCGCGCCCGCCGCGTTGACCTCTTCGCGCAGGTCACCGAGGCCGTAGTGGTCGACGACCACCGCGTCGAACCCGGAAGCGTCGAAGGACACGCGCGCGACGCCCAGCTCGTCGAACCGCGAAGCGAGCCATTCGGCGTTGTCGACCCGGCCCGAGAACGCGACCGAGAACCCTCGCGCCACCGCGCGCTCGGCGTAGGCGACCATCCGCGCGACGTGCCCGGCGCCGATCGACGCCGACGCGTCCGCGCGCAGGAGCAGCCTCACGAACCGACCTTCTTCTGCTCGACGTGCGCGTTCAGCGCCACCAACTCCGGCCGCGACCGCAGCAGCGCGACCACCGCGCGCCAGTCGCCGACGCCGTCCCCCAGCTCGGCCACGAGCGCTTCGAGCACAGCCCAGTCCTCCGCGGTGTCCAACGTCACGCGCAGGTCGTCGGCCGCCGGACTCACGACGACACCACTGCACGAATAGCGCGTGGGCTGCGAGTAGATGCCCGAGGTGACGTGCTCGCGGTGCGCGCCCGTCGCGCTGGAAACCTGCTCGAGAAGCACAGCGGCCCGCACCAGCTCGGCGTCGAAGCCGCGCGGCAGCGTCCGGACCAGCGTCGTGCTCACGTAGTCCAGCGACGGCTGGGCCCGCCACAGCGTCGCCAGCTGGCCGATCAGCGACGGGTCCAGCAGCGGGCAGTCGGCGGTGAGCCTGATCACGGCGTCGGCGGGGTGCTCGCGCACCGCGACCGCGAACCGCTCCAGGACGTCGTCGAGCGGGCCGCGAACCACAAGAGCCCCGCAGCGCGCGGCCTCGGAGGCGACGTCGTCGTCCGAAGCGTCCGAAGACGTCGCGACCACGACCTGGTCGACGCCGGGTGCGGCCGCCGCGGCCCGGACGACCCAGCCCAGCACGCTGCGGCCGCCGAGCGGGCGCAGCACCTTGCCGGGGAGCCTGGTCGACGTCGACCGGGCCTGGATGACGGCGTTGACCACGGGCGCTGCGCACATGGGTGACATGATGGCCGACGGCCACAGTCACCGAACCGCGGAGGTCAACGATGTCCGAGCTGGATGGCTCCAGCATCCTGCTCACCGGCGGGACCGGTTCGTTCGGCAAGGCGTTCATCGCGCACGCGCTCGCCGAACTGAACCCGAGCCGGCTGGTCGTGCTCTCCCGCGACGAGCTGAAGCAGTACGAAGCCCGGCAGTTGTTCAACGACGACCCGCGCCTGCGCTGGTTCATCGGCGACATCCGCGACCGGCGCCGGCTCGAGCGCGCCATGCACGGCGTCGACTACGTCGTGCACGCCGCCGCGCTCAAGCAGGTCGACACCGGCGAGTACAACCCGTTCGAGTTCGTCCAGACCAACGTCATGGGCTCGCAGAACGTGATCGAGGCCGCGATCGACACGGGCGTCAAGAAGGTCGTCGCGCTGTCGACGGACAAGGCATCCAGCCCGATCAACCTCTACGGCGCCACCAAGCTGTGCGCCGACCGGATGTTCATCAGCGGCAACCACTACGCGGCCGCGCACGTGACGCGCTTCTCCGTGGTCCGCTACGGCAACGTGATGGGCTCGCGCGGCAGCGTCATCCCGTTCTTCCGCAAGCTGGCCGAGCAGGGCGAGTCGCTGCCGATCACGCACAAGGACATGACCCGGTTCTGGATCACGCTCCCCCAGGCCGTGCAGTTCGTCGTCGACTCGTTCGACCAGATGCACGGCGGCGAGCTGTACGTGCCGCGGATCCCGAGCATGCGGCTGGTCGACCTGGCCCAGGCGATCGCGCCGGGCAGCGAAATGCACGAGGTCGGCATCCGCCCGGGCGAGAAGCTGCACGAAGAGATGATCGCCCCGGACGACGCGCGCCGGACGGTCCAGCTCAAGGACCGCTACGTCGTGCAGCCGCACCTCGCGGGCTGGGGTTACCAGGAGCCGCAGGGCGGGACGCCGATGCCGGAGGGCTTCGCCTACCGCTCGGACACCAACGACCTCTGGCTCAACGGCGAGGAGCTGCGCGAACTGGTCGAGCAGCATGCCTGATTTCCTCCCCTACGGACGCCAGTCCATCAGCGAAGAGGACATCCAGGCGGTCGTCGACGTCTTGCGCGGCGACTGGCTGACCACCGGGCCCGCCGTCCAGCAGTTCGAGAACGACCTCGCGGCGCACACCGGCAGGGCCCCCGCGGTGGCCGTCACGTCGGGTACGGCGGCCCTCCACGTCGCCTACGCGGCGGCCGGGCTGAAGGCCGGTGACGAGGTCGTCGCGTCGCCGATGACGTTCGTCGCCACCGCCGCGACGGCCGCACTGCACGGCGCGAAGGTGGTCTTCGCCGATGTCGAACCGGACACCGGCAACCTGGACGTCGAAGCGGCGAAAGCCGCGGTGACCGACCGGACGAAGGTCGTCGCGGCCGTCGACTACGCCGGCCACCCGGCCGAGCTGGACGCGCTCGCCACGATCGCCCACGACGCGGGCGCGCTGCTGCTGGAGGACGCGGCGCACTCCGTCGGCGGCTCCTGGCAGGGCCGTCCGGTGGGCTCGATCGCCGACCTGACGACGTTCTCGTTCTTCCCGACGAAGAACCTGACGACGGCCGAGGGCGGCGCCGTCGTCACGCCGGACGCGGGCCTGCTCGACCGGGCGCGGAAGTTCCGCAACCACGGCCTGGTCCGCGACCGCGCCGAGCAGCGCTACCCGGACGAGGGCGGCTGGCACCAGGAGGTGCACGAGTTCGGCCTGAACTACCGCCTGCCGGACGTCCTCTGCGCGCTCGGCAGCAGCCAGCTGACCCGGCTCACGGAGTTCAAGAAGCGCCGCGCCGAGATCCACGCCCGCTACAACGCGGCGCTGGCCGACGTCGACGGCGTGGCGACGCCGCCGAGCCGCCCGGGCGCCGACCCGGTGTGGCACCTCTACCCGCTGCGGGTCCTCGAAGGCCGCCGCAAGGCGCTGTTCGAGCACCTGCGCGGGGCCGGCATCGGCGTCCAGGTGAACTACATCCCGGTGTACTGGCACCCGGTGTTCGAGGACCTCGGGTACCGGCGCGGGCTCTGCCCGAACGCCGAGGCGTACTACGAGCAGGAGCTCTCGCTGCCGTTGTTCCCGTCGCTGACGGACGCCGACGTCGACCGCGTCGTCGACGCCGTGAGCGCGTTCTTCGGCTAGATCAGGTCCCAGGTCAGGGGCGTGCCCTTCGCGGCGTCGACGCGGAAGGTGCGCCCCACGACCTTGGTGATCTCGGCCGGGGCCAGGCCGCCGGCGGGCCGGATCGACCGGACGTTCGCCGCGGTCACCTCGTCGCCGGCACGCACGTCCTCGACCACGTAGAGGGACCGGCGCAGCCGCAGGCCCTCCTTCTCGCTCTCCCGCGGGCCCAGCACGGCCTGCCCCAGCGCCTCCCACGCCCGGTGCGTCTCGGTGACCAGCGCGGCCAGCTCCGACGGCTCCAGCGAGAACTCCGAGTCGACGCCGCCGTCGGCCCGGGCCAGCGTGACGTGCTTCTCGATGGCCACCGCGCCGAGCGCGACGGCCGCGACCGGCGCCCCGATGCCCGGCGTGTGGTCGGACAGGCCCACCAGCGTCTGCGTCAGGCCGGCCAGGAGCGGCAAGCCGCGCAGGTTGCTCTCGGACGGCGACGCCGGGTAGCTCGCCGTGCAGCCGAGCACGATGAGCTGGTCGTTGCCCGCTTCCCGCGCGGTGCGCACCGCGGCGTCGATCTCGGCGACGTTAGCCATGCCGGTCGAGATGACCAGCGGCTTGCCCGTGCGAGCGCACAGCTCGACCAGCGGCAGGTCGACGATCTCGGACGACGCGATCTTGTACGCCGGCGCGTCCAACGACTCCAGCAGCTCGACCGCGGTCGGGTCGAACGGGCTGGAGAAGATCTCCAGGCCGCGAGCACGGGCGCGCTCGAAGAGCGGTTCGTGCCACTCCCAAGGCGTGTGGGCCTTTTCGTACAGCTTGTACAGGTTTTCGCCGCCCCACAGGGAATGCGAGTCGCCGATCCGGAACGCCGGGGTGTCGACGTCGATGGTGATCGTGTCCGGGCGGTAGGTCTGCAGCTTGACCGCCTGCGCGCCGGTTTCGGCGATGGCGTCGATGATCTGCAGCGCCCGGTCGAGGTCGCCGTTGTGGTTGCCGGACATCTCGGCGATGACGAACGGCGCGTGGCCGGGGCCGATCAGGTGCGCGCCGAACCGGATGTCGTGCATGGTGCCTCCCCGGGGTGGACTGCGGGTCAGCTCAGAGTCTTGCGCAGCTGCCGGAAGCCACTGACGGCAGGCGCGGCTTCGGCGTACCCGGCGCGCTCGAACAGCTTCGCCGAAGCGGTGTTGTCCAGGTGGACGGCGGCCAGCACGACCCGGACGCCGAGGCGCTCCCGCGCCGCCCGCTCCCCCTCGGCGAGCACCGCGCCGGAGAGACCACGGCCGCGGCTCTCGGGGGCGAGCGTGATGCTGACCTCCCAGCCGTCGCCGTCGCGCCGGTCGAACCGGACGGTGCCGACCGGCGCGTCCTCGTGCTCGACGACGAGCAGCAGCCGGTCCGGGTCCGCGAGCACCCCGCGCAGCCACGCGAGGTGCTCGTCCAGGGCCACCACGGCCGTCGAGCGCGACGACTGCCGCGTCCGCGGGTCGTTGCGCCAGCCCAGCAGCAGCTCGGCGTCCGTTTCGGTGGCTTCCCGGGCGTGCAAGGCTACTGGCTGACGGGCTCTTCGACCCGGTCCTCGAGGCGCCGGAGCCGGTCCTCGTAGCGGGAGATGCCGGCGAGCCGGACGCGGATCTGGGCGTGCTGGCGCTGGATCTCCTCGATCAGCGTGCGGGCCTCGGCGGTCTGGGCGCTGTCGGTGTTCGGCACCAGCGACATCGACTCGCGCAGCGTCTCCAGGCGGCCTTCCTGCGCGGCCACGTGGGGGATCAGGCGGTCGAGCTCGGCGCGGGTCCAGCGCAGGTCGCCACGGGCCTGCTCCAGGCTGTGCTCGGCGTTGTCCAGCCGGCGCCGGTGGTCGGCGGTGGCGTGCTCGAGGTTGTTGACGCGATCGGCCAGTCCGCGGGTGCGGTCGTCGACCCGGAAGTCGATGAGCCGGGCGATCCGGCCGACGAGGCCTCTGCCGAGCTTCTGCATTGCCATGGGTGGTCCTTACGTGGGGTGGGGACGCGCGTCTAGCGCAGGAGGGTGGTGTCACCGGTCTTGGTCCAGGAGTCCAGCAGCCGCCCTTCGGCGGCGATCTGGTGCTCCGGCCCGACGATGCAGGAGTCGCCCGCGGCGTGCTCCCAGGAGGTCTGGTCCGGGTTGTCGATGAACGAGAACCCGGTGAGCACGAGCTGGGCGGTCGGGAACGACGTCCGCGCGATCCAGGCGGCCAGCGTGCCGGTGGTCGACCACGTCGGCTCGTCGCGCGTCGGCAGGCCCAGCGCGTCCGACAACGGCAGCACGACCTCGCGGTTCGACACCGGGACGGCGCCGAGGTCGGCCGGCCACCAGCCCGGCACGTCCTCCGGCTCCCAGTGCATCCGGCCGGGCTCGACCAGCAGGTAGAGCCGCCTGCGGTAGTCCTGGAAGACGAACGGGGTGGCCCGGATCGCCCGGTTGAACACCACGACGTGCGTCCGGGAGCCGACGACCTCCTCGCCGGGCTTGTCGACGACGAAGCCGTTGACGCGGATCACGAGGTCGCACGCGTCGATCGCCTTCGCCCGCTGGGGGTCGGGTGGGAGCGGCTGGTTTCCGACGACGGCCACGGAACGGGGGTCCGGCCGGTCGGCGTACGCCGCGAGCAGGTTGACCATCAAGCTCGCCGCGCCGAGAGCAGCAGTCATAAGCCGAGAAAGTACCAGCACGCAGGACACACCCCACCGCGTAGCGGTCCCTAACCTTTACCACACGGGCGGGGTGGCCCGGACGCCGCTCATCCCATCGGTACCCTCGTCCACGTGCATGCCACCAGCACGGTTCAGGCCGCGGACTCACCCGTGACGACCTCGGCGCCGCCGATGTCGGACAGCAAGACGTTCGCGCGCGCCTTCGCCGACATCCAGGCCGGTTTCAACGCTCGCGAGCTGTGGGGTCACCTCGGCTGGCAGGACATCAAGCAGCGCTACCGCCGGTCGGTGATCGGGCCCTTCTGGATCACGATCAGCCAGGCCGTCATCGCACTCGGGCTCGGGCTGCTGTACTCGCAGCTGTTCCACTCGCCGATCGAGGTGTTCCTGCCCTACCTGTCCACGGGTTTCATCCTGTGGGGGTTCATCAGCGGGTGTCTCGCCGAGGGCATGGAGACGTTCATCTCCAACGAGGGGCTGATCAAGCAGCTCCCGGCGCCGCTGAGCGTGTACATGCTGCGCACGGTGTGGCGCCAGACGCTGCTGCTGGCGCACAACATGATCGTCTACATCGTCATCCTCGTGATCTTCTTCAGCGCGCTGGACAACCGGTACTCGCTGGGCTCCGCGGACGGCCTGTGCCACGCGGACCTGTACTGCCACCCGGGCCTGAGCTGGAACATCCTGCTCGCCATCCCCGGCTTCGTCCTGCTGGCGCTGAACGCGGGCTGGGTGACGCTGCTGCTGGGCATCATCTCGACCCGGTTCCGCGACATCCCGCAGGTCATCAACTCGCTGATCCAGCTGCTGTTCTACGGCACGCCGATCGTCTGGCCGGTGGACCAGCTGCTCGGCGGCGGGGCCCGCGCGAGCATTTCGTGGGTGCTGCCGATCATCCAGCTGAACCCGCTGTACCACTTCATGCAGGTGGTCCGGGCGCCGCTGCTCGGCCAGTCGTTCACCCCGGGCAACTGGATCGTGGTCGGCTCCATCACCATCGTCGGCTGGGCGCTCGCGCTCGTCGCGATGCGCAACTACCGTGCCCGCGTCTCCTACTGGGTGTGACACAAAATGGTCAGCATTGACGTCCACAACGCCTTCGTCGACTTCCCGATCTTCGACGCGAAGACCCGGTCGATGAAGAAAAAGGTCCTCGGCAAGGTCGGCGGCAAGATCGGCACCGACACCAAGGTGCCCATCATCGAAGCCCTGCACGACGTGACGCTTTCGCTGCGCGAAGGCGACCGGGTCGGCCTGGTCGGGCACAACGGCGCGGGCAAGTCCACGCTGCTGCGGCTGCTCGCCGGCATCTACGAGCCGACCCGCGGGTCGTCGCGGATCCAGGGCAAGATCGCGCCGGTGTTCGACCTCGGCGTCGGCATGGACCCGGAGATCTCCGGGGTCGAGAACATCATCATCCGCGGCCTCTTCCTCGGCATGACGGCCAAGGAGATGGAGAAGCGGGTCGACGACATCGCGGAGTTCACCGAGCTCGGCGACTACCTGCAGATGCCGCTGCGGACGTACTCGACGGGCATGCGCGTGCGGCTCGCGCTGGGCGTCGTCACCTCGATCGACCCGGAGATCCTGATCCTCGACGAGGGCATCGGCGCGGTCGACGCGGCGTTCCTCAACAAGGCGCGCGACCGCCTCAAGGACCTGGTCAAGCGCTCCGGGATCCTGGTGTTCGCCAGCCACTCGGACGAGTTCCTGTTCGAGCTGTGCGACTCGGCCATCTGGATGGACGAAGGTCACCTCAAGCAACAGGGCTCGCTGCGGGACGTCCTCACCGGGTACAAGGGCCGCGACCCGTTCGCGGACATGAGCAAGGAAACGCTGCAGCGACTCGGCATCGAGCCGGTGGCGACGACGAACGGCGGGGAATGATGACCAGCGAGACCCGGCAGCTGCCCGACGGCGCGGTCGTCGGCGTGGTCGTCACGCGGCACCGGCGGGAGCTGCTCGCGGACTCGCTGAAGATCATCGCGGCCCAGACCCGGCCGGTCGACCACCTGGTCGTCGTGGACAACGGGCCGGACGACTCGGCCCGTGAGGTCGTCGAGAACTACCCGCTGCCGCACACGTACCTGCCTTCGCACCGCAACCTCGGTGGCGCGGGCGGGTTCGCGCTGGGCATGCTGCACGCGCTGTCGCTGGGCGCGGACTGGGTCTGGCTGGCCGACGACGACGGGCGCCCGGCCGATGAGAACGTGCTGGAGATCCTCCTGGCGGAGGCGGACAAGCGGAACCTGGCGGAGATCTCGCCGGTGGTGTCGAACATCGACGCACCGGACAAGCTGGCGTTCCCGCTGCGCCGCGGCCTGACGTGGAAGCGGTCGCAGTCCGAGCTGGGCGTGGACTTCCTGCCCGGCATCGCGTCCCTGATGAACGGCGCGCTCTTCCGCGCGTCCACTTTGGACGTCGTCGGGGTGCCGGACCTGCGCCTGTTCTTCCGCGGCGACGAGGTCGAGCTGCACCGCCGGCTGGTGCGCTCGGGCCTGCCGTTCGGCACGTCGCTGAAGACGAAGTACCTGCACCCGGACGGCTCGGACGAGTTCAAGCCGATGCTGGGCGGCAAGTTCCACGCGCAGGACCCGGAGAACGAGGTCAAGCGGTACTACACGTACCGCAACCGCGGATACCTGTTGTCCCAGCCGGGAATGCGCAAGATCGGCGCGCTGGAGATCGTCCGGTTCGGACTGTACTTCGTGGGCGTGAAGCGTGACCCGAAGGCGTTCCTGCAGTGGCTGAAGCTGGTCCGGCAGGGCCGGGCGGAGAAGTTCTACCGCTACTGAAACTGCCCTTCGAGCGGCACGGGGACGGCTTCGGTCCGGACGTCGGTGAGCTCGGCGGCGGGCACGGTCTTCCGCCAGACGCGGTAGTCCACTTCGGACAGTCCGAGGTCGCGCGCGAGCAGGTAGTCCTCGTCGACCAGGTGCACGTCGGCGGTGTCGCGCGTCCGGCCGAGGAGCTCGAAGGTGCCCGCGCGCCACCGGCACAGGGTCCGCACGAAGCTGAGCTCGTCCAGCTCGACCTGGTCGACGGCCTTCATCCGGAAGCCGTAGGTCTCCCCGAAGTCGGCCGGCGCGACGGCACCCGGCAAGGGGTGCAGCACGAGCCGGGCCGGGCCGGCGAACTCGGCGTCGAAGTCACCACCGCGGTACCGCGCGGTGTAGCCCCGCCGCACGAGCGGCGGCAGCGGCACGGGCGGCGGGAAGAACGTGGCCTCGCCGAACGCGTCCTTCTGGTCGAGGATCCAGCCGACCTTCCGGCTGTGGTACTGCGCCAGCCGCTCTTCGGTGTTGTCGGCGCGACGCACGAGGAGTTCGGCACCGGCGGGGAGTTCGATCAGCCGCAGGACGTATTCGGGCAGCGGGTGGTCGACGCCGGGGAAGTACCCGGTCCCGAGGTACGGCGGCGGGTAGACGCGGGCCGTCCCCAGCTCGTGGGCGATTTCCCGGTCGGTCGAGCCGTAGGAGGTGCGGAACGGGAAGGTGTGCCCGGCGGTGAAGCGGAGCAGGTACAGCTCGTCGAGCGGGCCCCAGCCGGGGATCTTCGCGAGGCCGTAGTTCCGGACGGCGGCCGCGGTGTCCAGCTCGGCGACGTCCTCGGCGCGGCCGGCGAAGCCCTGAATCCGGTGCGGTTCGAAGCGGCCGGGGACGATGACGTTGCCCAGGTAGAAGCCGACCAGGCCGGGTTTGACCGGCAGCTGGACGACCGTGCTGCCGAGGAGACCGGCGGGAGCGTCAGGACTCACGGGATTCACGCTCTTCCTGCTCTTTCCGCCACGGCCCGAGGTTGTCGACGCGCTCTTCGCGGAGGTTACTCACCATGTGCTTCGGAGCCACCGCCACGAACGTCATCCGGTCCATCCGCTGGAACTGCACCTCGGGGTGGCGCTCCGGCTCGGCCCAGACCCGTTCCGCCCACTTGCCATCGCCGGCCGTCATGAAGAGGGAGTAGCGGCCGTCGCGCTCATCCGCCACCTCGAACTCGTGCTCGAGGAAGGTGCCCCACGTGCGAACCGTGTACCACTCGTCGAGTTCTCCGATCGGTACCTCGGCGACCAGGACATCACCGTCGTAGAGCGCCATCCGGCCCGGCGGGCGGCCGGACGCCTCGTACTCCTTGCCCTGGTAAACAGCGTAACTGTCAGCCATCGGATCCCCCTCGGCCGCGCACGTCGAACCACCCTCTCTTCTCCAGGTAAACGCCCGCCAGCACTTCGGTGCCGTCGGCCCGCACGAGCCACATCTCACCACGCCCGGCGTAACCGCGGGGCGCGTGCAGCCACTCGGGCACCCCGCCGCCCGTGTACCCCGTCCCCAGGAACGGCGGCTTCCACTCGCGGGGGTTCGCCTGCCCGGACGCCACCTGCATGTCGTGCGCGGACCCCGGATCCGTACCGCCGTAGCTGATTTCCATCGCCCCGCGATCGTCCGAAGCCGGGAAGCGCAGCTGGTAGGCCTCGTTGGCGCCCGCCTTGATCGGAGTCCAGCCTGCGCCCTGGTCGTCCAGGGCGAGCTTGTCGCGGAACTCGGCCGGAGTGCCGTGCTGCGCCGTATCGCTGCCGCGGGCGATCGACCCGGCCACTGAGTTCGGGTAGTTCGTCTCCGTCTTGCCGGTGTGGCGATCCACGTAAGTGGTTTCGTTGCCGAGGGTGGCCTCGCCGATCTCCGGCTTGACCACCTTCGTCATGATCTCGCCCGGGTTGGCCTTCAGCTCGTTGCGGACCGCCACGATCTCCGCGCGCTGGGCCGGGGTCAGGTCGGCCGTCGGCTGGAGGGTCATCGCCAGGTGCTGGTCCGGGTCGTAGCCCAGCCTGCTCGCCGCGTCGCGGATCTGGTTGTCCGTCGAGGTCGGGCGCGTTTGCATCGACTCGCGCGTGTACTGGCCGCGCAGCTCGTCATCCGAGGCGTGGTGGCCCTGGTTGTTGTGCATTCCGCCGCCGTCGTCCGGCGGGCGGGGTGGGGGGTTCGAGCCTGGTGGGGGCGGGTTCGAACCACCGCCGGCTGCCTTTGTCGGCGGCGCGTCGACCGGCTTGCCCGCCGCGGCGATCGTGGCCGCGTTGTTCGCTTCCGTGGTCTCGTAGTGCTCGCGGACCGCCTTCGTGCGCGCTCCCGCGTCCTCGACCGCCTTGCCCGCTCGGGCGACATGCTCCTTCGCCGCGCTCACCGTTCCGTTGAGCGTGCCGGTCATGCCCGACCCGATCACGCCCATCGACTTCGCGCCGAAGTTCGCCCCGGCCACGGTCTGGCCGACCGCGTGGACCTTGTCCTTCGTGCGGCCGAGGTGGCCCTCCATCGTGCCGAGCGAGTCCGTGTGGACCCCGTACCCGCCGCTGTGACCGCTCGCTGGAGCGTGCGACTCGTGTGCCGGGCGCGGCTCGGTGGGGTGCGTGTGGGGCGTCTCGTGGTGCGTCGGCGACGTGTCCGTGTGGTGGGGCGTGCTGGTGTGGTGCGGCGTACTCGTGTGGTGGGTCGCCACGTCACGCCTCCGTCTCGTACGGCTTCGCGGCCTGGTACGCGCCCATCGCGAGACCGCCGACCGTCGAGAACCGGTCGAGGCCCTTGGTCAGCTTCTCCATCGCCTCCATCAGCTTGGCCAGCCGGCCGCCTTGGCGCGCGAAACCTTCGAGGAGCTTGCTGATCTTGCCCGCGATCTTCGACGCCGTCGCCGCGGCGCGCGCCGCGGCCACCCCGCAGAACGCCGCGATCGAGCCGCCAAAGGTGACCACCGCCGAGGCGGCCGCGATCAGCGCGTCGCGGATCAGCTCGGCGATCACCGACGAGATGAGCCCGAAGACGATGCCGCGCAGCGTGCAGACGAGCATGCCGGAGATGCCCGCGACCGCGGCGGTCCCGTCGAGCGTCTTGCCGAGGGATTCCAGCTCCTCGGCCATCTTCGTGAGGCTGTCGCGGTAGGCGTCGGCGGCCTGGCCGGTCCATTCGGCGACGCTGCGAAGGTCGTCGCGGTGTTCTTGGGCGAGCGTGTGCATCTCGGCCGCGGCGGACTTGAGCTGGTCGACGTTGGCGTTGATCTCGTCGGGGTTGCCGAGCAGCGCGTCGAGCGGCTCGCGCAGGAAGCTGATGTGCTCCAGCAGCCAGCCGACACCGGCGTTGAGGACGGCGCCGAGCGGGTCGATCGCGGCGCCGACGGTGTCGACGACCGCGCCGGCCGCGCTGACCGCGACGCCCAGGACGTGTTCGCCTTCGGACTCGGAGTCCGACTTGATCGAGTCGACGAGCCCGGCGTAGGTGTCGACGATGCCGGCACCCGAGGTAGCGGTGGTCATGGTTGCGGTCCCCTCAGTCCCGGCGCAGGAACGTGTTGTCCCCGAAGTCGTCATCGTCGTCGCGCGGCGGCCTCGGCGGCCTCGGCGGGCGGCGCACGGGTGGCGGCGGCGGGGTTTCCGGCTCGTCGTGCTGCCAGAGCCGGCGTTCCCGCGACGGCTCGGGCGCGACCGGCTCCTTGGGCTCCTCCGGCGGCAGGTAGCCGGTGACCATGTGCATCGCCTCGGTGTCCCCGCCCAGCGGCGCGAAGGCGGCGGCGACGTTGACGGCGGCACCGCGCTGCGCCTTGCGCGCGAGCTTGAGGATCTCCTCGGCGAGCTTGGCCCCGGACTTGCCGGTCAGCGCCGAGTCGGTGAGCTGCAGTTCGGTGAGTGAGCCGTTCGGCGCGACGCCGACGCGGATGGTGCCGTCGGGCGACGCGACGGTCGTCCCGGAGGCCTCCAGCCCGGCCCGGAACTCTTCCGCCTTCTCGCGCACGTCGGCGATCTTCGTTTCGAAGTTCGCCAGCCATTCCTCAGGGGTCATCTTCGCCTCCGCGGTCTCCGACGCGCAGCGAAGGTTACGGGTTCCACGTCCGGCTTGAACGCGAAACGGCCCCGGTCGCCCGGAGCCGTTTCGCCGTTGTCCGCTATTCGCCGATGACCGGCGGGGCGGTGCGCAGGTCGGTGCCGAAGACCTCGTCGGGGTCGCCCTCGACCAGGTACGTCGGGCGCGAGTGCTCGGTGTCCTCGTCACCCTCGCCCTTCTGGCCGCGGCCCATGCCGCCACCGCCCATGCCGCCACCGCGGCCGGACGCGCTGCCGGAGCCGAGGCCGCCCATCCCGCGCCCGGCGGCCGCTTCGGCCGCGCCGATGCCACCCGGCCGGGCCGCGCCCGAGGCGGAACCCGCGCCCGTCGAGCCGCCGGCCCCGCCCGAGCCGCCGGGGCCGAAGCCGCTGCCGCCGCGGCCGGCGCCGCCGCCGACCTTGGAGTTGTAGGCCTCGTCGCCGCCGAAGTTCATGCCGCCGCCCATGGGCATGGGGCTCATCGGCGGCATGCCGCCGAGCGACTGGTTCGGGTTCGGTGCCGACCCACCCTGGACCGACCCCGGCGTGAAGCCGGACGGCGTGGTGGTGCCGGCCGGGAGCAGGCCCGCGCCGGTGGTCGAGCCGGGGCCGGAGAACTGCGGCGTACCGGTGGTGCCGGGGGTGCCGGTACCGGGGATGGCGCCGGTGGTGAAGTTGTTGGTGCTGCCACCCGGCGTGTTCACCGAGCTCGAGCCCGGCATGTCCACACTGGACGGGGTGTTGATGCCGTTCTTGTCCCCGGTCCCGTTGGGGTCACCGGTACCCCCACCGGTGCTGAAGCTGGGCGGCGGCGCGAAGGCCGGCTGCTTCGACGCGGCCTGGTAGAGGTTCTTGTCGTAGGTCGCCATGACGCCCGCGGCCTCGTCGTGCGCCGCCTGGCTGTCCTTCTGCTTCTGGAGCGACTTGTCGACGTTGTCCGGCAGGCTGAAGGGGTTCGAGGTCGCCCAGGACTTGAACTCGTCGCCCCACGAGAACGGAATGGGGGCCGGCATGGAGTTCTTGGCCGTCGAGGCGGCCTGGCCCTGGTCGTAGATGGTCTCGGAGGCGAGCTTCGCGTTCTGCGAGTTCGCGTCGGACCACGTGCCCAAGCTGGTGAAGTACTGCTGCGCGTTGGTTGCCGCGGTGCCTTCCCAAGTGCCCTTGGAGGCGTTGACCGCGGTGTTCATCGAGGTGGCGAACTTGTCGAAGACCTGGTGGACGTCGTGGTAGGCCGTCGAAAGCTCCGAAACCTGATTGACGTCCAAGTTGGTGTCCAGGTACTGCTTGAGCTGCTTGTGGTCGCTGCCCCTGTAGTCCGCGCCCGACGGGTTCAGGCCCTGCACGTACTCGACGTCGCGGCCTTCGGTGGCGTCCTTGATGTTCTTGTCGCCCATCTGCTGGGCCTGGTTCTTCGCCTTGGCCTGGGCCACCCACTGCTGCACCGGCCCGAACAGCCAGCTGCTCGGGTCGACGCCTTCCTCGGCCTTCTGCTGGAGGTAGGCGTCCCGCTCGGCGGGCGCCATGTCCTGAACCTGCTCGGGTGTCTTGTCCGCGGTCTTCGGCGGCGGTCCCTGTCGCGTCGTCATCTGGGTTCCCCTATCCCTTCGGCAACCGCGGTTCGACAGCGGCCTTCGCAACCGCCTCGGCGATCTGACAAGCCTCGTCCGCCGAGCCGGCGCCGAGCACCTCCACGTCCACCCGCGACGAATCACCCACCGGCAGAGCGAGCGTGCATCCCGCGACGGATGCGCCGCCGGACGCCTCCTTCGCTTGCCGGCCGTTGATGTCCTTATCGACCACTCCGCCGCCCGTGTCGTTCACCTGCGCGACCGACGCGGTGTCGCGGATGTTCGCGCCGATCACCTTCTGGTCATCGCTGGCCGAGGCGATCTTCTGCTGGAACCTGCAGGTTCGGACGCCCCCGACCGTGCTCTGGACCGGCTCCTTGAACTCGCCGTAGCCACTCAGGTCGCTCGGTTTCAGCAGCGAGCACGCGTCGGTGATCGACTGGGTCCCGCCGCCCCCTGAAGACGGGCTTTCCGAAGCTTCCGACTCACTCGCCGAGGACGACTGGGCGGGCGACGCCGTTCCCCCCTGCGTCGTGGTGCACCCGGTGAGCAGCGCGCCACCAGCCACGAGCGGAAGGAGAACCCGAACGAGAAGTTTCGTCATACCTCAAGCCTGCTTGGTCTGGAGAGCGGAGAAGGCCTGGTTCTCCGCTTCCTTGTAGAGGCCCGCGGCCCTGGCGAGCGCCTCGTCTGCCTGCTTCGCGACCTGCTTGAGCTGCTCGAGAACCTGGGTCGCCTTACCTGCCGCCGTCGAGTCGTGCTTGGCGACGGTGTGCCCGTAGGGATGATCGCCGAGCTGGGGGTTCTGATCCAGCAGGTAGCTCTTGTACTGCACGTCGGCGAGGCCGTTGACCAACTCGGTCAGCGCGTCCCGGATCGGCTTCACGCCCTCCGGGGTGATCTTGAAGCCGCCGCCCTTGGCCGCGTCGACCAGCTTCTGGGTCTCCGCCGTGACGCCCTGGATGGCGCCGAGGTTCATGACGTCCGCGAACGAGCCGCCACCACCGCCATCGGCAATCAACATCGCTGTTCCACCCCGTATCACTCAGCCAAGCGTGTGCACCCGGAAGTCTACTAGCCGGGCACCCTGCGCAACTGCCGTTCACCGATCTTCACCTGTGACGCGGGCGGGCGCTGAGCGGTTCCCTCAGAACTGGCCTTCGAGCTGCGCGTACAGCTGCTGGGCCAGGCGGGCGTTGTCGGCCGGGGCGTACGTGATCCAGCGCTGGCCGTCCGCGGCCGCCCGGGAAGACATCAGCCAACGGCCGGACGGGGTGTCGAACCAGGCCAGCGGAGGGAACGTCCCGCCTCGGGTCTGGGCTGTGAACTGCCCCACGCGTTTCTTCGGCTCCTGGAACACCCGCTCGATCATCCGGAGCTGCGGACCGCCGCCGCTGCCGGCCGAGCGCGGGCCGCTGACGCCGGCGAACGGGTCGTACGCGTCGTCGCGGCGCTGGTGGCGGGGCTGCTCCGCCGGGCGGGCGATCGTGACCGACTGGCCCGGCGCCGCCGGGGTCAGCGGGAGGAGGTCGACGATCGCCGGGACGATGCCCGTCGGGCGGACCTCCTCGAAGACGATCAGGTTCTCGTCCTGCTTCGCCAGCACCGCGAACTGGCCGTCGGACGCGACGCGCGCGAAGAGGTGGCGATCGCCCAGCTCGGCGGCCGCGTTGATCACCACGCTGCCGCGGACGAACGTGGCCAGCGCCAGATCGGCGTCCGCGTCGAGGCGGCCGCGGCTCCACAGGTTGCGACCGGTCAGGTCGCGGACGACGGCGTCGCGGATCATCGCGCGCTGCTCGACGGTGGTGCCGACGTGCGGGACCTCGAACGGGGTCGGCGCGCGGCCGAGCCCGAGCTGCTCCAGCAGGATGTCCACCGCTGCCAGTGACAACGAGAACGAGTGCGGCATCGCTTCCATCCCCCCCGCGGGTTCTTCCGGACCGGGAAAACGGTAGTCCATCCGCTCTCGGCGAACCCGCTTGCCCGGGAAAGATCCCCGCTGGTCCGATGGACGCATGGCCGATCCGAAACCCGCACTCGTGCTGCACCTCGCCACCGGCGGGGAACCGCTGCTGTTCGCACTGACGACCGAAGGATCCGGTGAGCTGGCGGGCAAACTCGCCCAGCTCGTGAAGACCGGCGCGGTCGAAACGGTGACCACCAAGGACCACTCGGAGGTCGCGATCAACTTCGCCCACGTGGCCGCCGCGTACGTCGACGACCTCACCCGGAAGAGCACCGTCTTCGGCATGCACGGCTGAACCGGCGAAGGCCGCCTCACGACGAACGTGAGACGGCCTTCGGAAAACACCGGTCAGAGCTTGTACAGGCGCTGCCAGTTCTCGCGCGAGGTCAGCTCCGGCATGGCGCGCTTGTACTGCTCCTGCACCGCCGCGCCTTCCTTGCGCAGCCGCTGGACCACCTTCGCGCCGCGCTTGGCCAGGTCGAACATCTTGACCTTGTCGTACGACCGGACGCGGACGCCTTCCTGGTTCGCGTCGGTCACGACCGCGGTGTCGAACAGCGCGATGTGCCACCAGTTCGCCTCGTCGATCGGCACCGCGCCGAGACCGAAGCGGCTGCGGCCGAGGACGCGGTCGAGCACGCGCTTGATCAGCACCAGGCGCTGCATGCTGGGCCGCGGCGCGCTGTTGATGATGCCGATGTCGTTGGACGCGATGCCCGGGACGTCGGTGGCCTTGTGGCGCTTGGTCTCCGGGTACTGGTCGCGGATCCGGCGGATCTCCTTCATCGCCTCGACCCCGCCGTCACGCAACACCTCGGGGCCTTCGAGGAAGTCCTCGACGGCCTTGATCAACGTTGCCGACAGCCCGTACTGCATCCCCAGCAGGTACCGCACCAGCTGCGCGAGCAGGACCCGCGAGAGCAGGTTGAGGTTGAACGGCGAGTGCAGCGCCGCGGTGAT
>NZ_JBEXVF010000057.1:0-62243 GCF_040629235.1 Amycolatopsis sp. NPDC005961 | reverse complement strand
CGGGCCGTCGACCTCGCCGGGCCCGATCCGGCGGTTGCCCGCCCCGCCGCGCGGCGGCGCTCCTGCCGCGGCGGCCGGCCGGGCCGCGAGCCGTCTACTGCACCGGTCGTTCGAAGGTGACCAGCAAACCGTCGACCCCGCCGGGCCCGACCCGGCCCTTGACCTCGGCCGACGTGATGGCCTTGAGCTGCCACCCGTCCCCGGCGTGGTCGTTGAGCAGCTTCTCGAGCTTGTCCCCGGACATCTTGCCGCCCAGGAGCTTCTCGCGGACCTCGACCACCTTGTACGTGTAGCGCTGCATGTCTTCGATTCTGCCCGGATCGCCGGACACCGGCCGTTCATCTGAGCGTGTCGAGAGGCTCGCGTTCCGTTTCGGCTGTTCATCTGGCACCCTGGAGCCCGTGTTGCGGCTTGCAGGTGCACGGCTGCTCGATGATCGGGACTATCCGGCGGTCCGTGCCGCGCTCGCCGCCGACCCGGTGGGCAGCTGCATGGTCAGCGCCCGGGTCGAGGCTGCCGGTCTCGACCCGTGGCGGCTCGGTGGTGAGCTCTGGGCCGCCGACAGCCGTCCGGTCCGGGCCGGACGGCTCCAAGGCCTGTGCTTTTCCGGGCCCAACCTCATCCCCCTCCGCGGCAACGCCCCCGCGTTGCGCTCCTTCGCCGACCGCGCGCTGCGCCGTCAACGCACCTGTTCTTCCCTCGTCGGCCCGGCCGAGCAGGTCCTCGGGCTGTGGGAAGAGCTCGAAGACGAATGGGGCCCGGCCCGCGAGGTCCGTGACGACCAGCCGCTGATGGCCCTCGACAGCACCCCGCTCGTCGCCGCCGACCCGCTGGTCCGCCCGGTCCGGCCGGACGAGCTCGAGCGGTACCTGCCCGCGGCCGTCGCGATGTTCATCGAGGAGGTCGGCGTCGACCCGCGCAGCGGCGACGGCGGCGCCAGCTACCGCGCCCGCGTCACCGAGCTGATCGGCGCCGGGCGCGCGTTCGCGCGGTTCGAGCACGGCGAGGTCGTGTTCAAGGCCGAGATCGGCGCGATGTCGGCGACCGTCGGGCAGATCCAGGGCGTCTGGGTGCACCCCGATCGCCGCGGCGACGGCCTCGGCACCGCCGGCACCGCCGCGGTGGTGAACCGGCTGGTCAAGGGCCTCGGCCGCACCGCCAGCCTCTACGTCAACGCCTTCAACACCCCGGCCCTCGCGGCCTACCGCAAGATCGGCTTCCAGCAGGTCGGCCAGTACGCGACGGTGCTCTTCTAGCCACTCTTCCGTGGCGGCGTTTCGACGCTGGGACACCCCTGCTGACCAGGCATCATCCCGCCATGAGTGCACGTCGACACCGTGCCCTCGCGGTGCTGCTGCTCGTCGCCGCGACCACGACCGGGTGCTCGGGCAACGACCCCGAGGACGCCCTCTCCGCCTTCCTTGACGCCCTCGCGTCCGGGGACGTCGCCGCCGCGGCCGCGAACACCGACTCGCCGGACGCGGCCGCGACCGTGCTGTCCCAGGTCCGCGGCGTGCTCGAGCCCGAGTCCCTGGACGTCGACGACGAAGAGGTGAAGGAGCCGAACGGCGACACCGTCACCGCCGGCTACCAGCTCACCTGGCACCTGCCGCACGGCCGCACCTGGACCTACCGCGCCGACGCCCTGCTGCGCGCGGCCGAGAACGGCTGGCAGGTGCACTGGCAGCCGACGGTCGTGCACCCGCAGCTCGCTGTGGGCCAGACCCTCGGCCTGCTGCCGCAGCTGCCCGACACCGCGCCGGTCCTCGACCGCGACGGCGTGCCGCTGATGCGCCCGCAGACCGTGATCGGGGTGGCCGTCGACCCGCAGAAGACGGGCAACGCGAGCGCCGTCGCCGGCTCGCTCGCGAAGGCGCTGCACCGCTTCGAGCCGTCGGTCACCGGCCGCTCGGTGCTGGACGGGATGAGCAAGACCAAGCCCGGGGACGCCTACCCGGTGATCAGCCTGCGCGCCGGCGACTACCAGCGGGTCAAGCCGGTGATCTACGACCTGCCCGGCGTCCGGTTCGCCAGCCAGGAGCGGCTGCTGCCGGTCACCCGCGGCTCCGGGCAGCAGGTCCTCCCCGGCATCCGCGCGCTGGTCGAGCAGCAGCTGGCGGGTGCGGCGGGCTGGCGGATCATCACCCGTGGCGTCACCGGCAGCGAGGTCTCCGAGCTGAAAGCGGAGCCGCCGCGGCCGTCGCCGGCCGTCACCAGCACGCTCAGCGCGCGGATCCAGGCCGTCGCCGAGAAGGCCTTGGAAACCGAGCCGTACCCGGCCGCTCTGGTGGCGATCCAGCCGTCGAGCGGCGACATCCTCGCCGTCGCGCAGAACCGGGCCGCCGACGACGAGGGCTCGCTGGCGCTGGCCGGCCGCTTCCCGCCGGGGTCGACGTTCAAGATCGTGACGGCGGCGGCCGCGTTGTCGACGGGCGACGTCGACGCCGGCAGCCCGGTCGACTGCCCCGGCACCACGACGATCGAGAACCGCGTCGTCCCGAACGAAGGCCGGTTCGACCTCGGCCGCGTCCCGCTGACGACGGCGTTCGCACGCTCGTGCAACACGACCTTCGCCCGGCTCGCCGCCGGGCTGCCGTCCTCGGCGCTCACCGACGCCGCCCGCTCGTTCGGGATCGGCGCGGACTTCGTCGTCCCCGGCCTGACCACGGTCACCGGCGCCGTCCCGGCCAGCGACTCGGCCGTCCAGCGCGCCGAGAACGGCTTCGGCCAGGGCACGGTGGTGACCAGCCCGTTCGGCCTGGCACTGGCCGCGGCCACGGTGCAGGCGGGGAAGGTGCCGACGCCGTCGATCGTCAAGGGCCTGCCCGCGACCACGCAGAACGTCGGCGACCCCCCGTCGGACGACGTCCTGGGCGCCCTGCGCGGGATGATGCGCGAGGTCGTCACCGCGGGGACCGCGACCGGGCTGCGGGACATCCCCGACGTCGCGGGCAAGACCGGCACCGCCCAGTTCGGCGACGGCTCCCGCTCGCACGGCTGGTTCGTCGGCTACCGCGGTGACCTGGCGTTCGCCGTGCTGCTGACCGAGGCCGGGTCGTCCAAACCGGCGGTGCAGGCCGCGCACCGGTTCCTGGCGGGGGTCGGCTGAGCGGGCCGTCGTAAAGTGGGGGCATGTCCGTTCGTGCCCCGCTGGTTCCCGGCGTCCAGACGCCGCGCCGTGACGTCCCCAGTTCCATCGCCCGTCCCGAGTACGTGGACAAGCCGGCGCCGAAGCGGGACACCGGCAGTGGCGTGCGCACGCCCGAGGTGATCGAGGCGATGCGGGTCGCGAGCCGGATCGCGGCGCAGGCGCTGGAGGAGGGCGGCAAGGCCGTCAAGCCGGGTGCCACCACCGACGACATCGACAAGGTGGTGCACGAGTTCCTGCTCGACCACCACGCCTACCCCTCGACGCTGGGCTACCGCCGGTTCCCGAAGTCGTGCTGCACCTCGCTCAACGAGGTCATCTGCCACGGCATCCCGGACTCGACGGTGATCGAGGACGGCGACATCTGCAACATCGACGTGACGGCCTACATCGGCGGCGTCCACGGCGACACGAACGCGACGTTCCTGGCCGGCGACGTCTCCGAGGAGGCTCGCCTGCTGGTGGAGCGCACCCGCGAGGCGACGATGCGGGCGATCAAGGCGGTCCGGCCGGGCCGGCAGCTCAACGTGATCGGCCGGGTCATCGAGTCCTACGCCAAGCGCTTCGGCTACGGCGTGGTCCGCGACTTCACCGGCCACGGCGTCGGCCCGGCGTTCCACACGCCGCCGACGGTCCTGCACTACGAAGAGCCCTCCGTCGACACGATCATCGAGGAGGGCATGACCTTCACGATCGAGCCGATGATCACCCTGGGCACCATCGACTACGACATCTGGCCCGACGACTGGACCGTCACCACGAAGGACAAGAAGTGGACGGCCCAGTTCGAGCACACCCTCGTGGTGACGGCCGACGGCAGCGAGATCCTCACGCTGCCCTGAGTCAGTGGCTCGTGGCCTTCTTGTAGCAGCGCACCGAAAGCGGCACGAAGATCGCCAGCAGCAGCGCGATCCACAGCACTGACGCCAGGAGCGCGTGCTGCATCGGCCAGACGTCGCGCGGCGGGAGGGCCGCGCTCGTGTTGCCGAACAGTTCCCGCGCCGCCTGCGTGATCGCCGAGACCGGGTTCCAGTCCGCGATCGCCCGCAGCGGGCCGGGCAGCCTGCCGCTGTCGACGAACGTGTTGGCCAGGAACGTCAGCGGGAAGACGACCACCATCGACACGTTGTTGAACACCTCGGGCTTGCGCACGGCCAGCCCGAGCGCGCCCATCACCCACGACAGCGCGTAGGAGAAGGCCAGCAGCAGGACGATCCCGCCCAGCGCCTCGAGCACGCTCGTGTGGATGCGCCAGCCGACCAGCAGGCCGACCAGGCCCATGATGAGCAGGCTCGCCGTGCTGAGGATGAGGTCCGCGGTGGTCCGCCCGATCAGCACGGCGGCGGGCGACATCGGCAATGAACGGAACCGGTCGATGATGCCCTTCTGCAGGTCGTCGGTCAGCCCGTAGCCGGTGACGATGCCGCCCATCGCCACCGCGAGGGTGAAGATCCCGGGCAGCATGAACTCGCGGTACGACAACCCGGGGACGTCGATCACGCTGCCGAACACGTAACCGAAGAGCAGCACGAACATCACCGGCGTGAACACGAGGGACCCGAGCAGGTCCAGCGACCGGAAGATCTTGATCGAGTTGCGCTTGGCGATCGTCACGCCGTCGGTGACGGCCATCTGCACCGCGTTCATCACACGGCCTCCTTCACGGTCTCGTCTGTGTTGGTCACGTCATGGCCGGTCAGGGTGAGAAAAACGTCGTCGAGGGTCGGGCGGCGGAGACCGACGTCGCGGACGTCGACGCCGTCGGCGGCGAGCAGCGCCAGCGCTTCGGTAAGCGCTTTCGCGCCGTGGGTCACGGGCACGGTGAGGCGGAAGCCCTCGGCCTGCGGCTCACCGCCGCCCAGCCCGGCCAGCGTCCGCCGGGCCACGGCGACGTCGTCGTGCGTGCCGACGGTCAGCTCGATCCGCTCGCCGCCGACGAGATCCTTGAGCTCGTCGGCGGTGCCGCGGGCGATCACGCGCCCGTGGTCGATGACGGCGATGCTGTCGGCCAGCCGGTCGGCCTCTTCGAGGTACTGCGTGGTCAGCAGCAGCGTGGTGCCGCCGGCGACCAGCTCGGTGATGACGTCCCACAGCTCGGTGCGGGCCCGCGGGTCGAGCCCGGTGGTGGGCTCGTCGAGGAACAGCACCGGGGGGTTCGCCACCAGCGCTCCGGCCAGGTCGAGCCGGCGCCGCATGCCGCCGGAGTAGCCCTTGACCGGGCGGTCGGCGGCGTCGTCCAGGCTGAACCGGGCCAGCAGCTCCCGGCCGCGTGCCTTGGCCCGCTTGGTGCCCAGGTGGTACAGCCTGCCGACCATCTCGAGGTTCTCGGCCCCGGTCAGCTCGAGGTCGACGGCGGCGTACTGCCCGGACGCGCCGATGTGCGTGCGCAGCTCGTGCGCGTCCTTCACGACGTCGAACCCGGCGACCGTCGCGCGGCCCGCGTCCGGCTGCTGGAGCGTCGTGAGGATCTGGACGGTGGTGGTCTTCCCGGCGCCGTTCGGCCCGAGCACGCCGAGCACCGTGCCTTCCGGCACCCGCAACGACATCTCGTCGAGCGCGGTGACCTTCCCGTACTTCTTGACCAGTCCCTCGGCCACGATGGCGTCTGACATGGATCTTCCCCTTTGCGTGTGCGGAGTCTTCAGGCGCGGCGGATGACGATGTCGCCGGTGTAGGTGTGGGCCTTGACCTCGACGGTCTCGGTGCTGGCACCGGGGCCGTTGGTGGCGCTGAGCGTGTTGCGCACGCTGCCGGTCAGCGAGTTGAGCTCGAGCCACGCGGCGCTGCCCTCGCGGATGCCGACCTCGATCTCGCCGACGGCGGTCTCGAGCACGACGCGGTCGCGGATGACCTCGCCGATCCGGATGTCGCCGGACGCGGTCTTGGCGTGCACGCCCGCGTGGGCGACGTCGACGAGGATGTCCCCGTTGGCGACGCTGACGCGCAGGTCGCCGGTCACCTCGCCGACGCGGGTCTCGCCGTTGGAGTTCTTCAGCACGGCGGTGCCGTCGATCTCGCGGATCCGCAGCTCGCCGGAGCCGGTGTGGACCTCGGCGTGCCCGGTGGCGCGGTCGACGGTGACGTCGCCGGTGGCGGTGCTCGCCTCGATCACGGCGGCTTCGTCGAGGTGGATGTCGCCGACGGAGGTCTTGAGCCGGCTGTCCCCGATGCGGCCGCCGACGCGGAAGTCGCCCATCGCGGCGGTGCCGCGGATCCGGGAGCCGGCCGGCAGCTCGACGGTGATGTGCAGGGCGCCGGCCTTGCCCCAGAGCTTGGTGACGTACTTCGGGCCCTTGACCAGCAGCTCGCCGCCGGCGAACTCGACGTGGGTCCGGGCCACGGCCTTGACGTCCTCGCCGTCGGTCGGGTCGGCGGGCTCGATTTCGACGGTGGTCTCCGCACGCTCGCCGGCGACGATCCGGACGTCCGCGACGCTCACGTCGATCGTGGCCGTGATCGGCTCGGGGGTGGGGAAAACAGGCATGGCTGCGCCCTCCTGGGGTGCTCGGGTGGCGTCTCCGCAGGTCGGAGACGTGAAGGAAGTGGGGGAGTTACTGAACCCAGCCGGTGTACTTCTCACCGAAGGCCGAGCGGCGCGGCGGCGGCTGGCTCCGGCCGGGGCCGAGCGCGCTGTTCGCGGCCCGGACGAGCCAGGCGTTGATGGAGATCCGGTCCCGGCCGGCGGCTTCTTCGACGCGCTGCTTGAGCTGCTCGGGCAGGCGCAGGTTGATCCGCGCGACGGCGCCGTCGTCGGGCTCCGGCGGGGGTGGCGGCGCTTCGGCGGGTGCGGGTTCGGGCGTGGTGGGCAGCGAAACGGCGAACTCGGCCTCGCGGCGGCGAAGGCGTACTTCGACGGAGCCGGGAGCGAGGTCGCGGGTGATCTCGTCGGTCGCGGCCGAAAGCGCGTCGAGCAGGGTGAGCCGGATCGCCGATTCGAGCGGCGCGGTGAGCCGCTCGGCGAGAGCGACGGCTTCCTCGCCCGCCGCTTCGGCGGCGACCGCGAGCTCCCGGCGGAGTTCGTCCACGAAGGGCGTCAGGTCCATGGCATTACTGTGGCACCGCGATGGTGCCACGACAACCCTGAAATGGCACCCTTAAGGGTCGGAAGTGGTGCCATCAGGCCCGAAAGTCCAGGTCAGGAGCGTTCGACGCGCTCCAGGAGCTCGTCCAGGAACCCGCAGGCCTCGGCGGCCGCGCGATCGGGATCGCGCCGGGCGATGGCCTCGGCGAGCCCTTCGTGGCCGATCTCCGGCACGTGCTCGACGCCGGGCGTGATGCTCGACGTCGCCGCGATGCTCGCCGTGATGACCTCGGTGAGCCCGCGGTGGAGCTCGGTGAGCAGGCCGTTGTGCCCGGCGCGCACCACCGCTGTGTGGAACTCGGCGTCGGTGCGGGCGAAGTCCTCCCAGCGCCGTTCGCGCAGCTCGACCTCGCGGCGGGCCAGCAGCGACCACAGCTCCGCCACCTCCTCCTCGGTGCGCGACAAGGCGGCGAGGCGGGCGCCTTCGGCTTCGAGGGTGCGCCGGACCTGCAGGACCTCGCGCAGCTCGTCGCCACAGAGACGGCGGATCGCGCCGGACACCTCGCTGGTGGCGCGCACGTAGGTGCCGTCGCCTTGGCGGACTTCGAGCAGGCCCGTGTGCGCGAGCGCGCGCACGGCTTCGCGGATGGTGTTGCGCCCGACGCCGAGCTGTTCGCCGAGCTCGGCTTCGGTCGGGATGCGCTCGCCGAGGGGCCATTCGCCCTCCGCGACGGCGGTGCGCAGCTGCTCGATGACCTGGTCGACCAGGCCGGCCCGCCGGGTGGTGGCCAAAGGCACAGGAGTTATCCCTTCATCCAATCATCCTACGTATGCGATAGTAGCGGTCATGCGCGTCGAACACCGTGAATCCGCCCTGGAAACCGAGCTGGACGGCGCCATCGAGGTCCGGACGCCGGGCGTGGTCGCCGCCGGCGCGCTCCTCGCGGTCGCGGTGGTGCTCACCGCCCTCAACCTGCGCCCGGCGATCACCGGGGTCGGGCCGATGCTCGAAGAAATGCGCGCGGACCTGGGCACCTCGGGAGTCTGGGCGGGCGTGCTCACGACGTTGCCGACGCTCTGCTTCGCCGGCGCCGGGCTGGCCGCGCCGCTGCTGGCCCGCCGGGCCGGGATCGGCTCCGCGATCGCGCTCGCGCTGGCCACGATCGCGGCCGGGCTGGTCCTGCGCGTGGTCGACGGCCCGGCCGTGGTGCTCGGCGGGACGCTCGTCGCCACCGCCGGGATCGCCCTGATCAACGTGCTCATCCCGGTGGTCATCAAGGACTCCTTCCCGGCTCGCATCGGCGTCATGACCGGCGTCTACACCGCGGCCCTGCAGGGCGGGGGCGCCCTCGGGTCGGCGGTGACCCCGCAGCTCGGCGACACCTTCGGCGGCTGGCGCCCGGCGCTGGGCGCCTGGGCGGTGGTGGCCGTCGTCGCGCTGGTCGCGTGGATTCTCGCAGCCCGCGGCACCGGCCGGACACCGCGTCACGCCGACGCCGCCGACGCCGGCCGGTCGCTGCTGCGCAACCGGCTCGCCTGGGTCGTCACGGCCTTCTTCGGCCTGCAGGCGTTCTACGCCTACGCCGCGATGGGCTGGTTCCCGCAGGTGCTGATGGACGCCGGAGTGCCGCGCGACGAAGCCGGCCTGCTGTTCGGCCTGGTCTCGCTGATCGCCGTGCCCATCAGCCTGATCGTCGCGCCGATGGCGGCCCGCCAGCGCGGCCAGGGCTTGTGGATCGTCACCCTCGGCGTCTTCGGCTTCGCCGGGACGACCGGGCTGATGCTCGCGCCGTCGTGGTCGCCGCTGCTGTGGAGCCTGCTGGTCGGGCTCGGGATGAGCGTGTTCTCCCTGGCCCTGACGGTGATCGCGTTGCGCGCCCGCACCGGCGCCGACACCGCCCGCCTGTCCGGGATGGCGCAGGGCTTCGGCTACCTGTTCGCCGCGCTGGGGCCGTTCCTGTTCGGCCTGCTGCACGACGTCGCGGGTAGCTGGCAGGTGCCGCTGGCCATGCTCCTGGCGCTGCTGCTGGTCCAGATGGTGTTCGGCGCCCTCGCCGGCCGCCGCCGGTTCGTCTGATTCTTAACAGTTAACGGCGTTCGTCCGGCCTGGGCCGCTTAAGATCACCGGGTGGCCGTGCCGTCGCCGGACCTCGGGACGTTGCTGCGCGTGGGCCCGTTCGACGCCGCCCTGCGCGCGGCCATCCGCGCCCGCGGCCTGAGCCTCGACCGGCTGCGCGAGCACCTGCGCACCCGTGGTGTCACGGTGACGACGGCGACGCTCAGCTACTGGCAGTCCGGCCGCAGCCGCCCCGAGCGGCGGGACTCGGTCCGCGGCCTGCGTCAGCTCGAAGCCGTTCTCGAGGTACCGCAAGGTTCTCTGGTCGCCTTGCTCGGGCCGCCGCGGGCGCGCCGGTCCTCGCTCGCGGAGATCGGGCGGTTCTGGCCGGACGGCCGGCGCATCGACGCCGCCGTGTCCGATGTGGACATCCGCTGGGACGAGCGGCTGACCCGGCTGAGCCAGCACGACGTCGTCTTGGTCGGAAGCGCCCGCGAGGAGCTGGAAATCCGGTCGCGGCAGGTGCTGCGCGCCGAAGCCGACGGCCCCGACCGGTGGGTGGTGATCCTGCACCTCGACGAGCACGACCGGCCGCTGCCGGAGCTGCGCGACCTGCGCGGCTGTGCGGCGGGCCGTCGCGTCCTCCGGCCGGAAGACGGCCTCCTCGTCGTCGAACTGCTCTTCGGCAGGCCGCTCCTGCGCGGCGAAACCGTGCTCACCGAGCACACGCTCGTCAACAAAGCGCCGCACCCGGTCGCGACGAACTACGAACGCAAGTTCCGGCTGCCGGTCCGCGAATACGTGCTCGAAATCCGGTTCTCGCCCGAGGCGGTTCCGGCGGTGTGCCGCCGGTTCGCCGAACCGGGCGAAGAAGCCGACGTCGTCCCGGAATCCGGTGCGGTGCACGGGGTCGCGCTGAACTTCGGTCCCGGCCGATACGGCTTCGAATGGGACTGGCCCGCCAGTTAACTGTTAAGGACTTCCGGATCTTCAATTCGGTCTTTCCCGCGTTCTACGGTCTGCGCACTCCACTCGCCGACCCGAGGAGAAACCGATGCGCAGATTCGTTTCCGTCGCGAGCGTGGCCGCGTTGGCCGCGCTCGGACTGGGCGTCACCCCGGCCCAGGCGGCGCCACCGCCGAGTCACCCGCAGGCCGAGGTGGACGGCGTGGCCATCGCCTTCGGGCTCACCGCGGACCAGGCCCGGGCCCAGCTCGCGGCCCAGGACGACGCTCACCGGGTGGCCGCGGCCCTGCCCGCCGCGGTGCGCGCGGCCTCGGCCGGGCAGTGGTTCGACGCGGCCACCGGGAAGCTGACCGTCGCCGTGACGTCGGCCGCCGACGCCGGCCGGGTCGCCGCCGCGGGAGCCGTCGCGAAGGTCGTGACGCGGAGCCAGGCGGACCTGGACCGCACCGACGCCGCCGTCCGCTCGCTGGTCGGAGCGGGCGTGCCGGGCGTCTACGGCTGGGGTGTCGACGTCCGCGGCAACGACGTCGGCGTCGACATCGACCGGACGAAGAAGACCGCCGCGACCGAAAGCTTCCTCTCCCGGGTGAAGGATCTCGGCGTCCGGATCACCGAGACGCCGACCTCGCCGCGTCAGCAGTCGGGCACGATCCAGACCGGCAACCCGTGGTGGCCGGGCAGCGAGAGCAACTGCTCGGTCGGCTTTCCGGCCACGGATTCCGGCGGTGCCCAGCACTTCCTCACCGCGGGCCACTGCACGAACGACCGTGACCAGGCCGCGTACGGCGCTTCGGGCCAGCAGAACAGGCTCGGCACGTCGAACGTCGGCGGCACGCACAGCGTCAACGCCCGCGAAGGCGACATGGGCGTCGTCGCGGTGACGGAAGCGGGCTGGTCCCTGTCGGCGTCGGTGAACACCTGGGGCCAGCCGGCGGTCACGCTGTCCGGCGCGGCCGAGGCGATGGTCGGCGACCGCGTCTGCCACTCCGGCACCACCTCGCACTGGCAGTGCGGCGAGGTCAAGTACACGCACAAGTCCGTCGATTACGGCGGCGGCCTGGTCATCGACGACCTGACCTGGACGACGGCGTGCTCCCTCGGCGGCGACTCGGGCGGCGGCTGGCTGCTCGGCGACAAGGCCACCGGCCTGCACGACGGCGGCCCGTCGAAGTGCGTCGACAACCCCTCCGACGGCGACCTGTCCCTGTTCCAGCCGGTCATCGAAGCGCTGAACAAGTGGCAGCTCACGCTGGTGACCGGCAGCGGCGACACGACCCCGCCGAGCGCGCCCGCCAACCCGCGCGTCACCGGCTCGACGGCCACCAGCGTGTCCCTCGCCTGGGACGCGTCGACCGGCGACGCCACCGCGTACGACGTCTACAACGGGTCCGCGCTCGCCACGAGCGTCGCGGGCACCACCGCCACGGTCACCGGGCTCTCGCCGGACACCGCGTACACCTTCACGGTCAAGGCACGTGACGCCGCGGGTAACGCGTCTCCCGCGAGCGCGGCCGTCACCGCGCGCACGCAGGCCGGGGGCGGCGGCCGGACTCTCACCAACGGCACGGACTACCCGATCCGCGACTACCAGCAGGTGTTCAGCCCGATCACGTCCACCCTGACCGGCCAGGCGGCGACCCCGCTTTCCGTCGCGGTCACGCTGCGGCACACCTGTGCCGAAGACCTCGGAGTCACGCTCCTCGACCCGAACAGCCGGGCGTACGCGCTCAAGTACAGCGGCGGCAGCGGCACGTGTACGGCGTGGAACGGCACTCGCACGTTCACCGTCCCGGCAACCGCTCCGGCGGGCGGCCGGTGGCAGCTGCGCGTGACCGACTACGGGCCCGGCGACACCGGCACCCTGGACGGCTGGTCGATCACGCTCTAGGGACTCCCGCGGGCCGGGCGGTCACCCCGCCCGGCCCGCGGTGACTCAGTCCAGGGGCAGGTTGAGCAGGGCGTTCTCGACCAGCTCCGGCATCGCCGGGTGGATCCAGTACTGCCCGCGCGCCATCGAGCGCGCGTCCAGGCCGAAGCTCATCGCCTGGATCAGCGGCTGGATCACCGACGACGCCTGCGGCCCGATGATGTGCGCGCCGAGCAGCTGGCCGGTCGCGGGATCGGCGAGGAGCTTCGCGAACCCCGTCGTGTCCTCCATCGCCCAGCCGTACGCGATCCCGGCGTAGTCCTGCTTCGAAGTCACGTAGGAGACGCCCTTCGCGCGCGCCTTCTGCTCGGTGAGCCCGACGGAGGCGACCTGCGGGTGGGTGAACACCGCGTGCGGCACGAACCGGTGATCGGCCTTGATCCGCTCGTCCGGGTGCAGCAGGTTGTGCTGCACCACGCGGGATTCGTGGTTCGCGACGTGCTTCAGCTCGTGCGGCGAGGAGAGGTCGCCGAGCGCGTAGATGCCCTCGACCACGGTCTCCTGGTAGTCGTCCACCACGACGTGTCCACTGTCCAAAGTGGTCACTCCGGTGGCGGCGACGTCGAGCAGGTCGGAGTTCGGCTTCCGGCCGGTGGCGATCAGCAGCAGGTCGGCCTCGACGGTTTCCGCACCCTGCGGGCCTTCGAGGTCCAGCGCGACGCCGCTGTCGGTCTTGCGCGCCCGCACGGTCTTGCGGTCCAGGCGGACGTCGAAGCGTTCCGAAGCCAGCTCGGTGAACCGCGCGCTGACGTCCTCGTCCTCCGAGCGCAGCAGCCGTCCGGATCGGTTGACCAGCGTCACCTGCACGCCGAAGGACGCGAAGACGTGCGCGAACTCGGCCGCGATGTACCCGCCGCCGAGGATGACGATGCGCTCGGGCAGCTCGTCGAGGCGCATGACCGTGTCGGACGTGTGGTAGTCGACGTCGCTCAGGCCCGGGATGTCCGGAATGACCGGGCGCCCGCCCGCGGCGAGCACGAACTGGTCGGCGGTGAGCACCTCGTCGGGGCGGCCGTCGGAGAAGCTGACGCGCAGCTCCTTGTGCCCGGTGAAGCGGCCGGTGCCCTCGTAGACGTCGACGTTCTTGTTGTCCTCGTGGCTGCGGCGGTACTCCGCACCGCCCGCGGCGATCGGGTCGATCCGGCCGAAGATCCGGTCGCGGATGTCGCGCCAGCGCACGCCCTTCAGCTCTTCGTCGACGCCGTACTTCGCGCTGTGCGAAGGCGTGTACGCGACGTTGGCGGCGTACACGAACATCTTCGTCGGGATGCAGCCCACGTTCAGGCAGGTGCCACCGAAGGTGCCCTTCTCCACGATCGCCGTCTTCTTGCCGGCGAAGTCCGGGCCGAGGATGGAGTTCCCCGATCCCGTCCCGACGATCACCAGGTCGTAGTGGGGCACTGCATCCTCCGCGGGGTCGGTTCCGGTCGTTCACCCTAGCCAACCGTCTCCGCGAAGCGCGTGTTCCCGCCTGTGCTTAACGTCGTATTACGTGCTCAGTGGCCGTTGCCGGTGAAGTGCATCCGGTCCTTCGGGCTGGTCCAGGCACCGCCCCAGCTCCACCCGATCGCCGCGAACGCGCGCACGGTCGCGTCCCCGGCCAGGACCATGCCCGGACGGCGGTTCGCGCGGTCGAGGTAGGCCGAGGCCAGCTCGGGGAGTACGAGCGCGCCCTGGGTGTAGGGGTTGCAGAACGGGTTGACGTCCACCGCGAGCCCGTACGCGTGCGCCGACCAGCTGGTCTGCCCGCGTGCCGGGCGGCAGACGAACGCGCTGGTCGAGTTGCCGTCGCCGGTCGGCGGCGCGGTCAGCTCGGCGGGGCTGGTCACGCGCATCTCCTCCAGCGGGAAGCGCGCGGCGAAGAGCTGCCCGAAGACCTGGGTGATGCCGGTGGCGGTCTTCGCGTTGACCAGCATCTCGCCGGTGTGCGCGCGGCCGTCGAACCCGCGGAAGGACATCGTCAGGTAGCGCAGGTCGGCGGACTTGACCGGGCAGGCGGGCTGCCAGGTGCTGCGCGCGAGGACGTCGGCGGGCACCGCGCTGATCGTCGCGTGGTACGCACCGTCGGCCGGCGGTGGTAAGACGTCTTTTGTCGGAAGTGCCCGGTTCACCAGTTCGGGTGGCGTCGGCTCGATCTCCCCGAAGCCGCCGGGGCCGAGGGGGAGCGGACGGGCACCCACCTGCCAGGTGACGGCGGGCGCTTTCGCCGCCGCCGGCGGCGCCGAAGTCACCGGGGCGGGGGGTTTGGCCACCGCGGTCGGGGACGGCGTCGCGGCCACCGGCTGTGGGCTCTGCGGGACTTCCGACGTGCAGGCGCCCAGCGTGAGGGCCAGGAGCGTGCCGCACGCCGCCGTCGCTGTCCGTCGCATCGAGTCAGCTTGACAGAAGCGTTCGGTGAGCGCGGAGTCCACCCGTTTCAGTGACACCGTTTCGGGCCCACTCCGATTAGGGTATTCAGCGCCGCTCGTTCACGCACCGGAGTCATCCGGGTGCCGAGCGCTCTGACTTGTGCTGTTCGCTCGTGTTGATGTGAAAGAGGGGGAACGACCCATGTCCGTGAAGTCCCGCCGATCCCTGCTGCTCGTGAGCGGCGCGCTCCTCGCGGTCGCCGCGGTCGCCGTCCCGGTGGTGGTCGGCACGGCGTCGGCGGACCCGGCGTCCGCCAACCAGCCGCGGATCGTGGGCGGTGACAAGGCCTCGCTCTCCGACCACCCGTACGCGGTGTACCTGACCGATGCGGGCGGCAACCAGTTCTGCGGCGCCGTCATCGTCAGCTCGACGGCGGTCGCGACGGCCGCGCACTGTGCGAAGGCGGTCGCGAAGCAGGACGTCCGCGTGGTGGCCGGCCGGGAGGACAAGCGCACCGACGACGGTGACGTGCTGAGCGTGTCGAAGGTCTGGATCAGCAAGGGCTACACCGACCCGACGCAGGGCGACGACATCGCGGTCCTGACCGTCCGCGGCCAGTTCAACTACCGGCCCGCGAAGCTGCCCGGCAACGGTGACGCGGCTTCGTACAGCGCGGGCACGAAGGCGACGGTCCTCGGCTGGGGCCGCGTCGCCGACGGCGGCGACCGGTCCGACTACCTGCGCAGCGCCCAGGTCCCGGTGGTCTCGGACAGCGCCTGCCGCTCCGACTACTCGGTGTACGACCAGAAGACGATGGTCTGCGCGGGCTACCCGGAGGGCGGCATCGACGCCTGCCAGGGCGACTCCGGCGGCCCGCTCGTCGTGGGCGACACGCTGATCGGGATCGTGTCCTTCGGCGACGGCTGCGGCAAGGCGGGCAAGCCGGGCGTCTACACGCGCGTCTCGGCGTACACCGACGACATCGAGGCCCAGGCCAAGCCGCGCCTCTTCTAGGCATGGTAAGCAGGGGGCATGCCGACCCTGCACGACGCGACCGGGCCCGAGCTGACCGCCGCCCAGCTCCACGACATCCTCCGCCTGCGCGTGGACGTGTTCGTGGTGGAGCAAAAGGCGGCGTACCCCGAGCTGGACGGCCGTGACCTGCGGCCGGACACCCGTCACCTGTGGTTCTCGGACGCCAGTGGAGTGCTGTCCTACCTGCGGGTCCTGGCGGATCCGGGCGGCGTCCGCCGCATCGGCCGCGTGGTGACGGCGCCTTCCGCCCGCGGCCGGGGCCTGGCGGCCCAGCTGATGGACGCGGCCCTGCTCACCCCGGGCGAGTACGTCCTGGACGCGCAAACGTACGTCCAGGGCTTCTACGCGCGCTACGGCTTCGTCCCGGAAGGCGCGGAGTACGAGGACGAAGACGGAATCCCGCACATCACCATGCGCCGCCTCCCGCAGTAACCGGCGTGATCAGAGGGCCGACACGCGTGATCGAAAGGTCGACACGCGTGACTGGAGGGACGACACGGAGAGCGGCCCGCACTGAAGTCGTGTCGACCCTCTGATCACGCGTGTCGACTCCTCAATCACGCGTGTCGACCCTCTGGACACGGCTCAGGCGGTCGCACCCCGAGGCGCCGTCGCCGTGATCACCTTCACCGCGCGGTCCACATCGGACTCCGTGAGGTCGGCCCGCGCGGTCAGCCGCAGCCGTGAGATGCCGTCCGGCACCGACGGCGGCCGGAAGCACCCGACGCGGATGCCCTGCTCCGCGCACGCCCCCGCCCACGCGACAGCTGCTTCCGCGGACGGCGCCTGAACCGAGATCACGGCCGCGTCCGGCAGGCTCGCCTTCAGCCCGGCCGCCTGCAACGACATCGCCAGGTTGCCCGCGTTCTCCAGCACCTTCCCCGCCAGCCCCGGCTCCTCCTTCAGCGCGTGCAACGCGGCCAGCGCGGCAGCGGCGCTCGCGGGCGCCAAAGCGGTGTCGAAGATGAAGCTGCGAGCCGTGTCCACCAGGTGCTTGATCACGCGACGCGGCCCCAGCACCGCCCCGCCCTGGGCGCCGAGGGACTTCGACAGCGTCAACGTCGTGACGACGTCGGGCGCGCCCGACAGCCCGGCCGCGTGGACCGCGCCCCGGCCGCCGTCGCCGAGGATGCCGAAGCCGTGTGCGTCGTCGACCACCATCGCCGCGCCGTGCGAACGGCAGATCCCGGCCAGCTCGGCGAGCGGGGCGAGGTCGCCGTCGACCGAGAACACCGAGTCGGTCACCACCAGCGCCCGCGGCTTCCGCCGGGTCGCCAGCGCGTTCTCGATCGCCGACGGCGTCGCGTGCGCTACCGCGGCGACGTCGGCCCGCGAGAGCCGGCAGCCTTCGATCAGCGACGCGTGGATGTACTTGTCGGTGACGATCGCGGACTCGGACCCCGACAGCGCCGTCACCGCTCCGAGGTTCGCGGCGAAGCCGGAGGAGAACACCAGCGCCGCCTGCACGCCGCAGAACCGGGCGAGGTCCAGCTCCAGCTCGGTGTGCAGCTCGGTGGATCCGGTGACCAGCCGGGAGCCGGTCGACCCGGCGCCCCAGCGCAGCGCGGCGGCCGCGGCGGCCCCGGCGACGCGCTTGTCGCGGGCCAGCCCGAGGTAGTCGTTGCCGGCCAGGTCCAGCTCGTCCGTCTTCGCGGGACGCGGCCGCAGCTGCCGCACGAGCCCCGCGTTCGCCCGCTTCTCCGCCTCGGTGTCGAGCCAGTCGAAAACCTCTTCGGGCGGGAGAGCCGGCGGCGTAGTCACGTCCCGCAGTCTCCCACCCGGGCTCCGCGCGGCCGGGAAGCGGGCCCGGAAACGCCGGAAGCCCCGGACCGAGGTCCGGGGCTTCCGAAAACTTCCGAGCAGACGATCAGCTGTCGTAGCCGCGACGCGGGCCACGGCTCGGGCGGCCGTAGCCACCGCCGTTGCCCGAGCGCGGCTGACGGCTGCGGCCGCCGAAGCCGGCGGGACGGCCTTCACGGTTGCCGGCACCCTCACGGGAGCCCTGGTGGTACCCGCCACGGTCGCCCCCGCGGTCACCACGGTCGCCGCCGTAGGTGCCGCGGTCGCCGCCACGGTCACGGTCGCCGCGGTAGCCACCGCGACCCGAACCGCCGAAGCCGCGGTCGCCGCCGCGGAAGCCGCCGCCACCGCGACGCGGGTTCTCGCGCCGACGCTCGATGACCGGCTCGCCGCTGGGCTCCTGGGCACCGGTGATGCGGGTCAGCGCTTCGTCACCCGGACGGACCATCGTGGACTCGGCGCGCACGCCGGCCCGGTCGGTCATCCGCTTGACCATGCGGCGCTGGTCGTTGGTGACCAGCGTGACGACGACACCGGACGCCCCGGCGCGCGCCGTGCGGCCCGCGCGGTGGAGGTAGTCCTTGTGGTCGGCCGCCGGGTCGACGTGCAGCACCAGCGAGATGTTGTCGACGTGGATGCCGCGCGCGGCGACGTCCGTGGCGACCAGCACCGGCGAGTGGCCTTCCTTGAAGTCGGCCAGGACGCGGTTGCGCTGCCCCTGCGTCTTGCCGCCGTGCAGGGCCTGCGCGTTCACGCCCTGCTCGCGAAGGCGCTCGGTGAGGCGGTCGACGTGGTGCTTGGTCCGCACGAACATGATCGTGCGGCCCTCGCGGGCGCCGATCTGCGTGATGATGTCCTGCTTGTCCTGGTGCGACACCTGGAGCACGTGGTGGTCCATGGTGTCGACGCTCGCGGTCGACGGCGCGACCGAGTGCGTGACCGGGTCGGTCAGGTACTGCCGGACGAGGCGGTTGACGTCACCGTCGAGCGTCGCCGAGAACAGCAGCCGCTGCCCACCCGGCGGGGTGAGGTCCATGATCTCGCGGACCTGCGGCATGAAGCCCATGTCCGCCATCTGGTCGGCCTCGTCGAGCGCGATGAAGTTGCAGTCGCCCAGGTGCGCGGTGCCCTGCCGGACGTGGTCCGACAGCCGGCCCGGGGTGGCGATCAGCAGGTCGACGCCGCGGGAGAGCGCGTCGGCCTGGCGGGCGAAGGCCATGCCGCCGACGGCCGTGCGGCACCACAGGCCGAGCGACTTGGCCAGCGGGGTCAGCGAGTCGGCCACCTGCATGGCCAGCTCGCGGGTCGGGACGAGGATCAGCGCGCGGGGGCGCTTCGGGCGGGCCTTGCCGTCGGCGAGCCGGGCCAGCATGGCCAGGCCGAAGGCGAGGGTCTTGCCGGAGCCGGTCTGGGCGCGGCCCAGCACGTCGCGGCCGGCCAGGGCGTCCGGGATGGTCGCGGACTGGATCGGGAAGGGGCTGGTGATGCCCGCGTCGGCCAGCGCGCGGAGCAGCGGCTCCGGCAGGCCGAGCTGGGCGAAGGTCTTGGTGGCCACGGTCTCGACTGCGTCGTCGCGCAGCATGTCCCCACCGGCGGGGCGCTGACGCGGCCGACGGTCGGGACGGTCCGCGTGCGCGGACGTCGAGGAAGGGCCGGAGTTGAACGTGACGGTCACAAATGCCTCTCGGACACGGTTCGTCACAAGGAGGCCCGGGCTCCCCGCGCGCAGGCAGGGCAAGATGGTGTGCAGTGGGCGTTCACAGGGACGGACCCGGCACACTGTGTCTTGCGCTTTCTTGACACTGCGCGCCGCTTGGGGGTTACGGATCACCGCGAGCCATTCGGTGGCTCTGGAGGCGACGGACACCAACTCATCCACGCCGCCGGTTGCGGTCTGAAACGATAGTACCTGAGGGTGGGCTGGTCCTCCGCATGGAGGTGACCGGTTGTGGGCGGCGTCGCAGGCGTGTTCCACGCCACACCCGCGACGCCGCCGCGAGATCACCCGAGCCCGGCGGCGGAAACGAGCTCCGCCAGCAGGTCGTCGGTCTTCGTCACGTGCTCGCCGAGGCCGCGGCCGTGGAACCAGCCGGCGAGGTTGCGCACGTCCCGCGCGAGGAACTCGACGCCGGCGGGGTTGGCGACGACGTCGACGACCTGCGGCAGGTCGATCACCACCAGCCGGCCCCGGTGCACCAGCAGGTTGTACGCCGAGAGGTCGCCGTGCGCGAGGCCTTCCGAAGCGAGCAGCTCCAGCGCCGCGGTGGCCTGGAACCACAGGTCGGTCAGCTCGTCCGGCTCCGGGCGCACCTGGGCCAGCCGCGGCGCGGCCGTCCCGTCGTCCTCGCCGAGGAACTCGAGGAGCAGCTCGGTGCCGTTGCGCTGCACCGGGTACGGCACCGGCGCGCCGAGCGTCCACAAGCGACTCAACGCGGCGAACTCCGCGACGGTCCACTGTTCGGCGATCAGGTTGCGGCCGAACGCGCTGCGGTGCTCGATCGCGCGCATCTCGCGGGAGCGGCGCATCCGCCGTCCTTCGAGGTAGCCCGCGTCGCGGTGGAACAGCTTGTGTTCGTCGCTGCGGTAGCGCTTCGCGGCGAGCAGTGTGCCGGGGGTGCCGGGCAGGCCGCGCCGCAGCAGGTGGACGTCGGCCTCCTTGCCGGTCTTGAGGACGCCGAGGTCGGTGTCGACGGCGGCGAGCTCGGTGACGACCCAGTCGGGCCGGGGGAGCGGGCCGTGTTCGGCGTCGTCCCAGGTCGACCAGCGGTCGGCGCCGTCCGGCAGCTGGTTTTCGGTGTAGGCGTCGTCGCGGAGCTTGGCGAGCCGGACGCGTTCGCCTTCGGTGAGCCGGCCGCGGCGGGCCGGTTCGGGTTCGTCGTCGTACCGCGCGCGGCGATTCGGCCGTTCGCGGGTTTCCTCGTCGAACCGTCCGCGGCGAGCGGGACGCGGGTCTTCGAAGCGCGTGCTCCGGTGTGCAGGGCGCGCGTCGAAAAGATCGAAGTCATCGGAATCGTGCTGGCGCACTGGTGGGTTTCTCCTTGGTCAGGGATGCCCCACCGGGCGCGTGATCAGCCTCGGGGGGCGGGTGGGTGAGGGCGCGAGAAGGCCCGGACATCCATCACGACAGGCACCTCCCGGCTCTCGAACCCCGGCTCCCTGCCGGTTGCGTTCCAGCTTGCCGGACCGGTCCGGGGCCGCGCAACCGAATAGCGCGAAAGGACCGTTCGCGACGTTTCCTTGAATTCCGGCCGCCGCCGTGGCCACGATGAACGGGCAGGCAACACCCGAGGAGGGGCGGATGGATTCCTACGACGTCGTGGTCGTCGGCGGTGGTCACAACGGGCTGGTGGCGGCCGCGTACCTGGCGCGGGCGGGCCGGTCGGTGCTCGTGCTCGAACGGCGCGGGGAGACCGGTGGCGCCGCCGTGTCGTTCCGCGCGTTCGACGGCGTCGACGTCCGGCTTTCGCGCTATTCCTACCTGGTCAGCCTGCTGCCGGCGAAGATCGTGGCCGACCTCGGCCTCAACGTGCGGCTGAAGCGGCGCCGGATGTCGTCCTACACACCCACGGGCGACTCGGGTCTCCTTGTCGACACGGGCGACGACGCCCGGACGGCGGAGTCGTTCCGCGCGGTCACCGGGTCCACATCGGACTTCGCGGCGTGGCGCCGGTTCTCGGAGCTGACCGGCGGTGTCGCCGAACGCGTCTTCGGCACGCTCACCGAGCCACTTCTGTCCGAAGTGGACTTCCGCTCGCGGGTGGGCGGCGCCGACGCGTGGTCGGTGTTGTTCGAGCGGCCGATCGGCGAGACGCTCACGTCCTGGTTCGGTGACGACACGGTCCGCGGCGTCGTGCTCACCGACGCGCTGATCGGCACGTTCGCCGCGGCGGGCGACGAGGACCTGCGGCAGAACAGGTGCCTGCTCTACCACGTGATCGGCGGCGGAACCGGCGACTGGGACGTCCCGGTCGGCGGCATGGGCGCGGTGACGAGCTCGCTGGCGGCGGTGGCCGCCGCGGCGGGCGCGCGGCTCGTGACCGGGGCGGAGGTGCTCTCGGTCGATCCGGACGGCGAGGTGCGCTACCGCCGCGACGACACCGAACACGTGGTTCGCGGCGGGCACGTCCTGGCGAACGTCGCACCGGCCACGCTGGCGCGGCTGCTGGGCGAGGAGCCGCCGGAGCGGCCGGAAGGCGCGCAGCTGAAGGTGAACATGGTGCTGTCCCGGCTGCCGAAGCTGCGCGACCCGCACGCGGACCCGGCGGAGGCGTTCGGCGGCACGTTCCACGTCAACGAGACGTTCAGCCAGCTGGAGACGGCCTACCGCGAGGCGGCGGCGGGGAAGATCCCCACGCTGCCGCCGTGCGAGATCTATTGCCATTCGCTGACGGACCCGTCGATCCTCGGCCCGGCCGAACGCGCGGCGGGCGTGCAGACGCTGACGTTGTTCGGCCTGCACATGCCGGCCCGCCTCTTCGAGGGGCGCAACGAAGAGGCGCGCGAAGCGGCGTTGCGCGCGACGCTGGCTTCGCTGAACAGCGTGCTGGCCGAGCCGATCGAGGACTGCCTGCTGACAGCGCCGGACGGGAAGCTGTGCGTGGAGGCGAAGACCCCGCTCGACCTGGAGTCCGAGCTGGGTTTGCCGGCCGGGCACATCTTCCACCGCGACCTGGCGTGGCCGTTCGCGACGGACCCGGCCCAGGAGGGCAAGTGGGGAGTGGAGACACCCCACGAGCGCGTGCTGCTGTGCGGCGCGGGAGCGGTGCGAGGAGGTGGTGTCAGCGGCATCCCCGGCCACAACGCGGCGATGGCGGTGCTGGGCGTGGACGCCGGCTGAAGAGCGGGGCCGGCGTGCACCCGGCCGCCGCCCCGCAGCCCGGCGGTTCCCCGGTCAGGCTCGGGCGGCGTCGTGCTCGGCGCACAGGCACCCGACACCCGGCTCGATCCACTCTTGCCCGGCCCACTCCGGATGGCGCTCGACGAGCACCGCCCGCACCTCGGCGGCGATGGTCTCCACGCCGAGACCCGAGTCCCGCCGGCGCCAGGTTTCGTCCCGCAGCTCGCTCAGGTAGTCACGGACGTCGGTGAGCACCGCGACGCCGCCGACCTCTCCGTGGCCCGGCACCACCACGCGGGGCCCGTCCGAAACCAGCCGGTCCAGGACCGAAAGCCACCCGACGCCGGTGACGTCCGTGTCGTGCGGCGGGAACCACGGGAGGATCGCGAACTGCCCGGTCTCGGCCAGGTCGCCGGTGAACAGCACGCCCGCGTCCGGGACCTCGACGACCTGGTCACCGAGGGTGTGGCCCCGGCCCGTGGGCCGCAGCCGGACCGTCCGGCCGCCCAGGTCCAGCTCGTGCGAGCCGTCGTAGACCTCGTCCGGGACCGGGATCCGGACGTCCTCCAGGCGGGCCGCGATCGCCGGGTCCAAGCCGCGGAACATCCGGAGGTAACCCGCGCCCTTGGTGGTCAGGTCGTCCGCTTGGCCGCGGTTGACCAGGTAGGTGGCGGCATCGGCGAACACCTGCGCGCCGTAGGCGTGCTCCGGGTGGAAGTGCGTCGTCGTCAGGTACAGGCGGCGCCCGGCGGCGACCGACGTCGCGAACGCGAGCACCTCCGACGCGTTCGCGGTGCCCAGGCCCGTGTCGACGACCAGCACGGCCTCCGTGCCGCCGATGACGCCGATGTTGGGCACGAGGTCGACGCCGGCGTTCGGGATCACCAGCAGGTCCGGGGCGATTTCGCGGGCGCCGGCCACCTGGACGGCGGGATCGGTCAGGTCGGTCATGACCCGATTCCACCGCCGGGACACCGGCGCCGTCCAAGACCGATTTCGGCGCTCCGATACCCGGCGGACATCGTCGCCGGTCGCGGTTACTGTTCGGGCCATGGGAGTCGATCAGGAACTGGTGGACGCGGCGATCGCGTTGGCGCGCGGCCGCTTCGGGGGGACACCGTGGTCCGGCGCGGCCGCGCTGCGTCTCGACGACGGCGCGATACTGACGAGCACGGCACCGGAGTTCCCGAACCAGGGTGTCAGCCTGTGCCACGAAACCGGCGCGATCTGCGAAGCCTTCAAGCTGGACCGCCGCGTGACGGGCTCGGTGTGTGTCACCGCCGCCGACGAAGACCGCGGCTACTGGGTCCTGGCGCCCTGCGGGGTCTGCCAGGAACGGCTCTTCGCCCACGGCCCGGACGTCGAGGTCGCCGTGCCCGAGCCCGCCGACCCACGCCGGTGGCGGGCGCTGCGGCTGCGGGACGTCCAGCCGCACTGGTTCGCGCGCGTTTTCCCCGACGACGTCTGGCCCTACGAGACCCGGCAGCCGAGCTGAGGTGGAGCTGCGCACGCTGCGGTACTTCGTGGCCGTCGCCGAAGAACTCCACTTCGGCCGGGCCGCCGCGCGGCTGCACATGAGCCAGCCGCCGCTGAGCCGTGCCATCAAGCAGCTGGAAGCCGACGTCGGCGCCGTGCTGCTCGTGCGGTCGGCCGCGGGCGTCGCGCTCACCCCGGCCGGCGCGGCCCTGCTCGAGGAGGCGCGCTCCCTCCTGGAGCAGGCCGAACGGGCGCGGGCGCGCGTGGCCGGAGTCGCGACGATCACCGTCGGCCTCCTCGCCGACAGCGCCGACCCGGACGCGACGCGGCTGGCCGACGCCTACCGCCGGCAGCACCCGGACGTCGAGGTCCGCGTCCGTGACACGGACCTGACCGACCCGACGTGCGGGCTGCGCGCCGGGCTCGTCGACGTCGCCTTGACCCGCGGGCCGTTCGACGAGACCGGCCTGACCGTGCACCGGCTGCGTGAAGACCGGGTGGGCGCGGTGCTGCGCGCCGACGATCCACTGGCCGGCCGCGACCACCTGGAGCTGGCCGACCTGGCCGGCCGGCGCTGGTTCCGGTTCCCGGACGGCACCGACCCCGTCTGGCAGGAGTACTGGCACGGCGGCGAACCCCGCGAGGGGCCGGTGGTACGCGCGGTGCAGGAGTGCCTGCAGGCCGTGCTCTGGAACGGGACCGTCGGGCTGATGCCGCTCGGCCACCGGCCGCCGGGCGAGCTGACCGTCGTCCCGGTCACCGACCTGGCGCCGAACCCGGTGGTCGTCGCGTGGAAGGACGCGAGCCCGCTGGTCCGGTCGTTCGCGGCGCTCGCGACGGCGGCGTATCAGACGACCGGCGGGCGCCGGACGTCGTAGAGGTCCCAGTCCAGCTGCCAGAACGCGTCGATGCCGTGCTCGCGGATGTACTTCCGCTCGGTGTCGTGCACCGGGAAGCAGCCGGCGATGCTGATGGGCGCGCCGCCGATGTCGATCAGCGTGTACTGGTGCGCGTCGAGGCCCGCGGGCGCGCACACGGCGAAAGCGGTCATCCGGGACTCGGGCGCGATCGGCTCGCCGAAGTCGATCGTGTCGCCGTAGACGAACGGGCAGGTGCCCCTCAGCTGCTCGGCGAGGTAGCCGATGGCCAGCGCCCACACCGGGTCGTCGGACCGGACGCTGATCCACAGCTCGGGTTTCACGCCGTGCCACTCGGCGTGGTCGGCCAGCGAAAGGCCGTACGTCACCCCGGTCAGGTATCTCGGCTCCGGCTCGTCGGCGTAGACGAACGCGATGACGTCGTCGAGCCCGTCGTGGGTCGACGGGATCGGCTGCAGCCGGGGCTCGGTGCTCCCGGTCAGGGTGTCGAGATGGGCGACATACCGCTCGGCACGGCTCGGCATGGCGCGCAGCATACGGCCGCCCGCCCGGGGGCGCGGGGCAATCCCGGTGGCCCGGGCGCGGCACGGTCGGGCAGGGTGGGGGACATGCGAGTCCTCGTGATCGGCAGTGGAATCGGCGGCGCGGCAACGGCCTGGCACCTGGCGGGCCGGGGCGCGGAGGTGGTCGTGGCGGACGCGGCCCGGCCGGGGACGGCCACCGAAGCCGGCGCCGGGATCGTGAGCCCGTGGACGTCGCGCTGGGAAGACGCGCTGTACCCGCTCGCCTCGGCGGCCGGCCGGTACTACCGCGAGTTCGCGGCCGCACTCGAGGATTCTTCGTTCGAGGTCGTCGGCGGCATGGTCGTCTCGGCTGAGGAAAGCGAACTGGCCGAGGCACACGAAAGGCTGACCGCGCGCGCCGCGGACGCGCCCGAAATCGGCGAAATCCGGCGGCTCGACCCGGATCAGGCGCGAGAGCTGTTCCCCGCGCTGGCGCCCGGGCTGGGCGCGGTGCACCTCGCCGGCGCGGGTCGCGTCGACGGCCACCGGTTACGCCGGGCGCTGCTGGCGGATGCCGGGCGAAGGGGCGCGAAGTTCGTCGAAGGCGAGGTCGCGTTCCGGGCCGACGGGACGGTCGCGGGTTCCGAAGGCCCGCTGGAAGCGGACAGCATCGTGGTCGCGGCCGGCGCGTGGAGCCGGGAACTGCTGGCACCGCTGGGGATCGACCTGCCGGTGACGCCGCACCGCGGCCAGATCAGCCACTTCGACCTGCCGGACACGGACACGTCGGCGTGGCCGGTGGTGCTGCCCCGCACGAGCCACTACCTCCTGGCGTTCGGCGGCGGCCGCGTGGTGGCGGGCGCGACGCGCGAGGCGGAGTCGGGCTTCGACTACCGCGTGACGGCGGCGGGCCAGCGCGAGGTGCTGGACAACGCGCTGACGGTGGCCCCGGGCTTGGCGGACGCGACGCTGGCGGAGACGCGGGTGGGCTTCCGCCCGGGCACGCCCGACGGCTTGCCGATCCTGGGGTCCCTGCGGCCGGGGCTGGCGGTCTCGACGGGCTTCGGCGCGGGCGGGCTGACGAACGCGCCGTTCGCGGGGAAGCTGGTCGCCTCGGTGGCGCTGGGGGAGGACCCGGGGTTCGACCTGACCCCGTTCGCCCCGCACCGGTTCTGAGCCTCAGCCCTCGGTGACCAGCTCCAGCGCGTGGTCGCCCGTGCGCTCGACCGTCATGCCCGCCCTTCGGATCACCTTCAGCAGCTGGTCCACAGTGGACGGTTCCGCCCGCGTGATCGCCAGTTCGCGCGCCAGGCGGCCCTTGTACGCCTTGTTGAAGTGGCTGACCGTCACGCGCTCGCCGTGGGCGTTCTCCGTCACCACGCGGACCGTCACCGCGTCCGGGCGCAGCTTCGCGAACGCCGAGTACGTGCCCGAGCGCAGGTCCACCACCAGGCCTTCCACCTGCTGCAACACCGGCTCGAGCACCGGCTTCCAGTGCCCGCGGACCGTCCCCAGTGACGGCAGCGAGTTCCCGCCGGACAGCCGGTACGCGGGAATCGGGTCGGTCGCCGACACCACGCCGAACAGCGACGACGTCACCGCCAGCCGCCGGTGGGCCTTCTCCAGGCCCGCCTTCGTGAAGCTCTTCACGTCGAGCGCGTCGTACAGGACGCCGGTGTAGCGGCGCAGTGCCGGCATCGTCGGCGACGTCAGCAGCTCCGCGTTGCGCGCCACCTCGCCGGACTGGCGCTCGGTGAGCCCCAGGGCCGCGACGCTGCCCGGGACGTCACGCGCCAGCTCGACGAGCGCGTCGGCGAGCTTCGCGCGGGCCGGGTTCAGCTCGGGGAACGACAGCGCGCCCAGGTCGAGGGGGCCGCCGCGGCCGCCGTCAGCTTTGGTCTCGGAAGGAGGGAGGAGCACCAGCACGCACCGAGCGTACTTTGCCGGCTTCCGCCGATCCGATCACAGCCACGGCCGAAGGCTTTCGTGTCAACGGTCACGGGCCGCGGGTGCCGGCCGGGTGGCGAAATCGGGGTGCGCGGACGCCGCCGTCCCGCCTAGCCTCCCGCCATGGACCTCACCTGGCGCCCGTTGACCCTCGACGACGTCCCCGCGTTGACCCGGCTGTACGCCGCGGCCGAGGAAGTCGACCGGACGGGTGACCACTTCAGCGACGAAGACCTCCGCGACGAGCTCGAAGGGCCCAACATCGACCTGGCCCGCGCCACCACCGGCGCCTGGGCGGGCGAGACGCTCGCCGGCTACGGCCTCGTCCGCCGCCGCGACGCCGCCGACCCCGTCCACATGCTCCGGCTCCAGTCGGTCGTGCACCCGGAGTACCGGACCGACGGCGTCGGCGCTCACCTGGTCGAGTGGTTCTCGCGCACGGGCCGCGAGGTCAACGAGCGCACCTTCCCGGACGCGCCGTTCGAGCTGCACCACGGCCAGCACCAGAACGAGCGCTGGATCGCCGGCGTCCTCGCCGGCGCCGGGTACACGCACGCGCGCACGATGGTCACCATGCGCGTCGGCCTCGACGACCTGCCGCCGCAGCCGCCGCTGCCGGACGGTTTCACGGCGGTCCCGTTCGACTTCGAGCACGACCTCGCGGTGCTCGACGCCCGCAACGACACCTTCGCCGGCCACTGGGGCAGCACGCTCTACGAGCCCGGCGCCTGGCGCCACCTGGTCACCGGCTCGAAGGACTTCCGTCCGGAGCTGTCGTACCTGATCCTCGACGGCGACAAGGTCCTCGCGTTCGTGCTGAGCCACTTCTACGCGTCCGAAGCCGCGGCGACGGGCATCCGCGAGCACTACGCCAGCTGGGTGGGAACACGGGAAGCGCTGCGCGGCCGCGGCGTCGCGTCGGGGTTGCTGGGGCACACCCTTTCCGCGGTGAAAGCGGCGGGATTCGACCGGTCGGCGCTGAGCGTCGACGTCGACAACGCGCACCGCGCCCTGGGCGTTTACGAGCGGTGCGGATATCGCGTCGACGACGAATGGCACGTGTACGTGCTGTCCTGAAATCGGGACGCCCCACCGCCGATCGGGGAATGGACGGCGTTCGTACCATCGCCGTATGAAGCCGACTTCCGCGTCCCCGGGTGCGAGAGCATTGGCCGCGTCACTGCGCGAATTGCGGATGACGCGGGGTAAAGGACTGCGCGAGCTCGCCCGGATGGTGCGGATTCTCCCGCAGTTGCTGTCGGCGTGGGAAAAGGGGCAACGCGTCCCCGGCCCCGAGGACATCGCCCGGCTGCTGGGCGCGCTCCAGGTCGACGACGCGACCTACGAGCGCATGATGCGCCTGGCCAAGCGGGCGAAGGACGACAACTGGCTCGATTCGAACCCGTCGGACCTGCCGCCCGCGCTGAGCGGGATTCGGGAGTATGAGCGCACCGCCACCCGCATCTCGAACTGGGAGCTGGCGATCGTGCCAGGAATGCTCCAGACGCCCGACTACGCGCGCGCAATCCTGAGCAATTCGGAGATCGGCCTGGCGCAGGCCGATGCGATGCTGGTTGTGCGCTTGGACCGCCAGCGAATTCTCACCAAGGCTGATCCGGTCCGGCTCACCGCGCTCATCGGCGAGGTCGCGATCCGCGAGGAGATCGGCAGCCCCGACATCATGTCGGACCAGATCGACCATCTGCTGGAAATGATGGCGCTGCCGAACGTTTCGGTGCGGATCGTGCCCGCCAACATCGGTTATCACCCCGGGCTGATCGGCTCGTTCATCCTGTACGAGTTCGCTGATCTGCCGCCGATCGTGCACTTGGAGAGTTCGCACGCCACTGCATTCCTCCACGAGGATGGCGCAGTGGGCAACTACCGCAGGCAGGCTAAGATCTTGACTGGCAAGGCACTGAGTGAAGACGGCACCCGAAGCATGCTTCGGGAGGCCGCGCGATAGCCCGGGAGGCCTCGGCATGAGCGGCATGGTCTGGCGCAAGTCGAGTTACAGCGGCGGCCAGTCCAACTGTGTTGAAGTGGGTTGGCGCAAGTCGAGCCACAGCGGCGGCCAATCGGACTGCGTCGAGGTGAAGCTCGACCGTTCCGTCGGCATCCGGGACACCAAAGCCCGCGAGCAGGGTCACCTGACCGTCACCCCCGCGGCGTGGGCCGCCGTCGTCACGGCTCTACGAGGTTGAGCAGCTCCTCACCCTCGACATACCTCCGCAGCTGCTCGCCCGCCAGCTTCTTCGCGCGCGGATAGAACGACGCCGAGCCGCCCGCGATGTGCGGTGTGATGACCACCCCCGGCACCGTCCACAGTGGATGGTTCGCGGGCAGCGGTTCCGGGTCCACGACGTCGAGGCCCGCGCGCAGGCGGCCGGTGCTCGTCTCGGCCAGGAGGGCGTCCGTGTCGATCGCCGTGCCGCGGCCGACGTTCACCACCAGGGCGTCGTCGGGCAGCGCCGCCAGGGCCTTCGCGTCGAGCAGTCCGCGCGTCGCGGGGGTGTCCGGCAGGACGAGCACCACGATGTCGGCTTCGGGCAGCAGGTCCGGCAGCTCGGCGACGCCGTGGACGCCGTCCGCCGGCCGCGCACGGCTCGCCACACGCGTCACCACGGCCTCCGCGGCGACGAGCTGGCGTTCGATCGCCTGCCCGATCGAGCCGTGGCCGACCAGGAGCACGCGGCTGTCGGCGAGGGACCGCGTGTGCTCGCGCACCCACTCGCCGCGCGCCTGCTGCGCGAACCAGCGCGGCAGATCACGCTGCGCGGCGTGGATCAACGCGAGCGCGTGCTCGGCGACGCTCAGGTCGTGCAGCCCCCGCCCGTTCGCCAGGCGCACGCCCTCAGGCAGCAGCGGCACCAGCGTCTCGACCCCGGCCGACAGCGACTGCACCACCCGCAGCGATGGCAGCTGCCCGATCAGCTTCGGCGGCTCCGCCCCGCGGTCGTACGGCAGCACGTAGAACTCGACGTCACCCAGCCCTGCCGGCGGCGACGAGACACCGTCGTAGTACGCGACCTCGACCCCTTCCGGCACGTCGATGTCGGTCCAGGGCAGCAGTACGCGAGCGCTCATGCCGCCTTTCTACCCGCTGCCGCGCGCCGCGACCGCACACCGTGACCGCATGCCGCGACCGCCTGCCACCACCGATCAGTGCTCACCTCCCGACACGCAGAATTCGTTGCCCTCCGGATCCGTCAGCACCGTCCACGCCAGGCCCGGCACATCGTGCTCCGCCACCTCCTTCGCACCCAGCTCCACCAGCCGTTTCACCTCCGCCGCCCGATCGTCCCCGCCGAAGTCGACGTGGACTCTGTTCTTGCCCGCCCGTGGCTCGGGCACCCGTTGCAGGCCCAGTGGCAGCCCGCCCTCCGGGGGCGCCAGCACCAGGAACTCGCCCGCGTAGTCCTGCGCCACCGTCGTGCCCAGCGCCGCCGTCCAGAACTCCGCCAGACCGCGCGGATCCGCGCAGTCGATCGTGATCATGCCCATGTGGATCGCCATGTCCCGAAGCTAGCGGCGACCACCGACAAAAACGGGCCGCCGGGTGAGCCGAGTAACCCGTTGGAGTCAGAGCCGGGGGGTTGACTACCCTGAGCGGCATATGCACACCCGCCCGGAGCAGAGCAGGGAGCCCCGCAGTGATCACCAGGACTTCGTCGTTGTTCCTTCGCACGTTGCGCGAGGATCCGGCGGACGCCGAGGTACCGAGCCACCGGCTCCTGGTACGCGCCGGCTACGTCCGCCGGGTCGCCCCGGGCGGGTACTCGTGGCTGCCGCTCGGCCTGCGCGTGCTGCGCCGCGTCGAGAACGTCGTGCGCGAAGAGATGAACGCCATCGGCGCGCAGGAGATCCAGTTCCCCGCGCTGCTGCCGAAGGAGCCCTACGAGGCGACCGGCCGCTGGACCGAGTACGGCGACAGCCTGTTCCGCCTGAAGGACCGCAAGGGCGCCGACTACCTCCTCGGCCCGACGCACGAAGAGCTCTTCACGCTCACGGTCAAGGGCGAGTTCACCTCCTACCGCGACTACCCCGTCACGCTCTACCAGATCCAGACGAAGTACCGCGACGAAGCGCGTCCCCGCGCCGGCATCCTGCGCGGCCGCGAGTTCGTCATGAAGGACTCGTACTCGTTCGACCTCGACGACGAGGGCCTGGAGCGCTCCTACCAGGCCCACCGCGCCGCCTACACGAAGCTGTTCGACCGCCTCGGCCTCGAGTACGTCGTGGTCAAGGCGACGTCGGGGGCCATGGGCGGCTCGGCGTCCGAGGAGTTCCTCGCGGTCGCGGAGACGGGCGAAGACACCTACGTCCGCAGCACGGAGTCGGGCTACGCGGCGAACGTCGAAGCCGTCGTGACGCCCGCGCCCGCCGCGCAGCCGATCGAGGGCCGTCCCGAGGCGCAGGTGCACCACACGCCCGGCACGCCGACCATCGAAACGCTGGTCAACTTCCTGAACAACACCGGCCTGGGCCGCACGTTCACCGCCGCGGACACGCTGAAGAACGTCATGCTCAAGGCGCGTCAGCCGGGTGCGAAGGAGTGGGAGCTGGTCTGCGTCGCGCTCCCCGGTGACCGCGAAGTGGACATGAAGCGCCTCGAGGCGTCGCTGGAGCCCGCCGAGGTCGCGCTGCTCGACGAGGCCGACTTCGCCAAGAACCCGTTCCTGGTCAAGGGCTACATCGGCCCGAAGGCGCTGCAGGACAACGGCGTGCGCTACCTCGCCGACCCCCGGATCGTGCCCGGCACCGCCTGGGTCACCGGCGCCGACAAGGTCGACCACCACGTCGTCGACCTGCTGGCCGGCCGCGACTTCACCCCGGACGGCACCATCGAGGCCGCCGAGGTCCGCGAGGGCGACGCGTCGCCGGACGGCCACGGCACCCTGGTCGCCGCGCGCGGCATCGAGATCGGGCACATCTTCCAGCTCGGCCGCAAGTACGCGGACGCGTTCGGGCTCGACGCGCTCGGCCCCGACTCCAAGCCGATCCGGATCACGATGGGCTCCTACGGCGTCGGCGTCTCGCGGCTGGTCGGCGTGCTCGCCGAGCAGAACCACGACGACCTCGGCCTGATCTGGCCGCGCGAGGTGTCGCCGTTCGACGTGCACATCGTCATCGCGGGCAAGGACGACGCGGTGCGCGACGGCGCCGAGAAGCTCGCCGCCGAGCTGGACACCGCCGGTCTCGAGATCATCCTCGACGACCGCAAGGCGAGCCCGGGCGTCAAGTTCGCCGACGCCGAGCTGGTCGGCGTGCCGACCATCCTCGTGGTCGGGCGCGGCCTGGCCAACGGCGTCGTCGAGGTCAAGGACCGGCGCACGGGCGAGCGCGAGGAGATCGCGGTCGACGCCGTCGTCGAGCACCTGGTCAAGCTCGTCCGGTCCTGATGGGCCTGTTCTCCCGGCGCTCGGACGACACGACGCCGGGGTACGAGGACAATGCGGCGCTCCGCGGGTTCGGCGGTTACGAGCCCGCGGACGCGCCGCACGTCCCGTCACCGGACGCGCCGCGCGCGCGGCCGAAGCGGATCCGCCCGGCGCCGAAGCCGCTGAAGTGGCGGCGGGCGCCGTGGCTCGGGCTGGTGCTCATCGCGCTGATCGCCGGTGTGCTGAACGCGCTGGGCGTCGGCAAGCCGCACCACACGTCGTCGGCACCGACGTCGCGGCCGCCGCGGGTGGAGACGCCGTCGCCGCGGACGGTCGTCCCCGCGGTGACGAGCGGCTGGCAGTCCGTCGCGGCCCGGGACGGCTCGTACGCCTACGACGTCCCGCCGAGCTGGGAACCGGCGCCGACCACCCAGCACGGCTGGGACGAGCCGCCGATCCGGCTGATCACGAGCGCGTTCCTGGGCCGGGACTTCTGCGCCCGGGACACGCTGGGCGGCGCGGGCGTCACCACCGAGCCACTCGCCGACCCCGAGGCGGCGGCGCGCAAGGCCGCGACGGATCTGGCGACCGGCGCGTACGGCGGGACGTCCCAGGTGGGCCCGGGCACGGACGCCGAGCTCACGAAACCCGACGGCACCCGGGCCCCGGCCCGGATCGTGGTCGCGGAAGTGACTCCGGCGGCCACGGGCGAGTGCGCGGCGAAGGACGCGTTGGTCGCGGCGATGGCGTTCGGAAACGGGAGCGCGTCGGGGGTCGTGGTGGCATACGCGGACAGCGACCGCTCCGGCCCGACGATCCGCGAAGACCTGGTCGGGATCCTCAAGAGCTACCGGTTCGTGCCGGCCGCCGACCGCCGCACGACGACTCCGCCGCCGACCACCTACCGCTGAGCGCCGGGGTTCGGCAGGCTGAACCCATGGACGAACGCCTCGCCCGCATCCGGATCGCCGCGTTCTCCGTGCTCGGCGTCGCCGGGGTCCTGCTGCTCTTCGGGCCGCTCCTGGCGAAAGCGTGGAGCTGGCTCGTCCGGTCCCGGGAGCCGGACTGGTGGGGCGCGGCCGGGCAGTGGGCCGGCGCCGTCGGGACCGTCGCGGCCGTGGCCGTCGCGCTGTGGATCGCCATCCGGGACGGCCAGGTGGCGCGGGCGGACCGCGCGAAGCGGGAGCTGCGCGAGTGGCAGGAGCAGGCCGCGAAGGTCACCGCGTGGATCGAAACCACGGCGGCGGGCGAGGTCTGCATGATCGTGTCCAACGCCAACTCCGAGGCGGTGCACCACGTGGTCGTCTCGTTCGACCTCGTGCGGGTCCTGCCGATGACCGGGTCGACCCTGCACCGCGGGCCGGAGATCGAACCGGACGAGTACCTCTACGCCGTGCTCCCGCCGGGGAAGTGGCGCATGCCGGTGCGCGACGGCCGGCGGATGGAGCACACCACGCCCGGCGTGATGCTCGCCTTCACCGACTCCCGCAACGGGCACTGGCTCCGGCTGACCGACGGCACCCTGATCGAGAAGACCCAGAACGTCGTCAGCCGCCGGAAGATCCAGTTCCCGCAGCGGATCAGCGTCCCCGAGAGCTACTGACCAGCTTCGCCAGCTCGCGCAGCCGGACGTCCGGCAGGTAGGCTCGGCTCAGCGCCAGCCCGATCCGCGGCAGGTCCGCCTCGTCGCGGTAAGCCAGGTACAGCGGCACGTGCCGCGGCTGGAACTTCGCCTTGAACGCGTGCAGGGAACGGAATCCGTAGTACGGCTCCATGACCTTGCCCAGCGACTCCAGCGCCCGGTCGACCGTGCGCGCCGGGCCGGCGTCGCCCGTGCGGGCCAGCGGCGCGCCCGACAGCGAGACGAACCGCGCGCCCTCCTCGCGGAACCGCACGCACGCCGACGCGATCAGGAACTCCATCACCGGGCGGAATCCGTGCGGGCTGCGGCGCATGACGTCCAGCGTCCAGCCGCCCACCTTGCCCGCGCCCGTGTGGACCGGCAGCCACGACGTCACGCCGTGGACCGTGCCCTCCGCGTCGACCGCCAGGCCGACCCGCGTCGCCGGGTCCATCGCCTCGTCGAGGCCGCCGAGGGTGAAGCCCATCTCGGGCATGGCCTTGTCGGCCATCCACTGCTCCGACAGCGCCCTGACCTGCGCGAGGATGGGTTCCGGCTGGTCGGCCAAGCGGACCAGCCGGAAGTCGATGTCCTGCTTGGCGGCCTTGTTCAGCGCCGACCGGACGTCCTGCCACGCCTTGCCGCGGAACTCCAGCCCCTCCAGGTCGAGCACGTTGTCCTCGGCGACCTGGACGTGCTGCCAGCCCAGCTCGCGCGTCGCCGCGACCGTCTCCTCCGTCGCGGAGAACACGCACGGCACGAGGCCGGTGTTCTCGCACATCAGCGTGAACTCGGTGACGGTGGCCGCCGCCGTGCCGTCCGGCGCGATCGGGTCGCCGAGCGCGACGGCGACGCCCGCGTGCCGGCGGTAGGCGAGGTAGGACCGGCCGTCCTCGCGGACGAAGTAGGTGTTGCGCGGCCAGGTCGTCATCCACGACAGCGTGCTGCCGCCGTGGCGCCCGAGCAGGGTGCGGGCCAGCGCCGCCCCGGGACCCTGCGTGTGCCGCCGCAGGCGTCGCCGCGACGGGACGCGGAAGGCGCGCTGCCCGGCGATCAGGACGACCAGCAGGACCGTCCACAAGAGATTGTCGACGAAGAACAACGGCAGGCCCGTGGTGTCGTAGTCCGCGCCGAAGACGTCGGCCAGCCCGTAGAGCGTGGCGTCGCCGAGGGCCTGCAGGGTGACGAAGACCGCCAGTGCGACGGCCCAGCGCCACGCGACGCGGCCGCCCTTGCGCAGCCCGTTGAGCATCGGCACCACGACCAGCACGAGGACCGCCAGCTCCGGCGCCGACAGCGAAACCGCCTCGGTGGAGCCGAACGGGCCTTCGCCGGGCACCAGGAACATCACGACCTCGGCGATGGTGAGCAGCAGCAGGCCGGCGACGGTCAGCAGCCGCCATTCCCGCAGGTTCGGCCCTGCCGACGGCACCCGCCGCGAGCCGACGAGCCGGTTGCCGAGCGGGATCGCCGCGAGCAGCGCGAAAAAGTGCACGAGGTCGGCCAGCGTGCCGACGTAGATGATCGCGACCCCGGCGTACACGCAGAGCCCGGCCCGCAGCCGCAGCGCCCACGGCGGCCGCAGCGTCGCGCTGGCGACCGCGACCGCGGCGAGCGCGCCGCCGGAGAACCCGACGTCGAGGCTGCCCGCCATGCGCTCGGCCCACAGCCAGCCGGAGTTGCGGCACAGCGCGAGGAACTGCGTCGCGACGAGCACCGAGACGAACTGGCCGCCGATGGTCACGGCCATCGCGCGCCGCGTGCCCAGCTGCCACTCGGCGAAGCCGGCGAAGAGCGCGAAGCTGCCGACCATCGGAAGGTAGAACCACGGGACGACGGCGAAGAACGGCCCGGTGAGCATGGTCCACCACCGGCCCGACTCCAGCGACGGCAGCCCGTACGCGATGAACGGGTAGGCCGCGCGGTCTTCGGCGGCGCTCCAGAGCGCCCCCGACGCGACGGCCAGCACGAGCATCGCGAGCACGACGGTGCTGGTGAACGGCAGGCGCTGCCTGAGCACCGCGACCGTGCCGCGGATGCGTCCCCCTCCGGCGAGCTCTGCCGCCGACGCTGCTTCAGTCATGTCGGACAGCATGGCGACTGTCCGCCCCTGTCCACATCGGGAATACGAAGGACTTCGACCCCTAAGGGGTCGTCCTTTGGAATGAGGGTTGACCCCCTCTGAAGGACGACTTTCAGCTGAGCACGGCGGTCCGCACGAGGTCGGTGTCGGCGAGGTCCGGCAGCACGATGTGCGCGCCGGTCGCCCGCAGTTCGTCGGCGCTGTAGAGCCCGGTCGCGACGGCGATCGAGAGCGCGCCGTGGGCCAGTGCGGCTTTGACGTCGTTCGGGGTGTCCCCGACGACGACCACCTTGTCGGCGTCGAACGCCGTGCCGTGCTTGGCCGCCGCCAGCCCCACCGCGTGCGGGACCAGGTCGGGGCGGTGCACGGAGAGCGTGCCGTAGCCGCCGATGTCGAGGTCGAGGTGCTCGTGCAGGCCGAACGCGACGAGCTTGTGTCGCGAGATCTCCGGCAGGTTGCCGGTGACGAGCGACTGGACGACGCCGTCGTCGCCGGCGAACGCGGTCAGCGCCTCGGCGGCGCCCGGGAGCGCGCGGGCTTCCGTCGCGAAGCGGTGCGCCGCGCGTTCGGACTCCGCCACCAGGGCCCCGAACATGGCCCGGATCGTGTCCGGGGCGGGGTCGAAGCCGTTCGCGGTGAGCAGCTCGGTGGTGGTCGCCAGTTCGGTGCGACCGCCGAACACCGGGTGGACGCGCATGGTCCCGCCGGTCGCGGCGGTGAACGCGGCCGCGTACCAGGTCATGCCCAGTCCGGCGAAGTCCACGAGCGTGTGGTCGATGTCCCAGAGCACCAGCCGCTTCTTCGTCACGAGGTCGAGGTTACCGGCGGCACTATTCAACACGCGTTGACTTCTTGGCGGCACGGTCGTACCTTGGCTATTAATTCAACAAGCGACGAATAACTGGAGGTTGTCATGACCGGTCCTGTCCGGCGCCCCGCCGGGGCGTTCGCCCTGGTCGCCGCCGTGGCCGGCGCGCTGGTGGCCGTGGTGCTCGGGTTCCTCACCTTCGGCGCGCAGGCCACGGCCGCGCCGGACGGCGTCCCGGTCGCGGTCGCCGCGCCGCCCGAGATCGCGCAGCGCATCGCGGCGCACGGCGGTGGCCAGCTCACGTGGACGGTCGCGTCCCCGGCCGACGCCCGGAAGCTGCTGGAGGACAAGAAGGTCTACGGCGTGCTCGAAATCGGGCCGGGACCGTCCGCGACCGTGGTGACCTCGGGGGCGGTCAACCCGTCGGGCACCCAGGTCGCGCAGCAGGCACTGACCGGCGCGGCGTCCGCGCTGGGCGGCGCCCCGAAGCAGGAGGTGGTGCACCCGGTGAGCGTCGCCGGGCGGACCGCGCCGCTGGCCGCGTCCGCGCTGGCCTGGATCGGCGCGCTCGTCGCGGGTCTGGCGCTGACGCAGCTGGCCGAGCGCACCGGCCGCACGGTCGGCGCCGGCGCGCGGTTCCTGCAGGTCGCCGGCGCCGGGGTGCTGGTGACGGCGGCCGTCGCCGGGTTCTTCGCACTGTGGGACGCCGCGCTCCCGCTCGACGCCGGCGTCCTCGGGTTCGTCTTCCTCGCCGCGACGGCGTTCGCGGCCGTGCAAGCGGGCCTGCTGCGCCTGCTGGGGCTGCGCGCGATGGCCGTGCTCGGCCCGCTCTACCTGGTCGCGCCGGCGGTGGCCGGGCAGGTGCCGGAGCTGCTGAACCCGGCCTACCGCACGCTGCTGTGGTCGTGGACGCCGTTCCGCTTCTCGACCGAAGGCCTGCGAAGCCTGCTTCAGGGCGTGCCGGACGCGCCCGACGTCGTGACCGGGGTCTGGGTGCTCGGCGCGTTGCTGGCGGCGGGGCTGCTGCTCGCGCTGTGGCCCGGCCGGTCAGCCCGCGAGGAGGCTGAACCGCACCTTGCGGACCGGGTTGTCGAGGTTGGTGTCCACTAGGCAGATCGACTGCCAGGTCCCGAGGGCGAGGACGCCGCCGAGCACCGGGATCGTCGCGTAGGGCGGCACCAGCGCCGGGAGCACGTGGTCACGGCCGTGACCCGGGCTCCCGTGCCGGTGCCGCCAGCGGCCGTCGCGGGGGAGCAGCTCGTCGAGCGCGGTGAGGAGGTCCTCGTCGCTGCCGGCGCCGGTCTCGAGGATCGCCAGCCCGGCGGTGGCGTGCGGGACCCAGACGTGCAGCAGCCCGTCGGTCGCGTCCGCGTCGCGCAGGAACGACTCGGCCTCGTGGGTGAGGTCGTGGACGACGGCTTCGGAGCCGGTGCGGACCTCGATCTCGGTGGAGTACATGGGTCCCAGCGTAAGGCTCAGGAGTCCAGGTAGCGCAGCACCGCGAGCACCCGGCGGTTGTCCCCTTCGGACGGTGGCAGGCCGAGCTTGCCGAAGATCGACGTCACGTACTTCTCGACCGACCCGGCCGAGAGGAACAGCTTCGCGGCGATCGCGGAGTTCGACCGGCCTTCCGCCATCAGGCCCAGGACTTCGCGCTCCCGCGGGGTGAGGCCGCCGAGCGCGTCGGTCTGGCGGGTGGCCGAGAACAGCTGGCTGACGACCTCGGGATCGAGCACCGTCTCGCCGTCCGCGACGCGGCGCAGGGCGTCGAGGAAGTCCGACACCTCGGCGACGCGGTCCTTGAGCAGGTAGCCGACGCCGCCCGCGCGGTCGGCCAGCAGCTGGGCCGCGTACTTGGTCTCGACGTACTGGGAGAACAGCAGGATCGCGCGGCCGGGCGACGCGCGACGCAGCGAGATCGCCGCCCGCAGGCCTTCATCGGTGTGCGTCGGCGGCATCCGGATGTCCACAATGGACACATCAGGAGTGTGCGCTTCGACGGCGGCGTGCAGCGCGTCGGCGTCCTTCACCGCGGCGACGACCTCGTGGCCGCGGAAGGTCAGCAGCTCGACGAGACCCTGGCGCAGGATGGTGGAGTCCTCCGCGATGACGATCCGCATGCCGCGACCCTAGCGGGGCAGCGGCACCCGCGCGGTCACTTCGGTCGGGCCGCTCGGGGTTTCCGCTTTTCGATTCGCTTCGGCCCCGGGGTCCGGATCCCGCCGCTCGGGGGTGCTGGCCGCGGTTTCATTCTGCGATCCGCTTCGGCGGGGCCCCGGCTCCTGCCGCTCCTAGCGGGGCAGCGGCACCCGCGCGGTCACTTCGGTCGGGCCGCCCACCGGGCTCGCGACGGTCAGCTCGCCGTCGACCGTGCGCAGCCGTTCGGCTACCCCGGCCAGCCCGCCACCCGGGACGAGCCGGGCACCTCCCCGGCCGCGGTCGCGTACCCGCAGCCACAGCACGTCGCGCTCTTCCGTTACTTCGACGTACGTCGTCGTCCCGCTGTGCTTCGCCGCGTTCGTGAGCAGCTCGGCGGCGCTGAAGTACACGATCGTCTCCAGGGACGGTGGCGGGCGGCGGGGCAGGTCGACCGCCACCCTCGCGTCCATCCCGGACGTCGCGACCAGGGTGGCCAGCGCGACGTCGAGCCCCGCGTCGAGGGCGGCCGGGTGGATGCCGCGGGCGAGGTCGCGCAGCTCGGTCAGGGCCTGCTTCGCGTTCGTGTGGGCGGCCGTGACCAGCTGCTTGACCTGGGGGAGGTCGACGTCTTCCAGCTCGTCCTTGGCCAGCCCGAGCTTCATGGCGAGCGCCACGAGCTGGGCCTGCGCGCCGTCGTGCAGGTCGCGCTCGATGCGTCGCAGCCGGAGCGCGGAATCCTCGACCGCGGTGGCCCGGCTCGCTTCGAGGTCGCGGACGCGTTCGGACAGCTCCCGCGCGCCGAGCAGGCCGACGACGAGCATCCGGTCGAGGGCGACGAACGCGTGCGTCACCCACGGGAGCGCCACGAGCACCAGCAGCCCCGACGCCGACCAGGCGAGCGAACCGACCCAATTCGCCGCCTGGATGTCGAACACGTCCAGGTGGTCCACGCCGAGCGGCCACCACAAGAAGGCGAACGGGGTCGCGGCCACGGCATAGACGGTGGCGGAGATCGTCGTGGCCATCCCGGCGAGAGTCAGGGGGACGCGCAGCAGCAGGTAGCCGGCGGCGCGCCAGCCGGCCGGGTCGCCGACGCGGGCGCGGACCCAGGCCCACAACCCGGGCTTCAGCTCGGCCCGCCGCGGGGCGGGCACGCTCACGCCGAGCAGCGCCTTGGCGAGGCCGCGGTGCGCCGCGCCGATGCCGCGGGCGTAGGAGAGGGTGCCGGCGAGGACGAGGAAGCCGAACAGCACCGGGGTCAGGGCCAGGCCCAGCGCCAGGAGCACGAGAAAGCTGAACAGCGAGAAGAGGGTCAGCGGGCCGGAGAGCCCCAGCCAGGCGTACTCGGCCCAGAAGTCGCGCGCGGCCAACGGCCCGAACATCCGGCGCAGCGGGCGGGGGCGGGGGACTTCGAGGCTGGTCACGGATCCAGTCTGACCGGGGCGGGAGGCTCTGCCCATCCGGTTTTCCCCCTGGTGCGGCCCGGGGAAAACGCCGGTTCTCCGCGGAGGCGCCCCCGTCTTCCACGTTACCGGGCGGCACCGACAGTTCCGGCGCCGAAAGCCGGCGGAGGCCACCTCTTGTCCCCAAGGTGGCCCCCGCCGGCTCGTCTCACGGCGCGTCCGGGTCGTCCACCCGGGCCTTCTGCGCGGCCTCGCGCATCTCGATGACGTCGGTCAGCCAGTCACCCGTCTCGCGGGCGATGTCGCGGATCGCGCCCGTGATGATCGACGCTATGTTGCCGACGTGCGTCGCGGCCGATTCGGTGATCACCTGCAGGGTGTCCTTCTCCCGTTCGAACTGGCCCACCATGTCACCCTCACGCTGCTCGGAGCTGCCGGTCGGGTTCCACGGTAGCCGTCGACGGCGAACTCTGCGGGAGAGCCAGCTTCACGATCTTCTTCGCCACCGACCAGAGCTGCTTGTGCAGCGGGCCCGTGTGGTACGGCAGCCCGTACTTCTCGCAGATCGCGCGCACCTCGCCGGCGATCTCCGGGTAGCGGCGCGCCGGGATGTCGGGGAACAGGTGGTGCTCGATCTGGTGCGACAGGTTGCCGCTCATGATGTGGAACAGCGGGCTGCCCGTGATGTTCGCCGAGCCGAGGATCTGGCGCAGGTACCACTGCCCGCGCGACTCGTTCTCGGTCTCTTCTTCGGTGAAGCTCTCGACGTCGGCGGGGAAGTGGCCGCAGAAGATGATCGAGAACGACCACAGGTTGCGGACCAGGTTCGCGGTCGCGTTGCCCGCGAAGGTCAGCGGCGCGAGCGGCCCGGTCAGCAGCGGGAACAGGACGTAGTCCTTGCCGACCTGCCGCGAAGCCTTCTTCAGGATGCGCCGCAGCACCGGCACGTTCTCGGCCCACGACCGCTCGCCCTTGACGACGTTCTCGACCTCGAGGTCGTGCAGCATCACGCCCCACTGGAAGAACAGCGCCAGCAGCGTCGCGTACACCGGGTTGCCCAGGTAGTACGGGTGCCACTTCTGCGCGGTGTCCATCCGCAGGATCCCGTACCCGACGTCGCGGTCCTTGTCGACGATGTTCGTGTACGTGTGGTGGATGTAGTTGTGCGAGTGCCGCCAGTTCTCCGCCGGCGCCACCGTGTCCCACTCGAACCGCTGCGAGCTCAGCGCCGGGTCGCGCGTCCAGTCGTACTGGCCGTGCATGACGTTGTGGCCGATCTCCATGTTGTCGAGGATCTTGGCCACCGACAGCGCGCCGACACCGGCGAGCCACGCGGGCGGGAAGAACCCGGCGAACAGCAGTGCCCGCCCGGCGACCTCCAGTCCGCGCTGCGTCTTGATGATGCTGTGGATGTAGTCGACGTCTTCCTGGCCGAGGGAGTCGACGGTGCGCTGCCGCAGCGCGTCGAGCTCGCGGCCGAACTCCTCGACCTGTTCCGGGGTCAGGCGGTCCTGCAGACCGGTCATGGCAGTCTCCCTACGCGTCGATCTCGACGTCCCCGACGGGGACGGAGATGCAGAGCTGGATTTCTTCGTCTTCTTCGCCGGAGATCTCGCCCGTCTTGGCGTTGCGGACGCGCCCGGCGGTCTTGAGCTGGGTGCAGGAGAAGCAGATGCCCATCCGGCAGCCGTGCTCCGGCGACAGGCCCGCTTCCTCGGCCTGCTCCAGCAACGGCTTCCCCGAGTTGGCGCACTCGCGCCCGCTGCGCTTGAAGCGGACCTGGCCCTCGGCGTTCGCCGTGTCGAAGGTCAACGCCGGCGGCGTGAACTCTTCGGTGTGCACGCGTTCACCCAGCTGCTCGCGCACCGCGTCCATCAGTGGCTTCGGGCCGCAGACGAACGCCTCCGCGTCGCGGTACCACGGTGCGACGCGCTCGAGGTGCTCCGGCGAGAAGAACCCGCGCAGGTCTCCGCCGCCGGTGTGGGTGTAGGCGTGGACGACCCGCAGGCCCGGGTGCCGGGCCGCGAGCTCGGCCAGTTCCGTGCGGTAGAGCGCGTCGGCCGGGCCGTTCGAGTAGTGCAGGAACACGATCTCGCCGGTGTGGCCCTCGTCGACCAGCGTGCGGGCCATGGCGAGCACCGGCGTGACGCCGCTGCCGCCGCTGACCAGCAGCACGCGGTCCGGGCGGGTGGCCGGCAGCGTGAACGTGCCGTCCGGAGTGGACAGACCGACCACGGAGCCGGCGCCGAGCGCGCGGTTGAGGTGCCCGGAGACCAGGCCTTGTTCCTTGACGGTGAACTCCAGCTCGCCGTCGTACTGCGAACCGCACGGCGAATAGCAGCGCGTGCGCCGGACGCCGTCGATCTCCACCTGCAGGCGGACGTACTGCCCGGCGGTGAAGCCGGGCCACGCGCGGCTGGGCCGGACGGTGAGGGTGACGGTGTCCGGAGTCTGCTTGCGCACCGCCGTGACCAGGCCGCGGATCTCGCGGCGCACCAGCATCGGGTCGACGAGCTCCAGGTAGCGGTCCATCCCGTGCGGCGTCAGCAACGCCTCGGCCAGCGAAGCGAGGCTGCGTACCCGCCGGGGGATGAGCGCCGTCATCGGGTCCTCCTCGGTTACAGTGAACGACTGTACACTCAACAGTGCACTGCAGGAGTGGACTGCCTGTCAACGCGTGAAGCGGAGGATGTGACGTGAGCAACGCGGTGGACATCCGTACGCTGGACCTCGTGTCGGAAGAGCCGGTGAGCCGCCAGGAGCGCAAGCAGCGCACGCGCCAGGCGTTGCTGGACACCGCCCTGGACCTGCTGGCCGACCGTCCGTTCGCGACGCTTTCCCTGCGCGAGGTCGCGAAGGGCGCCGGGCTCGTGCCGACGGCGTTCTACCGGCACTTCGCCTCGATGGAGGAACTCGGCGTCGCGCTCGTCGAAGAAGCGACGCGCACCCTGCGCGGCATGATGCGTTCGGCGCGCACCGACCCCGACACCTACCAGGGGATGATCAGCGCTTCGGTGGCCACGGTCCACCAATTCGTCCGGGCGAACGAGGACCATTTCCGGTTCCTGACGCGCGAGCGCTACGGCGGCGGCCCGCTCGCCCGGTCCATCGCCGTGGAACTGCGGATGTTCTCCGGCGACCTCGCGATCGACCTCGCCCGGTTCGCCCCGCTGCGCGCGTGGAGCACCGAAGACCTGCACATGCTGGCCGACTTGATCGTTTCCGTGATGATCACGACCACGGTCGAACTGCTGGAAGCCCGGCCGGGTGAAGACGCGAAAATCACCGCGACGGCGGAGAAACGCCTGCGCCTGATCCTGCTCGGCATCCCCCACTGGAAAACGAACTGAACGTACCCCTTACGGCGCTCGTATCTTCTGGCACAACCCCCGGACTTGCGACCCAGGTCACTGGGGACTGTCGGTCCGGCGTGGTACAACCCTCGGATCGTGCCTCGCCGATGAGGAGGTCGTGTGGCCGACAGCGAACAGCATCAGCAGCTCACCGTGGGTGTGGTGACCGAATCACGCCCCGGGGAGCGCCGGGTGGCGATGGTGCCCAAACTGGTCGGGCGGCTCGCGCAACGCGGGTTGCGCGTCCTGGTCGAACCGGGTGCCGGCTCTCGGGCGTACCTGAGTGACGACGCGTTCACCCAGGCGGGCGCCGAGCTCGGCGACGCGTGGGGCGCGGACATCGTCGTGAAGGTGAACCCGCCCGCGCCGGAAGAGGTGGCGAAGCTGGCCCGGGGCACCGTCCTCGTCGGCTTCCTCGACCCGCGCGGCAACCCGGAGGGGCTCGCGAAGCTCGAAGAAGCGGGCCTGCGGGCGTTCGCGATGGAGGCGGTCCCGCGGATCTCCCGGGCGCAGGCGATGGACGCGCTGTCGTCACAGGCCAGCATCGGCGGCTACCGCGCGGTGCTGCTCGCGGCGCAGAAGCTCCCGCGCTTCTTCCCGATGCTCACCACCGCGGCGGGCACCGTGCCGCCGGCGAAGGTGCTGGTGCTCGGCGCCGGCGTCGCCGGGCTGCAGGCACTGGCCACGGCGAAGCGGCTCGGCGCGCAGACCACCGGCTACGACGTCCGGCCCGAGGTCGGCGAGCAGGTCAAGTCACTCGGTGCGCAGTTCCTGGACCTCGGCATCGAGGCGGTCGGCGAAGGCGGGTACGCCCGCGAGCTGACGCCGGAGGAGCGCGACGAGCAGCAGCGGCGGCTCACCGAGGCGATCACGAGGTTCGACGTCGTGATCACCACGGCGCTGGTGCCGGGCCGCAAGGCCCCGACGCTGGTCACCGCGGACGCCGTCAAGGGCATGCCGGCCGGGTCGGTCGTGGTCGACCTCGCCGGCGAGACCGGCGGCAACTGCGAGCTGACCAAGCCGGGGGAGGACGTCGTGGAGCACGACGTCACGATTTCGTCCCCGCTGAACCTGCCCGCCGAAATGCCTTCGCACGCGAGCGAGCTGTACGCGCGCAACGTCACCGAGCTGCTGGAGCTGCTCGTGACGAAGGAAGGCGCGCTGGAGCTGAACTTCGAAGACGAGATCGTCGCCGGTGCCTGCGTGGCCGGGCGCGAAGGGAGCGCGTCGTGAGCCCACTGGTGCAGAACCTGGCGGTGCTCGTGCTCGCCGGGTTCGTCGGCTTCGCCGTCATTTCCAAGGTGCCCAACACCTTGCACACCCCGCTGATGTCCGGCACCAACGCCATCCACGGCATCGTCCTGCTGGGCGGGCTGGTCGTGCTCGGCCTCGGCGTCGACGGCGTCTTCAACAAGATCCTGCTGGTGATCGCGATCGCCTTCGGCACGATCAACGTCGTCGGCGGCTTCCTGGTCACCGACCGGATGCTGTCGATGTTCAAGGGCAAGAAGCCCGCGCCGGCCGAGGAGGAGGAGAAGTGACCGACTTCGTCGCGATCCTCTACATCGTCGCGTTCGCCCTCTTCATCTACGGCCTGATGGGCCTGACCGGCCCGCGCACCGCGGTCCGCGGCAACTGGATCGCCGCCGTCGGCATGGGCATCGCGGTGATCGCCACCCTGCTCACCCCGGGCATGGGCAACTGGCTGCTGATCGTCCTCGGCGTCGCGATCGGCGCGGTGGTCGGCGTGCCGTCGGCGCGCAAGGTCAAGATGACCGCGATGCCGCAGATGGTGGCGCTGTTCAACGGCGTCGGCGGTGGCGCGGTCGCGCTCATCGCGTGGGTCGAGTTCAACTCCACCGACGGCTACGCGCACGAGCCGGCGTACATCGCGATCGCGTCGCTGTTCGCCGCGATCATCGGCTCGATCTCCTTCTGGGGCTCGAACGTCGCGTTCGGCAAGCTCCAGGAGCTGATCAGCGGCCGCCCGATCACCATGGGCAAGCTGCAGCAGCCGATCAACGCGCTGCTCCTGCTGATCGCGCTGGCCTGCGCGGTCGGCATCATCGCGGGCGGCGACTCGTGGCTGCTGATCGTCGGGCTGCTCGTCGCGGCCGGCATCCTCGGCCTCACGGTCGTGCTGCCGATCGGCGGCGCGGACATGCCGGTGGTCATCTCGCTGCTCAACGCGTTCACCGGGCTTTCGGCCGCGGCGATGGGTCTCGCGCTGGACAACACGGCGCTGATCGTCGCCGGCATGATCGTCGGCGCGTCCGGCTCGATCCTGACCAACCTGATGGCCAAGGCGATGAACCGGTCCATCCCGGCGATCGTCGCGGGCGGCTTCGGCGGCGGACCCGCGGTAGCGGCCGGTGGCGGGGCGAAGGAAGCTCGCCCGGTGCGCGCGACCAGCGCCGCCGACACGGCGATCCAGATGGCGTACGCCAGCAAGGTCGTCGTGGTGCCCGGGTACGGCATGGCCGTGGCGCAGGCCCAGCACACCGTCCGGGAGATGGCGAAGCTGCTGGAGAAGAAGGGCATCACGGTCGCCTACGCGATCCACCCGGTGGCCGGCCGGATGCCCGGGCACATGAACGTGCTGCTCGCCGAGGCCGACGTGCCCTACGAGCAGCTCAAGGAGATGGACGAGATCAACTCCGAGTTCGCCCAGACCGACGTCGCGCTGGTGATCGGCGCGAACGACGTCACGAACCCGGCCGCGCAGACCGACCCGAGCTCGCCGATCTACGGGATGCCGATCCTCAAGGTCAACGAGAGCCGGTCCGTGATCGTGTTGAAACGCGGGATGGCCTCGGGCTTCGCCGGGATCGACAACGACCTGTTCTACGATCCGAAGACCAGCATGCTCTTCGGGGACGCCAAGTCGTCGGTGGGCGAGATCGTGGAGGAACTCAAAGCGCTATGACGACCGGGTCGGACGTCCGTGCCGCGTTCACGGATCCGGCCGAAAACCTGGCGTTCGACGAAGCGCTCCTCCGGGTCGCGCCGGAGTCACCGGTGCTGTGGCTCTGGCGCAACCCGGTCTGCGTCGTGGTGGGGCGCGGCCAGCGGATCGCGCGCGAAGTGCGCGTTTCGGAGTGTGAGCGCGATGGCGTGCCGGTGCTGCGGCGGGCCAGCGGCGGCGGCACCGTGTTCCACGACCCGGGCAACCTGAACGTCACGCTGGTCCTGCCCGGGCCCACCGACCGGCCGCTGGAGACGCTGGGCAAGGTGATGAGCGCGGCCGTCGACCAGCTCGGGCTGGTTCCGCGGATCGGCGACCGCGGCTTGTTCGTCGAAGACGCGAAGCTGTGCGGCTTCGCGGTGTTCCGGACCAAGACCGGCTTGCTGGCCCACTCGACGTTGCTGGTCGAGACGTCGGCGTCGCTGGTCGGCCGCTACCTGACGAGCGCGCCGGCGGACCCGCGGCCGCTCGACTCCCACCGCAGCCCGGTGGCGTCGCTGGCCGAGCACGGGCTGAACCCCGGGTTCCCGTCGGTCGAGGCGGCGGTGCGGGCGGCGGCGTCGCAGATCCTGGGGACGCTGGTGCCGCGCCCGCCGTCGGCGGCCGAGCTGACGCGGCAGCGGGCGCTGCTGCACACGCGGTACCGGTACCCGTCCTGGCACGCGGACGGTTCCCAGCGCGCGGCCTGAAACGCCAGGAAGGGCACCCCGTCGAGCAGGGTGCCCCTCGTGACTTGTCTGTCTACTGTGGACTTACTCCGCCGCCGAGAACGTGACGCCCGGCACCTTGCGCGCCGCCGCCCGCGTGGTCTTCTTCGGCTCCGCCGCCTTGCGGGTGCGCGTGGTCTTGGCCGGTTCGGCCTTCGCCTTGGTGACCTTCGCGGTGGCCCTGGTGGTGGTCTTCGCGGGCTCGGCCTTCGCGGTCTTGGCGGACGCCGCGCGACGTCCGGCGACCGGCTTCGCCGCCTTCGTCGTCTTCGGGGCCGCCTTCGCCCGGGGCCGCTTCGCGCCCGGGACGATCCGCGGCCGGCGCTTGCGGCCACCGGTCCGCCGGCCCGCGTCGGCGTAGCGCTGCAGCAGCTCACGCAGGGCGTCGGCGTTGGCGAAGGAAAGGTCGATGTCGTAGTCGATACCGTCCAGCCCGAACCCGACGGTCTCGGCGGCGGCTTCGCCGGTGAGATCATCCAGGACCCGCACAGCCGTGTTCTTGGCCACGACAAACCTCCCGTGCTCGAACGTGGTATTCGCGCGCACCGGGGCCGACGGCACCCGGGCCGCCGACTTCTTGCAGCTTCCCGACCGAGGATAGCCGCTGGCTTGCGTGATCCCGCGCGGTGGTGTGCGCTGAACGCATGTCTGGACAGACTTTTGACGTAGTGGTGATCGGCGCGGGTCCGGTGGGGGAGGTGGCCGCCGAACGAGCGGCCCGCGGTGGCCTGAAGGTCGCCCTCGTCGAGCACGAGCGTTTCGGCGGCGAGTGCTCCTACTGGGCGTGCATCCCGAGCAAGGCGTTGCTGCGGCCGGGAAACCTCCTCGCCGCGGCGAAGCGGATCCCCGGCGTGCCGGTCGGCGACCGGCTCGACCCCGCGGCGGTGTTCGCGCGGCGTGACTGGTTCACCGGCAAGGGCGACGACTCGGGCCAGGTCGAATGGGCCCGCGGCGCCGGCATCGAGCCGATCCGCGGCCACGGCGTGATCACCGGTGAGCGGGAGGTGACCCTCGACGGCGACCGGGTGCTGACCGCGCGGCACGCGGTGATCGTGTGCACCGGCAGCGTGCCGAGCAAGCCGTCGATCCCGGGGCTCGACACGGTCCGGGTGTGGGGTTCGCGGGAGGCGACGTCGGCTTCGTCGGTGCCCGGCCGCCTCGGGGTTCTCGGTGGCGGGGTGGTCGGCGTCGAGATGGCGCAGGCGTTCGCGTCGCTCGGCTCGGAGGTGCACCTGGTCATCACGGGCGAGCGGCCGCTGCCGCGCAACGCCACGATCGCCGGCGACCTCGTGTTGCACGGGCTGCGCGAAGCCGGCGTGTACGTGCACACGGAGTCGGGCGTTTCCCGCGTCGCCGCCGTCGACGGTGGCACCGAGCTGACGTTGAAGGACGGCGAGACGCTCGTCGTCGACGAGTTCCTGGTGGCGACCGGGCGCCGGCCCGCGACCGCCGGGCTCGGCCTCGAGGCGTTCGGCATCGAGCCCGGCCGCGCGCTGGAGGTCGACGACACGGGCCGGGCGTCCGCAGTGGACGGTGGCTGGCTGTACGCGGCGGGCGACGTCACCGGCCGCGCCCCGCTGACCCACCAGGGCAAGTACGGCGCCCGCGCGGCGGGGGACACGATCGCGGCGCTGGCCGCGGGCAAGCCGGTGTCCTCGGAGCCGTGGAGCCCGTTCACCGCGACCGCCGACCACAGCGCGGTGCCGCAGGTGGTGTTCACCGACCCGGAGGTCGCGGCCGTCGGCCTGGCGGACGCGCGGCCGGGCTCGGCCGACCGGGTCGTCGACATCGACATCGCGGTGGCGGGCTCGTCACTGCACGCGGACGGCTACACCGGCAAGGCCCGGATGGTCGTCGACACCGAGCGGAACGTCCTCCTGGGCGTGACGTTCGTCGGCCAGGACGTCTCGGAGCTGCTGCACTCGGCGACGATCGCGATCGTCGCCGAGGTGCCGCTCGACCGGCTGTGGCACGCGGTGCCGTCGTTCCCGACGATCAGCGAGGTGTGGCTGCGACTGCTGGAGGCCTACGGGCTCTAGTCACTGAGCGGGCAGGTCCAGGGCGGCTTTCGCGGCCCGGGCCAGGCCGGGATCGTCCGCAGTGGACGGTCCCGGCGCCCAGACCGCCTGCACGACCCGCACGGACGTGCCTTCGATCCGGGACGTGTAGGCGGCGTTCTCGAACCGCGGCGCCGGGGTCGCGCCCCACTTGCCGGTCTCGGAGGCGAGGTCGAGGATCCCGCCCCCGCCGGGCGTGTCCGCGACGGCCTTGAACGCGCCGGCCTGCGCGGCATCGGGGAACTCGACGATCCCGACGGTGACGGCGGCCTCGCGGCCGTCGACGGTGGCGGCGTAGGACGCGCGCCGGACGCCGGAGCAGCTGGTCTGCTGCAGGCTGGCCTGGGCATCCCCGAAGGCGTGGGAGGCACACCGCTGGTCCCGATCGGCGGCGCGGAGGGCGAACTGCAGGCTCCGCACCGGAGCGGCACTGGTCCGCGGCGGCGGCTGAGTAACGGGAGTGGGCGGCCCGCTGGGCGCGGCGGCGGTGTCATCCCCGGAGGTGGCCACGGCGATGGCCGCGACGACCAGGGCGACCAGGAGCCCGATGGCGCCGAGGGGGAGCCAGCGGACGGTCTTCGAGGTGGGGGCGGTTTTTGGAGGGACCGGCCGCGGAGCGGGTGCGCCGGCGGTGGGGGGTTCGGGCGGCAGGGTGATCTGGGCGAGCGTGACGGGGCGGGGTGCGCTTCGCGGGGTTCGTTCGGTTGGGGTGGGGAAGGCGAGTTTTTCGGTTCGTTCGGTGTCGATGTCGGTGCCCGGCTCGGGGGACTGCGGCTGCGCGGTGGCGCCGGGGAAGAGAGGGAGGGCGGTTTTCGGCGCGGGGAGCGTCTCGGTGCGTTCCTGGTCCGGGGGAGTTTCGTCGCCGGGGTGCGACGAGTCGGCGAGATCCGGCTCGGACGCGGCGCTGGAGGCTCGCGATCCAGCGGTCGAGTCTTCGGCTTGCGGCGCGGTTCCGGAGGCGGGCGCCGAGCCTTCGGCAGGCGGAACGGTCTCAGCGGGCTCCGGCTCGGCGGGCTCCGCGCCTGCGGCCGGGGGTGCTGATTCGGCGGGCTCCGCGCCTGCGGCCGCGGGTGCCGATTCGGCGGGCTCCGCGGCTGGGGTTGCTGATTCGGAAGGCGCTGCGGCTGGGGTTGCCGGCGCGGCCGGTTCCGCGCTTGCGGCGGTGGGCGCCAGTTCGGCGGCCTCGGAGTCCGTGGCAGGGATGGCCGCCGGTTCGGAGTCCTCGGTGGGTGCGGGCTTCGGCACGGCCGAAACCGGAGTTGTGGTTTGCCACCCGGCTCGGCCTACCGCGGGCGAACCGAGCGAAGGCGAACCCGGCTCGGCCGAGCCGGCCGCGGGCGAGCTTGCCGTGGGTGAACCCGGCGCGGCTGAGCCTGAATTCGCACTGTCCGAAGTGGGCTTGGCCGAACTCGAGCCTGCCGCCGTGTCAGCGGCGGTCGCGCCTGCCGCCGCAGCAGCTGAACCGGCCGCGCCCGCTGCGGGACTTGCCGCTGCGGCTGAACCGGCCGTGCCTGCCGCGGCCGAGCCCGCCGAACCGGCCGCGCCCGCAGTAGTGGCCGAACCCGCTGAACCCGGCGACCCGTCGGTGCCTGCAGCAGTTGTTCCAGCCGAGCCAGCAGCGGCCGAACCGGCGGCGCCAGCTGTGCCCTCCGAGCCCGCGGAAGCGGCCGAACCGGTCGCGCCCGCTGTGTTCGCAGCAGCGGCCGAACCCGCAGAACCCCCAGAACCCGCCGTGCCCGGGGTTGTCCTTCCCGGCTGGCGGGGCACCGGGGGCCCACTGTCCCAAAGGGACTCCGGTGGCGAATCGTCCGTGAAGCGGCTGAAGCCCTCGCCCACCAGGATCTCGTCCGAAAACTCCGGTGCCTCCGGGGCCAACCCGCGGATCAGGGCCCGGACCTGGTCCACCGATCGGGGCCGGTGCGCCGTTGCCAGGGACACCGTGGCCGCCAGCATCGTCGTCGGGGTCGGGTGCAGGACCCGGACCGGGCCCGCCAAGTCGGCCGCCGGCTGGTCGACCGTCTCCACGTACGGTCCTACCGCGACTACCGTCCCCACCGGGCCTGTTCCCGGCACCAACGAAGCGATCCGCTGCTCGCACGCCTGGGAAATGTCCAGCGCCTCCGTTGCCGGGTTGACCGCGTCGTCGTCCGCGATCAGGGGCCAGCCGTCGGCCTTCCACGGGGCTCCCAGCGGGGCTTCCAGCCTCAGGGCCGGATCCGGGAGGTCCACGCCGATCACGATGATCACCCCGTGGGGCAGCAGGACCACCGCCTCGATCGGGCGCTCGGTCACCGAACCGACGCCCACCAGCGCGATCCCGCCGATGACGGTGCTGCCACGGCCGAGGGATGCCAGCGCCGCCCGGACGTCGTCGGCCACCCGGGACTGCTGCCGCTCCAGGCGCACCAGTCGCACCGAAACCCCTCCCTGCTCGTCGTTCCGGGTCATCACGCTAGCGCGCGTGGCGGTATCCATCGTGCGACACGGGGACAGCGTGGCCGCGAGCCCACCGAAAGTGGGGCCGTGGGTGACTTGTGGTGTTCATGTGGCCAAACAGCACGGTTGGGGTGCAGAATGTGCTACAACGCATCGGAGGCGGCATTCGGGAGCCGCGCTGAGGCCGCGCTGAAAGCTCGAAGTAGGGCGTAGGGGAAGACGTCCCTCGTCGAGCAACAAGCGGAGGTAGCAGTGAGCACCCGTGGCAGCACCCGAGGTGTGGTGTACGTCCACTCGTCGCCGTCTGCGGTGTGTCCGCACGTCGAGTGGGCTATTTCGGGCACCCTGGGTGCCCGCGTTGACCTGAAGTGGACGGCGCAGCCGGCCAGTCCGGGTCAGCTTCGCGCCGAATGCGGATGGCGCGCGCCCGCGGGCAGCGGCGCCAGACTGGCGTCAGCCCTCAAGGCGTGGCCGATGATTCGGTTCGAAGTCACCGAAGAGCCCAGCGCGGGCCTCGACGGCGAACGGTTCTGCTTCGCGCCCGGCCTCGGCCTGTGGCACGGGCGGACCAGCGCCAACGGTGACATCGTCGTGGGTGAAGACCAGCTGCGCGCGCTCGCCGCCATGACCCGCGGGGGTGAGTCCTTCGCACACAAGCTCGACGAACTCCTGGCCGCGAGCTGGGACGAAGCGCTCGAGCCCTACCGACACGCCGGCGACGGCGCTCCGGTGACCTGGCTGCACCAGGTCGGCTGAACCAAGCCGGCTGACGGCCGGACAGCTCCGGCGGGCGGTCCGGCGCGACCCCGGGTGATCGGGGCGCGCCGGGCCGCCCGTGTGCGTTTCCCCGGCACGCCACCGTGCTGCCCCCGGGCGCCTCGCCGGGGCCGGTACGCTCGTCGGCGTGACCAGCCCCGCCCCCAGCTCCCGCCAGCGCTGGCTGGTGCCCGTCGTGGCCGTGGTGCTCTCCGTGACCGTGGGCGGCGGCCTGCTCGCGCGTGAGATCTACCGCCGGCCCGACCAGCCCGCCGACGAGACCGCCGTCTCGACCTCCGCGCCCTCGTCGGCCAGCAGCGGGGCGTCGGCCGCGACGGGTGCCATCCGGATGACCGACGACGCGAAGGCGCACCCCCAGGCCGAACCCGTCCGCAGGCTGCTGCAGGCGTACTTCGACGCCATCAACACCAAGCAGTACGGGCAGTGGACGGCCGTGGTCAGCTCCCAGCGGATCGCGGAGCAGTCGCAGACGACCTGGCGCAACGGCGTCCGCACCACAAAGGACACTGATGCCCTCGTCTACCGGATCGAGCGCGGATCGGGCACCTCGCTGCGGGTGCTGGTCGGCTTCACCAGCTTCCAGAACCGCGAAGACGCGCCCCTGTTCTTCCCGGAGCCGTGCATCAAGTGGCGGCTCGTGCTGCCCGTGATCGTCGAGAAGTCCGAGCTGAAGATCGACTCCGTCGACAAGGGCCCGCCGCCCGAACACGACAAGTGTTGAGCGCGAGAAGGGGGCCCGGCCGAAGCCGGGCCCCCTTCTCGTTCGTCAGTGCGTTCAGGCCGCCGGGGTGAACAGCAGCGCGGTGTTGTGCCCGCCGAAGCCGAACGAGTTGCTGATCGCCGCGGTCAGCTCGACCTTGCGGGCCTCGCCGGACACGACGTCCAGCTGCACCCGCGGGTCCAGGTCGGTCAGGTTCATCGTGGCCGGCACGATGCCGTGGTAGATCGACAGGATCGTGATGATCCCCTCGACCGCGCCGGCCCCGCCGACCAGGTGCCCCATCGAACCCTTCGGCGCCGTCACGATCGCGTGGTCGCCGACCGCCTTGCGGATGGCCGCCGCCTCGCCGATGTCACCGACCACAGTGGACGTCGCGTGGGCGTTCACGTGCCCGACGTCCGCGGCGGTCACGCCGGCCATCTTCATCGCCGCGCGCATCGCGGCGATCTGGCCGATGCCCTCGGGGTGGTTGCCCGTGATGTGATAGGCGTCCGAGGTGATGCCGTGCCCGGCGATCGTCGCGTAGATCCGGGCCCCGCGGGCCTTCGCCTGGTCCGCGCGCTCCAGGATGACCACGCCGGCGCCCTCGCCGAGGACGAAGCCGTCGCGGCTCGCGTCGAACGGCCGCGACGCGCTGCCGGGGTCGTCGTTGCGCGTGGACACCGTGCGAGCCTGGGCGAACCCGGCCAGCGTGATCGGGTGGATGCACGCTTCGGCACCACCGGCGACCACGACGTCGGCGCGGCCGGAGCGGATCATCTCCACCCCGCTCGCGATGCCCTCGGCGCCGGAAGCGCAGGCCGAGGCCGGGGAGTGCACCCCGGCCCGCGCCTTCAGGTCGATGCCGACGTGCGCGGCCGGGCCGTTCGGCATCAGCATCGGCACGGTCAGCGGCGACACCTTGCGGAGACCCTGCTGGTGCAACAGATCGTTCTGGGTGAGCAGGGTGACCGGGCCGCCGACGCCGGTGCCGATCGACACGCCGAGGCGGTCGGGGTCGACGTCGGTGTGCTCGTCGGTCGGTTCCGCGTACCCGGCGTCGGCCCACGCCTGCCGGGCGGCGATCAGCGCGACCTGCTCGCAGCGGTCCAGCCGGCGGGCCTGCACCCGCGGGAGGACTTCCGACGGATCGACGGCGAGCATGCCGCCGATCTTGACCGGCAGCTGCAGCTCCTCGACCCAGTCGGCCTCGATCGCCCGGATCCCGCTCCGCCCGGCCAGCAGACCGTCCCAGGTGGACGTCACGTCCCCGCCGAGCGGTGTGGTGGCGCCGAGACCGGTGATCACGACGTCGTGGTTGCTCATGGGAGTCTCCTCAAGGAGGGAAGAGGACTTACTTCGAGTTGGCCGACACGTAGTTCACCGCGTCGCCCACGGTCTTCAGGTTGGCGAGCTCGTCGTCCGGGATCTTGACGCCGAACTTGTCCTCGGCCTGCACGGCGATCTCGACCATCGACAGCGAGTCGATGTCCAGGTCGTCCACGAACGACTTCTCGGCGGTGACGTCGTCCTGAGCCACACCGGCCACCTCTTCGACGATCTCGGCGAGGCCGGCGAGGATCTCAGTGTTGTCAGCCATGGGGTAGTTCCCTTCTCGGTCTTACTCGGGTCTGGTTGCCCTTGGGCGAGTGCCCGCGGGGAGCGTAACGGTGATCAGGGGCAGACGAACGCCTGCCCGGCGTAGGACAGGCCCGCGCCGAACCCGACCGCCAGCACCACATCGCCGGACTTCGCCGTCCCGGCCTTGCGCATGTGGTCCAGCGCGAGGGGGATGGACGCCGACGAGGTGTTGCCGGAGTACTTGATGTCGTCGGCGACTACCATGTCGTCACGGGCGCCGTTGGCCCGGAGCTTCTTCGCGATCGCCTCGACGATGCGCAGGTTCGCCTGGTGCGGGATCAGCACGTCCACATCGGACGGCTTGAGCCCGGCCACCTCGAGCGCGCGCATGGCGATCGGCGCGATCTGGGTCGTCGCCCACCGGAAGACCGACTGGCCCTCCTGGTAGATGAACTTCTCCTCGGTCATCCCGATCAGGTCGACCAGGTCGCCGGCGCTGCCCCACGAGACCGGGCCGATCAGCGGCTCGTCGGACTCGCCGACGACCGCGGCACCCGCGCCGTCGGCGAAGATGATCGCGTTCGCGCGGTCGGTGGGGTCGACCGAGTCGGTGAGCTTCTCGGCGCCGATCACGAGGACCTTCTTCGCCGAGCCGCCGCGGATCAGGTCGGAGGCGACGCCCAGGCCGTAGCAGAACCCGGCGCACGCGGCGTTGAGGTCGAACGCGCCGGGGCCGGGGATGCCGATCCGCGCGGCCACCTGGGCGGCGGCGTTCGGGATCTGCGTCGGCATGGTGCAGTTCGGCAGGATCACCGTGTCCACTTCGGACGGGTCGACCCCGGCGTCGGCCAGCGCGGCGGTGCCGGCGGCGACGGCGAAGTCGGTGAGCAGCTCGTCCTTCTCGGCGAAGCGGCGCTCGATGATGCCGACGCGCGTGCGGATCCACTCGTCGTTGGTTTCCATGATCTTCGAGAGGTCGTCGTTGGTGACGATCTTCTCCGGCTGCGCGCTGCCGATGCCCAGCACGCGGCTGCCGCGGGAGCCGGGGTTGAGGCTCAGGGTGGGTCGATCGGTCACGAGGCGTCCTCCTGGCGCAGCGCCGCCAGCTCGGCCGGCGTCTTCAGCGCGGTGGTAGTGGTGACGACGCCCTTGAGCTGCCGCTTGACCAGTCCGGTCAGCGTGCCCGCGGGCGCGAGTTCGACGGTGCGGGTGACGCCGAGGGAGACCAGGCCGTCCATCGTCAGGTCCCAGCGGACGGACCGCGTGACCTGTGCGACGAGGCGGTCCAGGTACTCGGCCCCGCTGGTGACGACCGCACCGTCCGCGTTGGACAGCAGCGGGCGCGTCGGGTCGGCCGGGGTCAGCTCGGCGGCGTGGGCGCGCAGCGCCTCTTCGGCGGGCGCCATGTACTGCGTGTGGAACGCGCCTGCGACCTTGAGGGCGCGGATCTTCGTGCCTTCCAGGGGTTCGGCGACGATCTTCGCGATGGTGTCGGCGGCACCGGAGGCGACGATCTGTCCCGCTCCGTTGCGGTTCGCGGCGGTCAGGCCCTGCTCTTCGAGCCACGCGACGACCTGCTCGGGATCCCCGAGCATGACCGCGGCCATCGACGTCGGCTCCAGCGCGCACGCCTTCGCCATCTCGGCACCCCGGACGGCGGCGAGCGCGACGGCGTCTTCGGGCTTCAGGACACCGGCGATCGCGGCGGCGGCGAGCTCGCCGACGGAGTGCCCGGCGACGGGCGCGTCCGCGGGCACCGGCGCGGTGGCCTGGAGGTGTTCGAACGTGAGCAGCGACAGCGCGACGATCAGCGGCTGCGCGACCGCCGTGTCCTGGATCTCGTCGGCGTCCGCCTCGGTGCCGAGGCGGAGCAGGTCGAGCCCCGCGCGCTCGGACCACAGCGCCACGCGTTCGCGGGCGCCGTCGAGGTCGAGCCAGGGCGTGAACATGCCGGGGGCCTGGGACCCCTGGCCGGGAGCGAGGACTGCTGCTGTCACCCTTCAAGACAACACGGCGGAGGGTGTTCCCCGGGATGCCGACGCTCACAGTGTCTGCCCGGCGTCTTTGTCGGAAACCTCCAAAGACGCGCCGGAGAAGCTCGCGCGTAACCCGGAAGCCTTGTCGGGTTCAATCACCTTTCGCTGTTAAGTCCATCACGTGACGCCCGTCTCGGGAAGGGCTCACCAGAGGCCGCGGGCGCGGGCCAGCCGTCCCACGGTGAGCGCGATCCGCAACACGAGCGCGTCGCGGGGGTCCGTCGGCTGGCAGCCGGTCAGGTCCGCCGCCTTGCGCAGCCGGTACCGGACCGTGTTCGGGTGGACGAACAGCGTCTTGGCGCACGTCTCCAGCACGCCGCCGCTCTCGAGGTAGGCCTCCACCGTGCGCTGCAGCGTGGGGCCCGCCTCCTCCAGCGGCCGCGCGATCGTGTCGATCAGCAGGCGCTCCGCCTCGGCGTCGCCCGTCAGCGCGCGCTCGGGCAGCAGGTCCGCCGACCGGACCGGACGGGGCGCGCCCGGCCAGCCGATCACCGCCCGCAGCCCCGAGAGCGCCTCCGTCGCGCTGTGGTGCGCCTCGGCCAGCGACGGCACCGTCGGGCCCGCCACCACCGGGCCGTCGGCGAACGCCACCGACATCCGGGCGAGGATCTCGCGCTCCTTCACCCCGCCTTCGGTCGGGCCGCCGACCACGACCACCAGCCGGGAGCCCTGGACCGACAGCAAGACCGGGCGCCCGACGCGGGCCGCGCGGCTGCGGACCTCGAACACCACCGTCGGCGGGTCCTCCGACGGCGGGTTGCCCACCAGGACCGTCGCGGCCGCCGACGGTTCCCAGCCCAGCGCCGTCGCGCGCGAAAGCACCGACTCCTCGGCGTCGCCGCGGACGATCCCGTCGACGACCAGCGCCTCCAGCCGGGCGTCCCACGCGCCCCGTGCCTCCGCCGCCGCCGCGTACGAGTTCGCCGCCGCGAACGCGATTTCCCGGCCGTAGCGCAGGATTCCCTCGATCAGCGCGGCCCGCTCCGCCTCGTTCGCGGCGAACTCCGGCAGCTGCTCTTCGAACACCTCGATGGCCAGGCGCACCATGCCGACCGCCTGCCGCAGGCTGACCCACCGGGACAGCTCGGCCGGCGCGTCGCGGAATGCCTCGGTCGTCAGCTTCAGGGCCTCCTTCGCGTCCCGCAGCCAGTCGACGAAGCCCGCGGCGCCCGCCTGCGTGATCAGCAGGACGCTGGCGCGCTGGTCGGCGGGCAGCCGGGCGAACCACGACAGCCGCCGCTCCATCACCGCGACGCTCGCGCTCGCCAAGCTGCCGGAGGCGTGCTCCAGCCGCCGAAGCGTCTTCGCGGAGAGTCCGTGGTGCTTCGGCACCTGGCGCGGGGCGGGGGTTCCATCCATGGCGCCCGCGATCCTACGTGCCCGCAACTTTCGTAGCCCGGGTCGGCAACGCGCGGTGCTATGCGGTGCGTGTACGGACTGCCTAGGATCGCGAACGGGGGCAGCCAGCAATGAACGGGGGAACCGGGATGACCGGTTTGGAGATCGACAGGGTCTCGAAACGCTACGGCGATGTAGTCGCTTTGCGAGAAATGACGTTCGAAGTCCGGCCGGGCGAGCTTTTCGGGTTCGTCGGCAGCAACGGCGCCGGAAAGACCACGACCATGCGGATCGCGCTCGGCGTGCTTTCCGCCGACGGCGGCGAAGTCCGCTACGACGGCCGGCCCGTCACGCACGAAACGCGCCGCCACATCGGGTACATGCCCGAGGAGCGCGGCCTTTACCCGAAGATGAAGGTGGCCGAGCAGCTCACCTACCTCGCGCGGCTGCACGGCATGCCGGCCGCCGCCGCGCGGGCGTCGGCGGACAAGTGGACCGAACGGCTCGGCGTCGCCGGCCGCCGCGACGACGAGGTGCAGAAGCTCAGCCTCGGCAACCAGCAGCGCGTCCAGCTGGCCGCGGCGCTGGTGCACGAGCCGCGGATCCTGGTGCTGGACGAGCCGTTCTCCGGCCTCGACCCGGTCGCGGTCGACGTGATGAGCCAGGTGCTCAAGGAAAAAGCCGCCGAAGGCGTGCCGGTCGTGTTTTCCAGCCACCAGCTCGACCTCGTGGAGCGGCTCTGCGACCGCGTCGGGATCGTCCGGAGTGGACAGATGGTCGAGGCCGGCACGGTCGAAGAGCTGCGGGCCGGCGGCGCCGTCCGGCTGCGGGTCGACGTCCCCGAAGCCGGCGACGGCTGGGCCGACGGCCTGCCCGGTGTGAAGGTGCTGGGCCGGAAGGGCACGGTGACCGAGCTCGAGCTGGGCGAAGGTGCCGACGACCAGGCCGTGCTCAAGGCGGCGCTGGCCACCGGGCCGGTCCGCGAGTTCGCGCGCGAGCAGCCGTCCCTGACCGAACTGTTCCGTTCCGTCGTCACGACCGAGGAGGTTCCGGCATGAGCACACCGGTCCAAGACGTCCGGATGAGCCCGGCCGCGGCGGTCGGGCTGGTCGCCTCCCGCGAGATCTCCACCCGCGTGAAGTCGAAGGCCTTCCGGGTCGCCACCGTCGTCATGCTGCTGCTGATCGTGATCGGCATCGTGCTGCTCAAGCTGATCTCGGGCGGCAGCGGCGCCGACTCCACGGTCGGCTACACCCCGGCCACCGCCGCGTTCTCGGCGCCGCTGCAGGCCGGCGGGAAGACGGTCGACGAAAAGATCGACGTCGTCCAGGTCGCCGACGAAGCCGCCGGGCGCGCCAAGCTGGCCGACGGCTCGATCGACGCGCTGCTCACCGGCGACGGCAAGACCGTGCACGTCCAGGTGAAGAAGGACCTCGACGGCAAGCTCGCCAACGTCCTGCAGCTGCTGTCCCAGCAGGTCGCGATCGACCAGCAGATCACGGCGCTGGGCGGCGACCCGGCGCGGTTCAAGGCCGCGATCGCGTCGGCGAAGTTCATCGAGGACACGCCGCTGGAGCAGCCGTACGACTACAACGGCGCGCAGCTGGGGCTCGGCATCGCCGCCGGGATCCTGATCTACCTGTCGCTGATGATCAACGGCCAGACCGTGGCGCAGGGCGTCGTCGAGGAGAAGACGTCCCGGGTCGTCGAGCTGCTGCTGTCGACGATCAAGCCGTGGCAGCTGATGGCCGGGAAGGTGCTCGGCATCGGCGTGGTGGGGCTGATCCAGATGCTCGTCATCGGCGTCGGCGGGCTGGTCACCGTGACCGCCACCGGCGCGCTGCCGGACCTTTCGCTTTCGTCGGCCGTCGGTACCGTCGTGTGGCTGATCGTCTGGTACCTGCTCGGGTTCTTCATGTACTCGATCGTGTTCGCCGCGCTGGGCGCGCTGGTTTCGCGCCAGGAAGACGTCGGCGGCGCGACGATGCCGGCGCTGATGTTCGTGATCGCCGGGTACGTGATCGGCATTTCGGTGCTGCCGTCGAACCCGGGCAGCACGTTCGTCGAGGTGCTTTCCGTGATTCCGGTGTTCTCGCCGACGCTGATGCCGATCCGGCTGGCGATGGGCGGGGTCCCGGTGTGGGAGGCCGCGTTGTCGGTGGTGCTGGTGTTGCTGATGATTCCGGGGCTGATCTGGCTGGCCGCGCGGATCTACCGGAATGCGGTCATGCGCACCGGCGCGAAGGTGAAACTGCGCGACGCCCTGCGCGCCGCCTGACGTTTTCCGGCTGTTCACCGGCCCCCGAGTGCTCCGGCGCTCGGGGGCCGTTTTTTCGGGCGGCCGAGGCGCGAGTTCCGCCAAATGCTCGAGGCCGCCCGGCGCTTGCGGTTTACGCTGCGCCGGACGGCCTCGTCTCCCCGGTCCCCACCGGTGAAACCATTATGGCCAACGGTGATCTTCGCGCGCCAGTCGTCTCACTCGATAGTGGGGCGCACGAGTTGCCGCGGCTGGGTACCTGATCAACGATCCGGTGCACAACAGCGCGCACCACCCGAATCGCGACGATTCGGTGCGAAACACCTAGAGGGAGTCGGTATGGGCCAGCAACTGAAGGACGGGCTCGGGCAAGCGTGGAACCTGGTGGCCACGTTCGTCCCGAAACTCGTCGGTTTCCTGATCATCCTGCTGATCGGCTGGCTGATCGCGAAGGCCGTCGCGAAAGGGTTGAGTCTCGTGCTCGGAAAGGTCGGCTTCGGCAAGCTGATCGAGAAGACCGGCCTTTCCGGCAGCATCGGCCAGCAGAAGATCGACGCGGCCGGGATCCTCGTGAAACTGGTCTACTACTTCATCCTGCTGATCGCGCTGCAGCTGGCGTTCGGCGTGTTCGGGCCGACCAACCCGGTGAGCCAGCTGCTCAACGACATCATCGCGTTCCTGCCGCGGATCGTGGTCGCGCTGGTGCTGGTCGTGGTCGCCGCGGCCATCGCGAAGGTCGTGCGTGACGTCGTCTCGTCGGCGATGTCGGGCCGCCCGGCCGGCCGCTACCTGGCCACCGGCGCCTACTGGCTGATCATGGCGTTCGGCATCATCGCCGCACTCGGCCAGGTGAACATCGCGACGGCCATCACCGGCCCGGTCCTGATCGCGGTGCTGGCGACGATCGGCGGCGTGATCGTCGTCGGCTTCGGCGGCGGCCTGATCAAGCCGGCGCAGGACCGCTGGCGCGGGTGGATCTCGAACATGGAGCACCAGATGGCCGAGACGCCGGCGCAGCGCACCGGCGAGATGGGCACGAGCGTGCAGCCGCGCGCGGCGGTCGGCGCGGACAACACCCCGACGCCGCCGGCGGGCATGCCGCGCTCGCAGGGCTGAGCGGGATCGGTGCGGAAGGGCCCGGCGGACGAGGAAGCCGCCGGGCCCTTCCGCGCGTTACGCTGGGGCGATGGGGGTCGTGGCGGCGCTCTGGCGCTATCCGGTGAAGTCGATGGCGGGCGAGCGGCTGACCGAGGCGACGGTCGGTGAGCGCGGCCTCGACGGCGACCGCCTCTACGCGGTCCACGACGCCGACGGCAAGTTCGGCAGCGGCAAGAACTCCCACCGCTTCCGGCGGATGCCCGGCCTGCACGCGTTCGCCGCGCGCTACGACGGCGACGTCCCGGTGGTGACCTTCCCGGACGGCCGCGTGCTCCGCGGGGACGCGGCGGGCGGCGAGATCGCCGCCGCGCTCGGCATCGCGGGTGCCGAGCTGGCGAAGGAAGCGGAGATCCCGCACCACGACGAAGCGCCCGTCCACCTCGTCACGACGTCGTCGCTGGCCTGGCTGGCCGAGCGCACGCCCGGTGTCGCGCTGGACGAGCGGCGGTTCCGGGCCAACCTCCTGCTGGACACCGGCCCGGCGCCGGACCGGGCCGAGG